>JBKQLO010000210.1:0-20127 GCA_052147055.1 Terriglobales bacterium
GGCGCGCTCTACGTCCGCAAGGGCACGATTCTCCAGCCCATGCTTTATGGCGGAAGCCACGAGCGCTCACGTCGCGCCGGCACGGAAAATGTCCCGGGAATCATTGCCCTGGGCAAAGCCGCGGAGATAGCAAAGGAGGCATTGGATCGCGGCGACTTGGCACAGATGGCAGCTATGCGAGATCGTTTGCAGGAGAAGATTCTAGCCGAGGTCGAGGCCACTGGCGTAAACGGCCAAGGCGCACCGCGCGTGCCCAACACCACGAACATTTATTTCGACTACATCGAAGGCGAGGCGTTGGTAATCGCGCTCGACCTCAAGGGACTCGCGGTCTCGACCGGCGCAGCTTGCTCTTCCGGCGCGATTGAGCCTTCGCACGTGCTCACCGCCATGGGACTGCCTCCTAACCAGGCCCGCGCCAGCCTCCGTTTCAGCCTGGGCAAGCAAAATACCCCCGAGGACGTCGAATTCGCCCTCGGCCTCATTCCCGTGACCGTAGCGCGGCTCAGGGAGCTAAGTCCGGTTTACAATATAACAGCAGTCAGCACTTAGCATTCAGCACTCAGCCCCGAACGATTCGAAGTGACCACCGGCCGTAAGGACTGAGTGCTGAATACTAATTGCTAAGTGCCAAATGCCGCTTTCCCGAACCATCGCCGTCGCTATGTCGGGTGGAGTTGATTCTTCCACCGTCGCGGCCATGCTGCGCGCCGAGGGGCATCAAGTCATCGGCCTGACCATGCAATTGTGGAATCAGCGCCGCCTGGCAGCTCATCCCGGAATGCCCGAAGCTGTCCAGGGACGCTGCTGCTCGCTCGACGATGTTTACGACGCACGCCGGGTCGCGGAAACTCTCGGCATCCCGTATTACGTCGTCAATCACGAAGATCGTTTCGAGCGGGATGTCGTGCGGCCGTTCGTCGAGGAATATCTCTCCGGGCGCACGCCCATCCCTTGCAGCCTGTGCAACAACCACTTGAAGTTTGACCAACTGCTGATTGTGGCCCAGCAAATTGGCGCAGACGCTCTCGCCACCGGCCACTACGCCCGCGTGGAGCAGGGCGACCGTAGCGGACGCTGGCTGCTGAAGCGCGCCGCCGACACCTCCAAGGACCAAACTTACTTTCTGTTCGGCTTGACTCAGGAGCAACTCAGCCGGACCATCTTTCCACTCGGCGGAATGGCCAAGCCAGCGGTGCGCGAGCTGGCTCGCGATTACGGCCTGGCGCTTTCGGAAAAGCCGGATTCGCAGGAGATTTGCTTCGTTCCCGGAGGCGATTACAAGAAGTTCCTCGACGCCTACTTGGCCGACCAAGGTGAATCGCTGCCCGATACCTCCGGCGAACTTGTGACCACGGGCGGGGAAGTGGTGGGTGAGCACCACGGCATCCACAATTTCACCGTGGGTCAGCGCAAGGGCCTGGGTGTGGCCACCGGTTCACCGCTTTACGTGATTCAGATCAATGGGGACAAGCGTCAGGTGGTGGTCGGCGGACAGGAAGAACTCTATTCCCGCACCCTGCGCGCCCACCGTGTAAATCTAATCGCCGTCGACGATCTGCATGAGCCTATGCGAGTGAGGGTGAAGATCCGCCATCGCCACGAAGCCGCACCGGCGACCATCGAGAAGTCAGGTGCTAACGAGGTGTTGGTGACCTTCGACGAGCTCCAACGCGCAATCAGTCCCGGCCAAGCCGCAGTGTTCTATGACGAGGACACAGTGGTCGGCGGCGGCTGGATCGCATAACAATCCACAAACACAAACGGCAGCGCCTCAGCGCCGCCGTTGTTCACAATCTTCACCAACCTAAATAAACATTTCGTCTTGCACAGCGCCATCTCGCGATCTGCGCCTTCCTGAGAAGAAGAACTCCAACCCCGCGGTAAGCCCTTGCAGCACGCCCGAAACCTGGCGCACCGGAGAGACCACAGTTTTGTGGACCATGTCGCCAGTCTCTTCCACTCGATCCAGAGCTCTGCCTACCAGTTCGTCAGCGCGAATCACTTGCAGCCGGGCGCGGTCAAGCAGATCACTCATGGTGGCGTCGAGACGTTCCATCTGGTGGCGAGCCATGGCGCTTGAGTCGCTGAAATTGTTGACGATGTTCTCGACCTTCGGCCGCAGGTCCGCCAGCATCGCCTGCGCCATCTCCACCGTCGGCAAAACCTTGCTCCGCACTTCGCTGGCCAGGGCTTCGGTACGTGCGCTGGTTTTGCGCACGGCCAGGTACATGGCGACGAGAATGCCCGCCTGGATTACTACCGCCGCCGCCGTCACGGCAATGAAGATAGTCAAGTTGTCCATAAGTTCCTCCGCTGGCAAGGCGCTCCTACTCACACTGCGGAGAACCGCCCCAACTACTGGTTCGGAGTGCCCCCGCCTTCAGGATGCGCCGTTTCCTGATAGGCCTGCCTGCCGGCCTCATAGGCAGACCGGAATTGCTCCTTCTGTTGATTCAACACTTCGCGCCCGCGGTCGGCCCAGCCCGCAGCCTGCTCACGGGCCTCACGGCTCCGGTCACGCACAAAATCGCGGCCTTCTTCTGCTTTGGAGCGCAAGGCTTCACGGGTTTCATTCCCCGCGCGCGGGGCATATAAAATTCCCGCAATCGCGCCGAATCCCAACCCCGCCAGGAACCAAAGAAAACTATTGCTGTCGCTGTCTGCCATGAATCGACCTCCAGGATCTCTCGACCTGTTCGGATGGTAGCACCCAGCATGAGGAATTACAATTCAGTGCCCGTCACGCTCGACGCGCCTAAAATCGCACCTTCGAGCCTTCCAAAGCCGTGGCAAGCACTTGCGACAATTCCTGCCGCGAGAGACAATGTCAGCCCATCAGGAGGTCGCCGTGGCAAAGTACCGCCAGCACGGATATCAGGACTCGGGAGAAAAGCGGGAGAAGCAGTCTTCCGCGGAGCGCGGGGAGCGCCCCGCCAAGAAAGATACTTTCGGCCCGCGTCCGGTGCAGATGCCGGGCACACACGCGGTTTCCCGCTGCGCCCAGTGTGGCACGCTTTTGCCTGCTGGAGTTGAGTCCACAGGCCAGTGTCCCAAGTGCAGCATTGCGCTCCACTCTTGCCGCCAGTGCACATACTTCGACACCTCCAGCCGCTTCGAATGCAGCCAGCCCATTGCGGAGCGTATTCCCCGCAAGGACGAACGCAACGACTGTACGTTTTATTCCCTGCGAGTGAGAGTGGAGAAGGAAACCTCTACCCCCAAGGCGGCGCGTCCCATGGACGCCCGCCAAGCCTTCGAGAACCTTTTCAAAAAATAGCTGATGACGCTCACGGCTTTTGCGTGGGCCGCAATAGCACCTCGCTGATGAACGACTGTGGCGCCTGCGTCACCAGCATGGCCACAGCATGCGCCACGTCGTCGGGTTGCAGCATTTTTGCTGGGTCCTTGCCTGCGTGCGGGCTCAATTCAGTATTCACCGATCCAGGACAAACAACCGATACCCGGATGTTATGCGCCCGCAGTTCCTCCGCCACCGAATAGCTCAAGCCGTTCAGCCCCCACTTCGACGCGGCATACGCCGCGCCGTTGGGTAGCGGGTTCTTTCCCGCCAGCGACGAAATGTTCACAATGTGCCCGGCCCGGGCTTTGATCATCATGGGCGCAAATGCCCGGATGCAATAGAAAACTCCGCGCAAGTTCGTATTCAGCACCTGGTCCCACGCCTCCGGCGGCATCTGGTGCAGCGGGCCGCCGATCCCTGCGATACCGGCGTTGTTGACCAAAATATCGATCTTCCCAAATTTGCCGCTGACGTGTGTCGCCAACGCCTCAACCGACCGCAGGTCAGTGACGTCGCACTCCATCACCTCCGCCTGTCCGCCCGCGGTGGTGATCGCCTCGACAGTCCAGTCCAGCGGGACTCGATTGCGTCCTCCCAGAATGGCCACGGCACCCAGACCCGCCAGTTTCCGCGCGATGGCGGCGCCGATCCCTCGCCCTCCGCCAGTAATCACTGCAACTTGGCTTTTCAGCCCCACTCCACCGTTGTTCATCACCCAGCCGCCCTCATTGTTGTTTTGTAGGCCAATCGAACCTCCTGAGATGCTTCCATCGCATCATAACAAGGCAGGATTGTGCTTTGGGGGTGCATTAGCTTGCCATAGTCGGATTGGATACTTATAATCCGGCTCACCGGAATATTTTCCTGGCCCGCGGGTGCTGCGATGAGGCCTTAGGTCTTCCGGGCGTCGACTGGGTCAGCAGCCAGCGACCTGAACCAACCTGGGTGAGCCGTGCTTGAATAGCCTGGGCAAGATGCCGTCGCATTCTGAAAGTTGCATTTCCCCAAATCCTAAGGAGCCATTTCACATGAAGACGAGTCTAGTGGCGATTGTGCTTACGTTTGCTGGATTAGCCTCGGGTCAGCAGCCCACTGCGCAACCGCCAGCCCAACCTGCCGCCTCACCCCAACCTGCGGCTCCCGCTCAGCCCCAAAAGAAGGAAATCAAGGATCCCGCCGAATACAACGCATACATGGGAGCGGTGCAGCAGCAGGACCCGGGTGCCAAGGTCAGCGGTCTGGAAGCCTTCCTGGCGCAATATCCCAACAGTGTGATGAAAGAGGACGGCCTGGAGGCCTTGATGGTGGCCTATCAGCAGGCGGGAAACCAGGCCAAGGTAATGGACACCGCCAACCGGCTCCTGGCTGCGAATGCCAACAACGTTCGCGCCTTGGTTCTCCTGGCGTACAACGAACGTGCTGCCCAGAAATGGGCCGATGCTAAGACTCATGCCGAGCGCGGTCTCCAGGCTCTCCCCACCATGTCCAAGCCGGATGGCGCCTCGGACGCTGATTTCGAGAAACAGAAGGGCCAACTGGCGGCTCTGTTGGAAAGCGTGGCTGGATTTTCTGCCTTGCAGTTGAAGGACAACGCCACTGCTGAGAAGGATCTGCGCGCCGCCGTAGAAGCCGACCCCAGCAACGTCGAGAACGTCTACCCATACGCCTTGGCATGTCTCACAGCCACGCCGGAGGACGATGTCAATGGTCTGTTCTTCATCGCCCGCGCCGCCAACCTGGTCAAGGACCCGGCCGGCAAGGCTCAAATCACCAAGTTTGGACGCAGTAAGTATGTGAAGTACCACGGGTCGGACGAAGGCTGGAACGATCTGTTGACGCTGACTGCAACCGCGCCCCTGCCACCCGCGGGCTTCACGGTTAAGCAGTATGTTCCCCCCACTCCCGCCGAGCAGGCGCATGACCTGGTGAAAGACAAGACCCCAGCTGACGTCAAGAAGCTGAGCTTTGCGGAATGGGAACTGGTGCTCTCAGCCGGCACTCCTGAGGACGCCGACAAGGTGTGGAGCGTGATCAAAGGCGTGCCCTTGCAGATGGAAGCCACGGTGCTGAAGCCAGGCGACACCGAGTTGCAGATCGCCGCCAGCCAGGACGACATCGACGCCAAACGCGCCGATATCATACTCACCATGACTGGGACCATTCCTGCCAAGCTGATGCCGGCGGCGGGATCGACCCTGGACTTCGAAGGAACCCCGGTGTCCTATACCGCCAGCCCGTTTGTGATGACCATGGAAAAGGGCGCTCTGCTAACCAAAGCTGCGCCCAAAAAGCCACCCGTCCACCGGAAACCAAGTCAGTAAGGGATGTAGCGGATTGGATTACGACAAGGGCAGCGCACCAACGCTGCCCTTGATTTTTGCCCACCAAAAGCCTAGCGAACCACTTTTCTCTCGTAGGGTACCGGCCGCGCGCTGCGCGGAGGGCGCTTGATTCCCGCCCGCAGTTGCCGCACGTCAATCTTCAATTCCGAGATGGTTCGGCTCAAGGTGTTGCGGTGCATTCCCAGTTGGCGGGCGGCGCGGCACTGATTGCCCTTGTTCTCCTGCAACACCGTCAGGATGAACCGTTTCTTGAACTCACGCACCGCCTCGGAATACAGAATATTACTCCGGTACATCTGCATGATGAGTGCTTCGAGCTGGTCTCTCACGGCCTCTCTCTTTCTTGGAGGAGTCCACGCGGCTCTTCCTTCGGTTTGCCTTGTCCTGCTTGCTCGACGTTGCAGCTTACGTTGTGTGTGGGGCGTGGTGCAGTGAATCCAGTCCCTGATAGAAGCGCATCCGTAGTTCCGAAGGCGCTACCCATACTGCTGCCCGTCCCACCACCAGAAAATACGGCGCCCACTGCGATCCCCGCAGCCACTTCGAGGTGGGTGTAAACGCCGCCATGCTGGTCAGAACAATGGCGACCACCAGGCATCCGCGCAACAGTCCCAGCGCAGCGCCCAGTACTCGATCCACCACCCTCAGCCCCGCCTCTTTCATCGCCCAGCTTGCGATCCGCCCGGCAATTCCCGCCAACAGCATCACACCCACAAAAATGATCAGGAATGCAGCGATCTCCGCCAGCCACACCGACGAAATGTTCGGGGAGAACCAAACCGCCAGCCGGTGATAATTCCATGCGGCCAGCAAGTACCCAAACACTAACCCGCCAATCCCAAAGGCTTCCTGGAAAAACCCCGCACTGGCCGCCTGCACTACCGACAGCAAGATCACCAACGCGATGATCCAGTCAGCGGCGGTCAACGCCTTCTCCAGTTGGTTCTCTCACTAAACATCCAGCTCGCGTCCGGTGAGCTGGTGATATGCCTCCAGGTATTTTAAGCTGGTCTTGCGAGCCACTTCTTGGGGGAGGGCTGGCGCAGGCGGTTGTTTATTCCAGCGAATTTCTTCCAGATAGTCACGAACATATTGCTTATCATACGAATCCTGGGCCCGCCCCGGCTGGTATTTATCTGCGGGCCAGAAGCGCGAGGAATCGGGCGTCAGGACCTCATCCGCCAGGGTGATCCCCTTGGACGTGATCCCAAACTCGAACTTCGTATCCGCGATGATGATGCCCCGAGTGCGGGCGTAATCGGCAGCCTTAGTGTAAATCTTTAAAGTGACGTCACGCAGCTTCTCGCTGCGCTCCCGGCCCACGATGCGCACCATTTCTTCAAAAGGAATATTTTCGTCGTGCCCGGTGGTGGCCTTGGTCGAAGGAGTAAACATTGGCTCCGGCAGTTTGTCCGACTCCTTCAAACCCTGGGGCAACTCGATCCCGCAGACCTTGCCTGTCGCTTTGTACTCTTTCCACGCCGAGCCCGAAATATACCCTCGCACCACGCATTCTACAGGTACCATTTCAGCCCGCATCACCAGCATGGAACGCCCGCGCAACTGATCGGCATGGGCGCGCAAGTTTGCAGGGTAGCTCTCCACATCCGCCGTCACCAGATGGTTGGGGACAACCTCGCGCAGAAACTCAAACCAGAACAAAGAAAGCTGAGTCAGCACACGACCCTTGTGCGGAATGCCGGTCGCCAGAACGTAATCGAACGCGGAAATGCGGTCCGTGGCTACAAACAGCAGCTGTTGATCGTTGAGACGGTACACGTCTCGCACCTTGCCGCTGGCATGAAGTTCCAGTTCTGGAAAGTCGGTGCGAAGCAGGACGGGATCAAGAAGTTGGGGGCTCATGAAATAATTTTACAGGTAGGAAACGTCGCGTATTCTGAACCCCCAGGAAATTTTTGTCAACCGCTTAAGTTGCAGCTTACCGCACCGCCCGCGGGCCGCTCGCAGAAAAAGAGTTGACAAAGAGGCGAGGCTCGAAACCGACTGTCCAGTAAGGCTTTCCGAGGGAACGCTTGTGGAAAAACTGAGGACGGCAGAGGATAACCGGGTGCGAAGAATTCTCCGGCTTCAAGCTTTCCAACCCGGCGGACTACGCCACTTGGTTTTTCCCGCGCTCTACGGTTGCCCCCATCTGTACCGACACCAACTTCGAAACTCCGGGCTCCTGCATGGTCACTCCGTATAGCACCGGCGCAATGCTCATGGTTTTCTTGCTGTGGGTGATGAGCACGAACTGGGTTTGCGCACTCATCTCTTTCACCAGATCCGTGAATCGCCCGATGTTGGCTTCGTCCAGCGGTGCGTCCACCTCGTCCAGAATGCAGAATGGGCTGGGTTGATATTGGAAGATCCCCACCAGCAGTGCCAGCGCGGTGAGCGCCTTTTCGCCGCCCGAGAGCAACAACACGTTCTGCAACTTCTTTCCCGGAGGCGAAGCCACCACGTCGATGCCGCTCTCCATGTTGTTCTCTTCGTCCGTCAGCCGCATGAAGGCATGGCCGCCCCCGAAAAGCTTTTTGAACGTGGCTTGAAAGTTCTCGTTGATCCAGCCGAAGGCTTCCGCAAACTTCTGTCTTGAGAAAGTATCGATCTCCGCGATCGTGGCCTGAGTATTGGCAATCGAGTCGAGCAGATCCCTCCGCTGAGTATCGAGAAAAGCATGACGCTCGGCGGTTTCCTTGTACTCTTCCAGGGCCATCATGTTGACCGGCCCCATCGCATCGAGGCGCGCCCGCATCTCGTGCTGGGCCTGCTCTTCCGCCGCCAATTGCTCACCGGTCACAAGCGCAATCGTGGCATCAGCCATCAGTTCAGGGCGCTGAATCCCCAGTTCGTTCAGGCAGGTTTCGGCCATGTACTCCGCGTCCGATTGCAGTTTCGCTACCGCAGCGGCCAATTCGCCGCGCCGGTCCCGCGCTTGGTCGAGCAACTGACGCGCGCCGCGCAGGGCTTCGTCGATCTCCGTGAGGCGAGCGCGTACTTGATCCGACTCAAACTGTAACAGCCCTTCGCGGGCTTCGCTGGCGTTGCGCTCCGCCGCTAGATCATCCAGCAGCCCTGCCAGTTGCCGGTTCTCGGTCTCACGCTGCGCGCGTTCCGCAGCCGCGGTCTCAATCTCCCGTTGCAGGCTGCTCACCCGCTCGCTCATGTCGGCAATCAGCGATCCTATCCGCTCCAGCACTGCTGCTGCCGCGCGATGTCGCTCCTCTAAAGTGGCTACCCGCGCCAGGTGTTGGGACGCACTTTGAGCCCTCCGATCGCGGTCTTCACGCAAGGCCGCCAACTCTTCGTTCGCAGCCGAAGCCAGGCGCTCCAACTCTTCCCGGCGCTGCTGCAACTCCTCCAATTCCGCTTGCCGCAAAGTC
Organism: Terriglobales bacterium; assembly: GCA_052147055.1. Taxonomy (GTDB): domain Bacteria; phylum Acidobacteriota; class Terriglobia; order Terriglobales; family Acidobacteriaceae; genus JABCZH01. Next base: position 9,033 of record JBKQLO010000210.1, read on the forward strand.
ATGAGGCTAACTTGTTCTTCCCGGTCCGCGCGCAGACGTTGCAGTTCGCCGCCGCAGGTCTCCAGCCGTTCCGCCACCCGAGTCATTTCCGACTCCAGCTGCCGCAGCATGTGGCCCGAGGTCATGGCGTGCTTTTCCGCTTCGCGTTTCTCGCCCTCCAGCCGGTCGAGCAGGGAAGTGAGGTCTTTGATTTCGCGTCCTAACCTCAGTACTCGCGTTTCCTCGTCGCGCAGGGCCGACTCCAGTTCGCCGAGCATTCGCATGACGTCGCGCAGCTCGCGCTTCATGGAAAGCGGTCCCTCCGCCCGCTGTTTCCCTCCCGTCACCGTCACGTTGTGGAAACACTCCCCGGATTGCGCCAGGAAAAACGCGTCGGGATTCGATAAAGCCAATTCACGGGCATATGCAGGATCAGCCGCGATGTAACCGTCGCGCAGCTTGGGAAGAATCACTTCGAGCGACCTCCCGAAACCATTGAGCACGCGGATGGCATGCTTCAACGGCACCACCGACTGGCTGGGTGACAGCGCGCGCGCCGCCTCGTCCACCGCAAATGAGAATTTCGCTTGCGAATCCTCCGGATGCACCAGGAACGTGGCCCTCCCGTCAACATCGGACCGCAGCAGGCGCAAACCCTCGTCCGCCGCGTCCCACGACTTCACCACGATGTAATTCAGTTCGTCGCGCAGAAAGTCCTCAACCACACCTTCGTACTGTGGGTCGACCTCGAGAAAATCAGCTAGCACTCCTGCCGGCGCCAGCCCTCCGTTCATCACTCCCGACTGGAAAAGCCGTCGTACCGATTCCGTCGAATATCCATGTTCCGCGACCAGCGCCTCAAGCGATGCCTTCTTCCCAATGGCCGACGCGAACTCAGCTCGCAGACTGTCCAACCGATTCTTCCCGTCCGACTCTTCGCGGCGCTTCAATTCAAGCGTCCGGCGTGCCTGAACGATTTCTTCCGCCAAGCCGTTCACTCGCTGCGACACCGTCTCAAATTCCAATGCCAGTTGGCCGCGTTGTCCCCCGAAGGCTTCCACCTGCGAACTCGCGGTTGCCATCTCCGCACGCAGACGCTGGCCCTCGCGATCCACCGCCGCGACCCGCTCTTCCGTTTGGGTAAGCTGATTGCGTAAGTTGGACGCCGAAGCCACCGCCTCCAGAATTGCGCCCCGCGACGCCTCTTGCCGCTGCTCGAACGCCGCCAGTGCCTCAGCCGCCGCGGTAGCTGCTCGCTGGCGCTCAGCCATTTCATCTTGCGCGGCTGATAAATCGGCCGCTGCCGAACTCAAGACTTGCCGGTTCGAGTCTCGCTCTGCCTCCAGCGCTGCCAGCCGGCTCTGAGCTTGCGCCATCCCGGATTCCGAAGCCGCAGCCCTCGCTACCAATTCCGTACACCGCTCCTCATTGTGACGCCGCTGCGCAACCGCGTGATTGCCCTCAATCTTGATCTGATTCAAGCGCTCACGGTTTTCGCGAATCTCGCTCTCAATCGCGTATCCGCGCTGCGTGCGCTCCCCCTGCTCCGCTTCCAGTTGCTGCACCCCGTTCCCCTGTTGGCGGATCTCCTCGGAAATCGCTTTGATCTCTCCATCCAGAGCTGCGCTTTGTTGATCCAGCTGCGCAAACTTGCTGGCCAGCACCACGCGAAGCCGCGCCCGCAGTTCTTCCCGCAGCTTAACGTAACGCTCCGCCTTCGACGCCTGCCGCTTCAGGGAATTCATCTGCCGCGTAACTTCCTCGAAGATGTCATTCACCCGCGCCAGGTTCAGCTTCGCATCTTCCAGGCGGGCTTCCGCCAGCCGCTTCTTGGTCTTGAACTTGGTGATTCCCGCCGCTTCTTCAATGATCGCCCGGCGGTCCGTGGGGCGGCTGCTCAAAATCTGCCCAATGCGTCCTTGTTCGATCAGTGCATACGACTCCGGTCCCAGACCCGTGCCCATGAACAATTCCTGAATATCGCGCAGGCGGCACAGCTTGCCGTTCAGCAGATATTCGCTGTCGCCCGATCGGAACAACCGCCGCGTAACCACAATCTCTCCCGCGCGGAATTGCTGCTGAAACTTGCGCCGCCGGATCTTCAACACCACCTGCGGCCCAACGTTCGCACCCACAACCGCCCCCGCAGGCTTCATCGGCGGATTCGGGTTTACGAAAACCGCGAACAGGGGCTCATCTTCCGCATCAGCATCGAACCGGGTTTCGACCCTACCCGGCTGCGCCTCTTCCGTGCGTTGCTCCACTTCCTCTGCGGCTTTGGCTCGCAGTTCGGCCTCATCCCAATCAGTCGCCGGCATCTCATCCTGGATTTCGATTTCTATTGGATTGGCTACGTCCGCGCCGCCATACACCTCGGGATCGATTAGCGTAAGCGCCACCTCGGCCATTCCAGTCGGCTTACGATCGCGCGTGCCGGCAAAGATCACGTCTTCCATGCGCGAACCGCGCAGGGTCTTCGCCGACTGCTCGCCCAGCACCCAGGAAATGGCGTCGGCAATGTTCGACTTGCCACACCCGTTCGGCCCAATGATCGCCGCGACCCCGTCCCCGTGAAACTTCAGTTCGGTGCGGTCACAAAAAGACTTGAAGCCTAGAATTTGCAGCTTTTTCAGTTTGAGCAACGTGTACTCCTTGGTCGCGCCTACACGGTCGCGGCGGTCATTACCGGACCTGCCTGTTTACCACTCAGATGCCCGCGTTAACCGTCGGCCACAAACCCCCGAAGGCACAACGCGGCATGACACAAATCAGAGCTAATGTAACGGTCAAATTGCGCCGGGGTCAAGCAAGAAAACACTATATCTTGTATGACCCTTTGTATAACCACCTCATTTTGCACACCCAATGCAGCAAAAGGGCGGTCAGACGGCTGGAAACGAGAAGGAAGGGAGAACTGCGAGAGCCAGATAAGGTTAGCGCAAGGGGGATGTTCAAACAAGGCAAATCCACAAAATGGAGAGCCGCCTCGTCCGGCTGAATTTCAGTGCGCTCTCAACTTGCACTCTGGGGACTTGGTCGTATTCCGGGATTTTGATGTCTTTTGGTGGAGAACCGTCAAAACAGGGATTTGCTTTAAGTCATCTTTTTCGTCGAACGTTTAAGAAGCGGCGCCCACCTGCTTAAGCAGGTCGTCGGACCACAACGGGAGATGCTCCTTGCCAGCAGCGTTCTGCTCCGCCGCGGCCCGGTTGTAGAGCACTAGCAGTCGGCGCGGATCGAGCATGGTCTCGATGAGCGCCGGGCGACCGAAGCGTTTTTCGACCATGACAGCCATTTTGTAACCGACGGTGTACCAGGGTCCCTGGGCTCCGAAGAAGGTGCTAGCTTTCTCATCGATTGCGTCGCGGCTGGCAAACTTTCCGTTTAGCGTGTCCAGAAAGAATCCATTTACGGACTGCAAGTCGGTGCTGAAATTGGCCATATCGTGGTCCCAGCGGCATGCTCCGCGGCCGAGCTCGCGGCGTGAGGATCGACATCAGGCCCGCCCGCCGCCGCCAGCATCGCGAATCCCTCTCCAAACGCTCCCATCCAGTCTGCTGCTGCGCGGGCCCGTTCCGGCAGGACGGCGATCTTCCGGTCGTAGCCGGATTCAACGCTACCGAGCCCGATGTGATGAAGCTCGTGGGCCACGGTGTTTTCGAATTTCAGACGGCTAACCTCCGGGTCGAGGTATAAAAAAATCGCCGGATTGGACGAGGCTTCCCAGACGAAACTGTTGATGCCCGGTTTGATTACTGGGTACACCTTCGCCCGGATCACGGCTGATGGCGGCAGATACTGGAGGTCGCGTTCGGCCAGTTGATACATATCCGCTTTCTTCCATTGCTCGATCGTCTCTTGCAGCCGCGCAGTCCGCTTCAGGAGGTCTTCGGAAAGGACAAACTTCTTGAAATCCTCGTCGCTGAACGCGACCGTAGGATCATGAAATTGCTCGCCAATCTTCTTCTCGCGCTCCTTCAGCCGCTGGTAGGGTTCAGTAGTGAACAGCTTCTGCCACTGTGCTTCCGCGATCGGCTTGTTGTCGCGACGAAGTGCGAGGATGGCAAGGACCTGATCAGCTTCACTCGAATCCAAAGTGAGCTGCATCCGAGAGCTGTTGGTGGCCGGGCCAGAAAGCGCTGGAACACAAATCAACAAGCTGAGCGCCGACATCATGCAAGAAGACAACACCCGATTTCGCACGGCTAGGCCCTTTCTGTAAGAACTTACATACTCCAGGACACCGAAGGAACCGAATCTTCCCAGGGTTTGACGCCTTACCCGAAATCAGCATCTCGTTCAGAGCGCATGCGGAAGCGGCGCACCTCGCCCCGTTACTCCCCCAGCTTCTCAAAGAACAAACAGATCGACTCGATCCCGCGATAGAAGTTCGGAATGTGAAACTTCTCGTTGGGAGCGTGCAGGTTGTCGTCAGGCAAGCCGAAGCCCATCATCACGCTGGGAATCTTCAGCACGTCCTGAAAGTCGGTCACAATCGGAATCGAGCCGCCCGAGCGAATGAACACCGTGTCTTTCTTGAATACCTCGTGCATCGCCTCAGTCGAGGCCTTCACGTACTTGTTGTCGGTTCCCACCACGCACGCCGGCCCCTTGCTCCACACTTTGATTTTGGTTTCGATCCCTTTCGGCGTCAGCTTCTTCACATACGCCGTATATCGCTTGAGGATGTCGTCGGGATCCTGGTTGGGAACCATGCGCATGGAAACCTTCGCGGCCGCCTTTGCCGGAATCACCGTCTTGGCCCCCGGAGCGGTGAAGCCGCCGGGCATGCCATGCACTTCCAGCGTCGGACGCGCCCAGGTGCGATACAGCACCGAAAACCCCGGCTCGCCCGTCAGCACCTTGGATCCCACTTCGGTCTTGCGGTAACGCTCTTCGTTGAAGGGTAACTTCTTCCAGGTTTTCAGTTCGTCTTTGCTCGGAGCCTTCACATTCTTATAGAAGCCCGGAATCAAGATTTTGCCCTTGGCGTCTTTCAGCTTGCTGATGATTTCAATCAGCGCGAAAAACGGATTGGGAGCCGCACCGCCATACACGCCGGAGTGCAAATCAGTCTTCGCGCCGAACGCTTCAATCTCGGTATAGACCAACCCACGCAGCCCCACGCACAACGTCGGAAGATCGGGCGCGAACAATTCCGTGTCACACACCAACGCGAAGTCGGCTTTCAGTTTGGCTTTCTGCTTGCGCACGTATTCGGCAATCGACTCGCCGCCAACTTCTTCCTCGCCCTCGAAGATGATCTTCACGTTGATTGGTAGCTTGCCGCCATGGGCGCTCATCAAGGATTCGAGCGCCTTCACTTCCATCCACAACTGGCCTTTATCGTCCACCGCTCCACGCGCATAAATGTTGTTGTTGCGCTCGGTGGGCTCGAACGGCGGAGTATGCCACTCGTCCAGTGGGTCAGGAGGCTGCACATCGAAATGCGCATACATGAGCACCGTCGGCTTGCCCTGGGCATGCAGCCAGTCGGCATAAATCAGCGGATGGCCCTGGGTAGCGATGACTTCCACGTTTTCCATGCCAATTCGCCGCAACTCGCTGGCCACGTAGTCGGCTGCCTTTTGCACGTCGGATTTGTGTTCGGGCGCGGTGCTGACGCTGGGGATACGAAGCAAATCTTTGAGTTCGTTTAAGAAACGTCCTTGATTTTGACGGGCATAATCGACTGCCGGGGAAGCCATAGTGTGTCCTCATTTCTCGCGCGGGAACGCGATTGCGACTCAATCTGAATGTATGAAACTACTAAGTATACCTGAGGAGGATGGCCGGCCACGCAGCCCGTTCGACTGGTACCAACCTCGCGCTGCCCGACTATGCGTACGCCATCCGGACCCGGCGTCCGCAGTAAGCTACCGTCACCAGCACGGCAGTAAGCACCAGATAAAACACCGGCCGACTCGCGGCTGCCGCGCTCCCGATGAAGTCGAATCCAGGAGCGTGATTCAACGGTCCTATATACCACCACACCGTGTAGATGGCCTCGAACGGCTTCGAAGTTCCGCTGCACACGCCCAGGGCAAACGCCAGGCTGGGGATGAAAAGCGCGCCTGCGAACCACGCCAACCATCCGTGCCAGTCTCCACCAGCCAGCAACCGCAACGCATAACCGCCGCCAGTAAGCATGGCCACCATGACCCCTGCTACCCACACTGCCGGTAATTGCCGGTGCAGCGTCCGCGCAGAAGAAAAAATGAGCGACTCAGTGGCGTAGCGCGACTCCCGCGCACCCATCTGTGACCACACCAGCACCGGCCATAGCCACGCCGCAGTCAGCACGCCCTGCCGCGCCTCAGCAGTAGGAGACGCTCCGCCGGCGATCAATAATCCGAGCGCTACCACGTACCACCACCACCGCTGTCCTTTCAGCATCAGCCGCAGTTCGGACACGACCAGTTGCGAGAACCGAGTCTCGCTACCTAGTGCGCCGAGGGGCGTAAGCTGACCAGCCGCAGCTCGGTTTTCCGGGGAAGTTGCAGTGGCCACTGCATCTCCATTCGCTCCCGCCACGGCCAGTGCTTTCTTTGCCTTTCTGAACGACCACCCGCGCGCCGGATCAAAGCGATGGAAGAATAACGAAGCGACCACTGCGATTGCCAGGGCAGCCAGCATCCACAGCAGATGGTGTAAAACGATCTGAGGAGTCCAATCCACGCCGGTCCACAGAAATCGCTTGGTAGCAAGGCCACGTTCACCGATGTTGAGCGCAAAGTCGTTCTTGTAAGCTGGATTCACCTTCCTCAGCGCGTCCTGCATGCTATGCGCGATCACAAAGAACCCGGCAAAATCATCGATGCCCTTCTGGTCACTCACAGCGAAGGCTGCTCCCCACACAAAAAAATAGATGACGTTCCCCACACCACCACGCAGCACCGGCAACGTCTCAAACAGCACTGCCCCCGCCGCGGTCATGGCCATGGCCGGAATCCCGACCCACAAAAACGGCGCCAGCAGCGTACCTAATTGATAGTGCGTATCTTCGGCGCGAGCGAACTGCATGAAGAGTGCCGTCCCCGCCAGCACCGCAATCATCAGCGCCAGCACTGCGAAGTTGCTCAGCGCCTTTGCCAGCGTATAGAAAACCCGGCTCATGGGAGTACTGGCCAAAATTCTGCCCACTCGTGTCTGCTCGTCCCGCAGAATTGCATTCTTGACGATGTAGAAGCCCACCAGCGAGATGAACAGTGTGGACACCAGGGTCATCATGCTGCCCACCCACGCTGAGTTGAACACCCCGCGGTACTCATCCAAACGCAACACGATCAGGCCGGAAGCCGCGCCCCAGGCCAGATAAGCGGCGAAGGCCAGAGTCAGCAGAAAGCTGTACCGCCGCACCCGCTCCAGGAAGTCCGCCCGCACCATGTGATACAGCACCCGCGCATGATTCATGCCGCAACTCCGGCACGATGGTGAGCCAGACAAAACAGGTAAGCATCCTCCAGGTTCGGCGTAACCGGCTGAGCCCCGCTCGGCGGCGTGTCCGCCAGCACCCGCGCATGTACGCCGTCGCTCCGCCGGGAAGTGTTGCTGATCAGATATTTTTGCTTGGCGGCATTCAATTCTGCGCTAGGCAGCACCCACTCCCAGACCTTGCCCTCCACTTGCCGGAGCAACTCTTCCGGAGAAGCATGTGCCACCAGCGTGCCTTGCGCGATGAGCGCGATGTCGGTTGCAGTGGCTTCGACGTCAGAGACAATATGAGTCGAGAGAATCACAATCCGCTCGCCAGAGAGATCAGACAACAGATTGCGGAAGCGGACGCGTTCCTCGGGATCAAGCCCGGCCGTCGGCTCATCGACAATCAATAACTGTGGATCGTTGAGTAACGCCTGCGCTATCCCCACTCGCTGCTTCATACCGCCCGAGTAGCTGCCCAGAGGCCGTTTCCGCACATCGGCGAGGTTTACCAGGTTGAGCAGGTCGTCGATGCGGCGGCGTGAAGTGGCAGCGTCCAAACCCTTCACCGCTGCCAGGTATTCCAGAAACTCCACCGCGTTCAGATTGGGGTAAACGCCAAAATCTTGCGGCAAATATCCCAGCACCGCCCGCAATCCATCCGGATTCGACGCCACGTCATTCCCGTTCCACGTTACCTTACCCTCGGTGGCCCGTGTGATCGTAGCCAGAATGCTCATCAGCGTAGTTTTCCCCGCGCCGTTCGGCCCTAGCAATCCCAATACCCCGGGCCCAAGTTCAAGACTGAATCCCTTCAGCGCCCAATTTCCTCCGCGATAGCGCTTGCTGACTTTGTCGATGACCAGCTTCAATCGTTCCTCCCGGCTTAGACAGGTTAGCGGATGAAACGAGTGGGGGCTAACAGAAGTTCCATGAATCGGGATATTGGACCTGCGTTATGCTGCGGAGGTGAAGGAATCCAGCCAGCCGGTTCGCGAACAAGATCGCGCCGGCCTATGCTTTCTTTGCTTGCATGCGCGGCGGATGGAATCGGACCGCGGATCCATCTTTTATCGCTGCGCTCTGGCGGAAAGCGATTCGGGCTTTCCAAAATACCCGCGCCTGCCGGTTCTCGCCTGTTCTGGATTCACGCCGAAAAGCTAGACCTGCATTCGCCGCGCCAAAACATTGCTTCTCACTACAACCAGCCCCGAGCCTTGTAGCACTTCATACCTTCGTTGAGCGCGGCCTCAATGTGCTGGAGAAGATCCACATCCAGCTTCTTGACATGGAAGCAGGTTTTGCCCTGTAGAAGTTGGTTCAGAGGCGCTGGCAGCTTTTTCTTGAGCGCGGGTTCGATGTAGATCGGCATGAAATAGAAGCCGACATAACTCTTCTGAAGAATGAGGCTGGCCAGCGAGATTGCGGTCGGCTTGCCGCCGTACACGCCCGGAATCGCGACCGCTTTGGGGATGCTGAGATGCAGGTCCTTCTTGCCGCGGACGGCTCCCCCGCTGGTCCTTAACGGCGGCGAGTAGCGGGAAAGAAGCTGGTGAAGGCGTTCGTAAATGTCTTCGAGCGATGCAGTTTTCGAGCTCGCCGGGACAGCCATGGCAAGGAATCGTACGTTACTTCGCCGCGCAACCGCAAGCGCGTCAAAGATCAGATTTCTTTGCCGCCATTTATTAGCCGGGCCGTTCAAACCGCGCCGGAGAAAACGGTGTCAGATCCAACTCCGGTTTCATCCCCGTAACCACCTGCGCCATCACGTGCGCCGTTACCGGCGCCAGCAGAATGCCATCGCGAAAATGCCCCGCCGCTACAAAATATCCTGGCGTGCCGGTCACTCCCAGAATTGGTAAATCATCCGGCGTCCCCGGCCGCAACCCCGCCCATGACTCGATCACCCGCGCCCGCTCCAGCCCAGGAACCAGCGCAACCGCCGCCCGGTGCATGCGCTGAATGGTGTCCGCATCGGTGCGCTTGTCGTAGCCCGCCTCTTCGACGGTCGACCCGATCAGCACCCGCCCGTCACTTCTAGGTACCAAATACACCTCGGATGCACGCAACACATGAGACAACCCCGGTCCGCCCACCACGCACAGCATTTGTCCTTTTACCGGCCGGGTAGGGAACTGGTGCGGCAAAATCTGCCCCGCCCACGCTCCCGCGCAATTCACCACCACCGGCGCCTGATAGCGGGTCTTGTCCGTGGTCACGCCCGCGACCCGGTCATCGGAAAGCAGCAGGCTGGTCACCGCGGTCCCGGAAGAAATGTCCACCTCACGATGTTTCGCAGCTTTCAGAGCCGCCGCCGTCAGCGCCCGCGGATCCACGCTGCGCTCCTTCAAATAGAACGCTGCGCACTTCGCCTCGGCCAGTGCCGGCTCCAACTCCGCGAGCCTTGCCGCAGAAATCTCCTCCGCCTCCAATCCGTGAACAGGATGAGAAAGAAACAGCAACGTCCCCTGATCGCGCAGGTCCACGTTCACTCCCGACTCATCCTGCAACTCAAGCACGAACTCGGGATACATCCGCGCACTCGCGCCCGCCAAGGGTTGCAGCGCCGCCGGCGTCTCAATCGCGCAGTCGCACAGCATTCCCGCCGCGGCATGCGACGCTTCTCGCCCCGGCTCTCCCCGCTCCACCACCAGCACCTCCGCGCCCCGCTTGCGCAACGCGATCGACAGCGAAAGCCCGATGATTCCACCACCGACAATGATGACGTCCCAGGTCCTCACCCCTGCATTGTAGAAGACCGCGGAGAGGTGAGTTGAAATTGCACCAAGGCTGGCTTAATGGTGGACCCGGAGAGACTTGAACTCCCAACCTCTGCGTTCGAAGCGCATTGCTCTATCCAGTTGAGCTACGGGTCCGCTACTGCAAAGTATACCGTCCTTCGTACCTTACTTTTCAGAGTCCGCCCCTTGCCAAGCCCGCGAGTTTTTGTGACGATAGTCTTGTCCTCTTTGCATCGACCCCCGGGTGCGTTACCAGACAAGGCAGGCAAATCAGCTAAACGAACTCGACGCGTGCACAAGTCCTCCACAAGACGTTACGCCCGCTACCGTACCGAGTTGCCCCTCATCGTCAAGGTCTTGGGGCAGGACGGATATCTCCGTATTCACGGCCGCTGCTTTGAAATCGCGGAAAATGGCCTGGGAGCGGTCGTCACCAGCGAGTTCCGTCCCGGAGAAATGGTTTCATTGGAGCTTTCCATCCCTAAGGTCGCCGAGCTGCAAATTCTGCGCGCCGTGGTCCGCCATCGCATGGGTTTCCTCCACGGTTTCGAGTTCGTCGGCATTCTTCCCGAACAACGGGCTCAAATACGCGCCTTCTGCCGCACCCTGCCGCCCGGCTAGGCCAGAAACCGGGTTTCCCCTGTGTAACCCTGTGTCCTCTGTGGTAAAAGCATTTGGCTTGCCGCTCCCACCCCGTAACCGGTTACTACTCGTACCTTGGTAATTTGAAGCTGCCTCATTCCACCCCTATCATCGGATTCATCACTTGGCAGTGCAGTGACCATGCAGTCTCCCGCTAATACGCGCCGCTGGCCGCGTTACCCGGTCAATCTTCCGGTCAGCATTTTGCTCTGCGATGGGCCTAAGGAAAAGCACGTCAGCGGCCTTGGAATCGAGATCAGCGAAGGTGGCATGTCACTCTACGCTGGAATCCCGCTGCAACCCGGCGATCTGAC
>JBKQLO010000211.1:0-32523 GCA_052147055.1 Terriglobales bacterium
AATCCGTAATTGTGCTGCTGGTCACTGAAGTATTGAGCCAGCCCCTGTAGATAGTCCATGTCCTCGGCGAAGTACTCAGGGATGTGAGGTTTTAAAACTTTGAAGACACCCCGTTCACGCTTTCTGGTGGCCGGGTTGCGCCAACTGAAGCGCACCACCGCACTCACGCTGGCCTCAGAGAGGATGGTCGGTGTGATCTTCACGGCGTACTTCCCAAGTCGTGGCCCCAACTCTTGTCGGATGATCGCGACTACGTTCTCCGGCCGGACATCACGAATTCCATTTTCCAGCCGGGCGAGCGCATTCCGCAGAGCCGGACGAAGATGCTGGTTGCGGGCGATGACCTGTCCCAGCTTTTGCAGGCCGGGGACTTTTGCGATCAGGCGCAGCAAGCGCACTTCCGCGGAAGTATTCGGCGGAAGGTCAAGTTGCTCCAGGAGTTTGGGGGCCAGGCGGGCGGGCGAAAGCCGCGCCACTACGAACATCATGGCGTCCCGAACCGGTGGACGCCACGCCAGATACGCCTGCGGAACTAACCTCTCTACCGGAACAACCTCGTCGACGATCCATCGCGCCATCGTGTCCCGCATGGCTTGGCCAGCCGGGCTTCGCAGCGCGGCTTCAAGGGCACGGGTCTGCCCGGCGGCGGTGGCGCCTTTGGGCAGGAAGTTCGCGAGGGCAGAGCGCAACTGTTCCGGACCGAGTTGGTCTAAACCGCCTTCGGTGATTGGCGACGCGATGACAGACGAGCCCGGCATAGGGTCACCTGACCCTCTGTAACCATAAACCCAAGCCAGATTCTCCGCTGTGATTACCGTCACCGGTTCATGCAACCTGGGTTTTGATTATCGGCCCATCTCATTTAACGGACGGTGAGGAGCGAAAAACAACATTAGGACTAGCCCGATTGCGTAGAAAGGCGCCACTTGCGAGAGCGTGAAGCCGTTCAGCCTTAACACAAGTCCAAAGAGGGCCACCGCTTCGCACATAGCGTAGGTCACGATGTAACCTGCGCTACAACGCGCCAGCGCCGCCGCGTCGGCAGGCTGCACCGCGAGTGTAGCTTCCGCCTTCAATACAAACCAGCGGCGCACGGCGGAGATCATTACCACCACCACGATCGCAACCAGAGTGATTGCAAAATAGAGATCGGACGCCGGGGCAACCGCAAGTGTCCGCGCTGCGATTTCCCCGACCAGCACAAATAATACGATGCTCCCCAGCATGGCGATGCGAAGTATTTCCACAATTTTCATTGGCGGCTTCATGACTAAAACGTGACCAGGCCGTACCCGATCACTCCGTTCAGTGCTTCTGAATCACTTTTGCGATGCGCTCAAAGGCCCAATCAATCTCCTCGCGGCTGATGACCAGCGGCGGTGCGATTCGAATCACCCGGTCATGCGTCTCCTTGCACAGGATGCCCTCCTCCTTCAGCGCCTCGCAGTAAGGACGCGCCGGACTGTGCAGTTCGATGCCGATCCACAAGCCCTTGCCGCGCACCTCTTTCAGGTCGGGGCTGCGCAGGGTTTGCAGCAGGGTCAGGAAATAAGCGCCTAGCTCGGCGGAACGTTCCACCATTTTTTCTTCGACGAGGACCTGGAGCGCCGTCCGCGCGATGGCACAGGCCAGCGGATTGCCCCCGAAAGTGCTGCCATGGTCGCCGGGTTTGTACACACCCAGAATCTCGCGAGACGCCAAAATGGCCGAGACCGGATAAAACCCTCCGGCCAGAGCCTTGCCGACGATCAACACATCGGGCGTGATTCCCTCGTGCATGTAGGCAAACAGTTTGCCAGTTCGTCCCAGGCCGGACTGAATTTCGTCGGTCATCAGCAATACACGATTCTGGCGGCAGATTTCCGCCGCTTCACGGAGAAATCCGTCAGGCGGAATGACGATTCCGGCCTCGCCTTGAATGGGCTCGACCAGAAACGCACACGTGTTGGGCGTGATGGCTTCACGCAGGGCGCCAGCATCGCCGAAGGGAATAACTTTGAACCCCGGAGTGAATGGGCCGAAGCCATCGCGATATTGCTCGTCGGTGGAGAAGCTCACGATGGTGACGGTGCGGCCATGAAAATTATTGGCGCAGACGATGATCTCGGCCTTGTCTTGAGGAATGCCCTTGACCTTGTAGCCCCATTTGCGAGCCGTCTTGACCGCGGTTTCGACGGCCTCGGCGCCTGAGTTCATAGGGAGCACCATGTCGAAGCCGGTAAGATCATGCAGCTCCTTGTAGAGCAGAGGCAGTTGCTCGTTGCGGAACGCGCGCGAGGTAAGCGTGACTTTCCGCGCCTGCTCGTTCAGGGCTTCGAGAATCTTGGGATGGCAGTGCCCCTGATTCACCGCGGAATACGCCGCCAGGCAATCGAGGTAACGCCTGCCTTCGACGTCATACACCCACACGCCTTCCGCACGCTCAATCACCACGTCGAGCGGTTTATAGTTATTCGCTCCATACTGGTTTTCGAGTGCGATGAATTCCTGGGTGCGCATGGGTTTCTCTATGAGTTCGGTAGTCATAAGTTCCTTTCACATTCTATTAGCGCCGGCCATCGCGGGGGCATCTTGCCCTCGCAGGGTGGGGCGCGGACGCCCCACAACAGCCGCCGGGACTGCGGCGCTACGTTCTGCCATCCTTGTCCAACAGCATGGTCAACAACGCCATCCGTACGTAGAGCCCGTTCATGGCCTGGCGGAAGTACATGGCTCTGGGATCAGCATCGACGGACTTGTCTAACTCGACTGTGCGTGGCAACGGATGAAGGATTAGGGCGTCCGGCTTCATTCGCTGCACTACCGTCGAATCGATGGCGTACCGCCTGAGCCCTTCGTTCTCTCGGCCATCCGTATCTCGGACACGCTCGGGCCGGATTCGCGTCTGATAAACCACGTCCACTTCACCAATCACCCGGTCAATCTCCGACTCCAACTCGTAGCGGACGCCATGCTCATCGAGATAATCCAGGATGTCCGGCTTCATCTGGAGCTGCGGTGGGCTGACAAAGAACAGCTTTACCCGTTCAAACTTGGCCAGCAGATAGGCCAGCGACCGCGCGGAACGCCCCTTATCCAACTCGCCAATAATAGCCACGCTAAGGCCATCCAGCGGACGCTGCCTGTAAATAGTGTACAGATCGAGCAAAGCCTGGGTCGGATGCTGCCCGCCATTGCCATCGCCTGCATTGATCACCGGCACCGTCGAGACTTCTGCGGCGCGTTGCGCACCGTGCTCTTCGGGGTGCCGGATGACAATGACATCGGAATGGCCACTGATGATGCGGATGGAATCCTCTACCTGTTCGCCTTCGATTTCTGAAGAAAATGTGCCCGCGTGCTCGGTGGACAAGACCCTGCCGCCCAGCCGATGCATGGCAGCCTCGAACGAGAGTCGAGTGCGGGTAGAAGGCGCATAGAAAAGTGTGGTCATGATTCGATTCTGGTAATCGAGGGTGCCACCGCGCGCCACCACGCGCTCCATACCTCGGGAGCGCTCGAATAACTCCATGAGCAGGGGAACGGTGAATTGTTGAGATTCGACCACATGTTTCAATGGCGTCCCAGCTCGCAGAGCCGATTCTGAAGAGGTTGTCTCGATGGGCTGGAGAGGGATGATCGTCGGTGCTGGCATTAGCGTCCTCCCACCGGAAGTTCGAGCTGTACGTCTAGCTCGACTTCCGCGCGCTCGTGATCGGGGAACAGGTGTGTGCCCGCAGTTCCAACGACCGCCTGGTACAGGTTCTCGCACGAAGTAATGATGGCTTCCTTACCGCTGTTGCGCAGAAAGCGCAACACGGATTCGATTTTGGGGCCCATGTTCCCGGCTGGGAAATGGCCATGGCGCGCGTACTCTTCCAACTCAGCCGCACTGACGCGCCGTAGCGGACGCTGGGTGGGTTTCTTGTAATCCAGATACACGTAATCGGTGTCGGTGGAAATAACGAACAGATCTACGCCGAGGTGTGCGGCTAGCGACGCGGAGGCGAGATCTTTGTCGATGACCGCCTCGACCCCTTCTAATTTTCCGTTCCTCCAGGCCACAGGAATTCCTCCGCCCCCGCAGGCGATGACCAGCACACCCTGCTCGACCAGATCGCGAATGACCTCCAGTTCAATAACGTCAATGGGCTCAGGCGACGGAACCACCCGGCGATAACCTCGGGCCGCGTCCTCTACAATCTCCCATCCGAGAAGGCGTTTGCGTTCCTCGGCATCGGCGCGGGAGTAGAAAGGACCGATCGGTTTGCTGGGGTGCTGCATCGAGGGATCGTGGAGCGACACCAGGCTCTGGGTGAGGACGGTCGCAACCGGCACCTGCAGATCAGCCAACTGGAGCTCGGTTTGCAAGGATTGCTGGAGAAGATATCCGATCTCACCCTGAGTCGCGGCGCCGCAAACGTCGAGCGGTTGCCCAGGGACCTGGCTGGCTCCCCGTTCTGAGCGCAGAAGCGCTGCCCCAACTTGCGGGCCGTTGCCGTGCGTGAGCACGATCCGGTAGCCGGCCCGAATCAAGCCGACGATCTGAGCCGCGGTCCGCTGGGCGTTTGCCCGTTGCTCGGCGATGGTTCCTTTCTCTCCCGCACGAATCAGGGAGTTTCCGCCAACGGCAAGGAGCATGGTCTTCATAAGTATCAGCGAACTGCTTGTCGCGGAGCGGCGGGCGTCCCTCCCCGAGTGACGCTAGACGCCCGTCTCTCCATCTACATATGCACCAAGTCTTGCAACTCCATCAGCCCCGGCAATTTGACGAACTCACTCTTCATCAATTCCAGCATGATGGCCTTCTGTGCGTGCAGCCGGTTTTCCGCCTGCTGAAATACCAGCGACCGGGGTGAGTCGATCACATAGTTGGTGACTTCGTCGCCGCGGTGTGCCGGCAGGCAATGCAGGAAAATGGCATCGTGCTTGGCCCGGCGGAACAGAGTCGCGTCGACCTGGTATGGAAGGAAGATATGCCGCCGCATCTCAGCTTCCGCCTCTTCCCCCATACTGGCCCAGACATCGGTGTAGATCACATCCGCGCCTGCGGCCGCCTCTTCGGGGTCGTTGGTCACGGTGCAAGTGCCACCCGTCTCGGCGCCACGTTCGCGAGCCCACTGCACAGATTCGGCATCGAGCTCGTACCCAGGCGGAGTGGCTACCCAAACGTGTGCGCCTAATTGTGCCCCGGCGAACACCAGAGAGCGCGCCACGTTGTAGCCATCGCCGATAAACGCAATCTTCAGACCTTCCAGATTGTGTTTCGCTTCCCAAATAGTGAGGTAGTCGGCCATGGCCTGACAGGGGTGGCTGTAGTCGGTGAGTCCGTTGATGACCGGAATGCTGGCGTAGCGCGCCATCTGCTCCACCACCTGATGAGAGAAGGTGCGGATCATGATGCCTTGCACCATGCGTTCCAGATTCTTGGCCACGTCGTACACGGATTCACGTTGACCCAGATTGATCTCGGCGGGAGAGAGGTAGATGGAGAAGCCGCCTAGTTGCTGAATTCCGACATCAAAAGTTACCCGGGTGCGTAAGGAAGGTTTCTCGAAGATCATGGCCAAAGTCTGGCGCCGGAGTGCTCCACTGAAGGCAGTGGGGTCAGCCTTGATTTGACGGCCAAGAATGAGCAGGTACTGGATCTCCGAGGGCGAGAAATCTCGAATCGAGAGAAAATCTTTGCCATTCATTTTTCTGCTCCTACCAATACTGGCTCGTGCTCGTACAGGAACTTGGCAAGCATTTCGGCCAGACCGGGTTTGGTGAGTTCTTCGACTTCATAGGTGACGCGCAGGTTTGGCCTATCGATCTTGATCACCCGCGCGAGGTCAATCGGAGTAGCGATCAGTACCAGATCGCAAGGAGTGCGGTGGATGGTTTCTTCCAGTTCGTGTCTTTGCAGCGCGCTGTAACCCATGGCGGGTAAAAGGTTGGTCAAGTGCCGGTAACGCTCGAAAGTTCCGCGGATAGATCCCACAGCGTAAGGCCGCGGATCCACCAGTTCTGCTGCCCCATATTGCCGCGCCGCGACCACGCCCGCGCCGTAGGGCATCTCTCCGTGGGTGAGTGTGGGGCCGTCCTCCACGACCAGTACACGCTGTCCCTTCACCAGATAGGGATCGGGAATGGAGACCTGGCAGGCCATCTCAAGAACCACAGCCTTTGGGTTGTGAAGCTTTATGTTCTGGCGAACCGTCTCCACATCACGCTGGTCGGCAGTATCGACCTTATTGATCACGATCACGTCCGCCCGCCGGAGATTGACTTCACCGGGGAAGTAAGCCAGTTCGTGCCCCGGACGGTGTGGATCCACGACCACGATTTCCAGACCGGAGGCGTAGAAGGAAGTGTCGTTGTTGCCTCCATCCCACAAAATGACATCCGCTTCTTTCTCCGCCTGGCGGAGAATCTGTTCGTAGTCCACTCCCGCATACACCACGGTTCCTTTATTGATGTGCGGTTCATACTCTTCGCGTTCCTCGATGGTGCATTGTTGAAGGTCGAGATCCTCCATGGTGGCGAAGCGTTGGACCGCCTGTTTCGCAAGATCGCCGTAAGGCATGGGGTGACGAATGACGACTGGCCTTCGCCCCTGCTGTCGCAACTCTTCAGCGACCAGGCGCGAGACCGGACTCTTGCCGCATCCGGTTCGCACCGCGCACACAGAGATGACCGGAACCGACGACTTGAGTTGTGTGTGCTCGGTTCCCAGAAGCCAGAAGTCGGCGTCGGCAGCCACGGCACGGGAGGCGATATGCATCAAGTTCTGGTGGGAAACGTCGCTATAGGAAAACACCACCGCGTCGATCTCATAGTCGAGGATCAGGTTTTCCATATCCTTTTCCTCGAAGATGGGAATGCCCTCCGGATACAAACGTCCGGCAAGCTCCGGCGGATAGCAGCGGCCGGCAATGTCAGGAATCTGAGTGGCAGTGAAGGCGACCACCTGGTAGTCAAGATTATTGCGAAATAAGACGTTAAAGTTATGGAAGTCCCTGCCTGCGGCGCCAAGGATCAAGAGTCTCTTCATGGATATTTCCTCCAGCGGAAATGGTCAACTTGGTATCTTCTCGCTTGGAGGCGGAGACGGCTGTAGCGCACATCACAGCTAAGTGTGAGGTATTGCACAAAGAGAGCCGTTGTGAAGGCAGGGAACGGGTTAACTGCGGTACGCCTTCGCCATCGATGACGACAGCGGGGCTAACGGAGGTGGTTCGCGCCTAATCACCCTCTCCGGTGATGTAGCTCACAGCAGGGCAAGCGGCCTTAGAAGTCCTCGCCGCTCATGCCAGCACTCTCGCGCGCTCCAGCGATGCGCCGGAGTTCGAGGTCACCTGCGTGAATAGACACTGCGCGCGTTTTCGTAGTTCAGCCAATTCCGGAGCCTGCAGTTGAATTCGAAACTTCTCTTTCAGGGCTTCCCGCTCGGGTGTGGGCAAAGCCAGCGACCGCGAACGTTCCGGGGTCGGCGCTTCGCCGAAGCGAAAGCGGTTCCGCTTCCTGATCTGCTCGAATATTTGTTCCTGGTTTTCTTTGGTGTGCTGCCAAACTCCGAAGTTGGTTCCGAAGGTCTGGTTGATGCGCTCGATCACAGCGCCGAAATCCCGGGTCATGCCGTCGAATGTGGTAACGACAATTCGATCGAGGTAAGGCAGGATGCGGCGGTGATAGCGAATCCAAGCCACAACCGCCGGCCGCGCCGGAATCCGATGTCGCGCCATGTGCGAGAGCGCAGACTCCAGCGGGGGCCGCACGATGACCATCGTAGGGATTTTCATGCGCACTGCCGTGATGATCTGTGCCGCCGCGTGGGTATGGTGGACGGTCTTGACCGGACGGTCCTGTGCGGACAGAAAAGCGAAATTGGCGAAGGTAGTGCCGGAGCGTCCGAAGGCTTCAATCACCAGGTCGGCGTCCCAGTCAACCAGCAAATCATTCAGGTGGCGAAATCTCAACCGGGCGACAGGCATGTAAATCGTGGGATAAGCATTCAGCAGGTAGAGAAAGCGGTACTTAATCTCCTCGCGCAGAGAAAACGCATTTGCCATTCCGACCTCAGGAGTATTCATGGATTCACCTCGAAGCTCGTTCCGGAACCAAGCCTGCGGAACTTTGCGCTGAAACCGCTCAAGCCATACTTCCGGGTGCGATATCTGGAAAGCAAAGATAAAGGCAAGACGCAGAAAGCCAGTGCCGTCAAGCGGTCATAGGCGCGGAGAGCGCGATAGGTTAGCTGGTCCAGAATCCGTTCCAGCGACCTCGGACCGGTTGGACTCAGGCCTCGCCATCGCGTTACGTATCCGAGAATCTTGCGACGGAGCGCGGGGTCGATTGCGTCAGGGCGCGGCGCAGAAATAATCTGGTCGCCTTTCACTAAGGTGTGGTGTTGCGACCCGTAGTCGTAGATGGCCGAGCGGTCGGCTCCCCGCAGACTGGACAAGTGGTCAGTACAAGAAATCTTGAGGAAGCCGCATACCCCGCGCATGACGGCCGCGGGTTGGTTTACCAAATCCTCGTAATTGAGTTGCAGCAGGGGTTTGCCCTGAGACACCAGTTCATCGCATTGCTGCTTCAGGACCGGGCAGCCCAGCAATCCGCGCAGGGCGGAGCCTTTGCGGGCAAAATAGGCCGAACCCAGTTGTCCGGCCCGTACCATACTGCTGATGGTATCGGCGGGATCTCGCCACGCGATGATGAAGCGAGCGTCGGGGAATATTTCGGCGATCTCACGCAGGCGAATCGCGGTCGCCGCGTTCGAGAATGGTTTTGGTGGCCAGAAGATTGCGCACATGGGTAATGGCAACGATGTAGCGTGAGGACTTCTCCGCAAGCGCCAGGAGCTCATTGAGACGGGTGGAATAGCGACCGTAGAACTGATGGAAGGATTCTCCGCTCGGGGCCGGCAGGTCAGGAAACTGGTTCAATTGATTCAGAAACGGCACCACATCGCGCACCCGCTGGCCGCAGAACACGCCCAGGTTCCAGGGACGCAGTTCCTTGGCGGCAATCACCCGGGCTCGGGTATGGCGTCTGACGATTTCGGCCGTCTGCCGGGCGCGGCGGAGGTCCGAAGAATAGATCATGTCGACGGAATAATGCGCCAGCAGTTCGGCGGTGGTCGCGGCTTCCCGCAAGCCTTCGTCATCGAGCGGCACATCCAGCCAGCCTCGCAGTCGTTCCTCGGCTCCAGCGCGGTTCAGGTGCGTGTGACCATGTCTCACCAGAATCAGTTTTCCCATCTCAGGGCTCCTTTTAAGTTAGCGCTACACAGGCCGTCATGGCCGCAGCCAGAATCGGGGTCCGGCGGCTGGGGAGGCAATTCCGGGCCGTACTCGGGGGGAGACGGTCGTTTCATCCAACGATTCTTATATACTACTAGTCCGATAGAGATACTTACTTTGTAACACGGCTGTAACAATAGCGGCTTTGCCGAAACGCTGTCAAGGGGGAAAAACGGGAGGAGACTTCAGACTCTAGCTGGGTTTCCGCGCCCAGCAAGGGATACCGGGTGTCGATTGTCATGGTGCCCGAGTCTGTGGTAAACAGGCTGGACGATCCTAAGGGCTGGCAGGGCGTCGCCTGCGGATCGCAGTCTCGGTGCCGAGGTTGATATGTTCTTCTCCCAGGACCTCCCTTCCCGGAATTTCCCAGGAACTGTCAAGTTGCGACTGTCCGCACTGGTCGTAACAGCAACGCTATTCCCTGCTCTGCTGGTGGCCCAGAACCCGCCTCAGTTGGCGTTGCTCGATCCCGTGCCCGCGCTGCTCAGCGGACCCATGGTGACGACCAACGTCAACACCCTGGCCAGCAAAGGACGGGCGGTGCAAGGCAGTTCGGCCGATGGCGCAAGCGAGGTGGTTCTGCGTGTTCCCGCAAGCTCTGCCGGCGAACAATTTACCTTCACTGTCATCAACGACCAGGGCCAGCAGAGTGTTTCCGCCGCCGAGGATGGTGGTCTGGCCGCGATCGGCTCTACCAGTTTCACCTTGAGCCAGCTCACGGTGAGCGCGGTAAGCACCTCTCAGGGACCGATGGCGTTTGCCATTTACGGCGCCCCGGTGGACTTTCCCCGCCCCGAAGGGCAGGACGTAAACGCGACTGACCGTTTCATTTCGCTCAACGTTTTAGCCGTCGATACAGGACTTTCGTCGAGCACACAGGTCACGCTGCTGCGGCCGCCGCTGGGGTTGATCCACGGGCTCTGGGGCAGTCCCGCTTCGTGGGCCGATTTCACTCCTCTGATCACCGATCCGCGTTTCACCATTGGGATCGCCAACTATTCTCAGGTGATCGGTGGGCAAATCAAGACCTACAAGCCTTCGCTTCCGGTATGGGCGCTCTCCAGTGTCAAGAGCGCGCAGGCCAGCTCCCTGGGCTTCGCCTACCAACGCGCCCATCGTCTTGCAGCAGCTATCGGCTTTCGTGAATCAATTCAAGAACGGCGCCAATGGCTGTCGGAATTCCGGTGGCAGCGGTGCAGGTCGATATTGTGGCCCACAGCATGGGAGGTGACATTACCCGGACTTTTCCCATGATCAAGAGTTTTTACGGCAACACTACATTTGGGCTGGGTGGCGTGCATAAAATGATCACCATCGGCACCCCGCACTGGGGTTCACCGCTGGCCCCGCACTTGCTCGACAACAACAACCAGTGTGTGCGCGGGGTTCTGGCAACTTCCGGAAGTCTGAGTTTCAGCTCGGTAACTTTCAAGAACGGCAAGAGCACAACCGGAGGCGTCGGAGACCTGCAAGGCGACGGGTTCGGCAACGGCTTGAGTCCGGCTCTACAAGCACTGCAAAATCCTATTCCTCATCCTCTACCGACGGCTCTGATTCAGGGACTGGAGTCGCAAAGCCAGTTGGATGGGCTCGACACTTCTGCCGTGGCCGCGAGCATACGCCTGCTGTGCTCTGGCGACTATCTGGCCCAGCACCTGACTTCGACCGGCTGGCCGGAAGTCTTTAATCAGGAAAGTGATTCGATTGTGCCGGCGCTGAGTGAAGTGGCGGGACTGACCGACTTCACTCAGGTGGATGGCGTGATTCACTCGTCGAGCGCCGAGCTTCTAGGGTTTGGCCCGCCTGCCGAACTGGATGCGGCGGGAGATATTCCGGCAGTGGTGACGAATTTGCTGAACACTCCGGTAACGAACGCCGTGTATGTGGGCTTGCCGCAGTAGGAAAGCTGCACAGCTTAATACCTTCCTTTGGGATTGTAATTGGGCGCGAAGCGAGGAATCCGCAGTTCAAATGCAACCCTCGCTTCACTCAGCAGCGACGACACAGTTAATGGTGGTGAGGGGCTTCATTGTCATGCGTCTTCCAAGGGCCAATGGCGGTGCCAATGATAATCGTGTCTACGTCAGCACCCATCGTGTGCTCCATATTGGCAGGTACGAACACAAAGCTCCCGGCTGGATAACTCCTTGCCCCCTTCTTGTCTGGATTTGAACCGACAGCAAGCAGGAGTGCCCCCGAGACGACTGCAACCCGCGCATCCTGATTGTGTGAGTGCGTGAAGTTGTCCCAAGCTCCCGCTGGAACAAAGACTGCATAGGTAAATGCTTTGCCCGGCGCGTCCTTGTCGCCCTCCAGTATTGAATGTTTTGTCCCATCGGGATCAACGTGTTGCCAGGTAACGTTGGTGGCGTCCCAGGCCTTCACGATGGGCGCAGTCTGACCCAAGGCAAAAGACCCCATGAGAATCGCCCACGCTGCAGCAGCAAATTTCATTTTTCCTCCATGGAAAATGCGATCTGGAAATCTTCGTTCTAGGATCTCACTGGTTGCGAGGTTAGCTTGTAGTCCGACTCACTTACTATCCGCTTCTTCCCGTCAGAGTGGTTCGATGCCGGTGTTTGCCAACTAGGAACCGAAGGCCCAAACGCCAAAAGGCCCGGGTCAGGGACGCTCTCCCTGCCCAGGGCCTCTTCTCAGGCACCCCACTCCGGAGTGGTAACTTAGGACAGAATCCCCAACATGCGCAGCGTGGTCACCAGCGTCATCAGCATGATCAACCCCGTGACCACGTATTCAGCGACCAATCCCACGGTGCTCTGTAGCCGACTGTGCCGCGTAGAATCACTCATACTCTGCCTCCAAACCCAACTCTCTTTTCGTGGACACAACCAGATTGCACCCTCCCGGGGAAATCGACAATAGCTCGTTGGTGGGGATTTCCATACGCCTGTAACAAGCTGGAGGTGACCCAGGTCACGCGGGTCAGGGGTCCGCGGATGAGGGGTTTACGTTCGTAACTGGCGTAGGTGACCAGGGTACTGCCGCCATTCCCGGAAGCCCTGGGCAACTCAGGGGTTGGCCAAACTCCGGTAGTGCCCCTTGCCGGTCTTGAGCAGGTAGGCCATGTACAACACGATGATCAAATTGATCACCAGAACCGAGATGTGAAGCACGTTTTGCCGGCGAATCAATTTGTAAATCTCAAAGGGCACGTACAAAGCACCGGATATCAGCGCGATCCACTCGGCCCAGGTTCTGGCGTACCAGAGTCCGTACGCCTCCACAAAACGAAGAATCGCATACGTACTGGCGACGGCCGCCACGGTCCACAGCTTGGCATCGGTCAAGGTGTCCGCCCAATCGAGAAACAACTGTGCGAAGTGATGGTCAGGACTGATGTGCAGGATGCGAAGTATCCCGTCGGCGAAATCCCAGGGATCGCGCCCCACCATGAACACCACTACCAAGGCAGCCAGCAGAACGATCAGGCCTTTCGTCAGCTCGAACGAGGCAATGGCACGAAGGGCCTGCAGGTTATGGTCGTGCGCATGAGGGGCGGACTCGGCGATGGCATTCACTGGGCGGGTCCCCGCACTGCGGCTCGCAATTCTGTCACAATCTCGTGGGCGGCCTTGCGCGCCGCTTCCTGCTGGGTTACATCGAAGGAGATCGCGCCCACTCGCGCGTGTCCGCCGCCGCCGTAGCGTTCGCAAACTTTGGCGAGATTCACCATGGGCGGCGAAGGCGCCCACGGATTGGAGCCCACGGAAACTTTCACCCGGAAACTACTCTTGCTCAGGCCGACGCTGTAGATCGACTCCGGCTGCAGGTAGTAGGGGACAAATTTATTGTAGCCCTCAAGCTCAAGGTCGGTGACATCGAAGAAAAGGGTGCCGTCTTTCAATTCCGTGCGTTCCCGCAGAATGGCAATCGACCGCTGATGACGCTCCAGTAGCGGCGGCATCAGCGAGGCCACGAAGGGTTGCTCCAGAATCTCTCCCAGCGGCTGGCTGGCGAGTAACGGGATGAGCTGCGGCAGGAACTGATAATTCTGGCTGGACTCGATAATCATGGTCAGCTTCATCGCCGGAGCCCGCATTTCGACCGCGGTACGGGCATCGGGATACAATGCGCCGTCAATGACGTCAGTCCAGTGCACCAAATCGGCTACTGGCGTGGGATCGAACCCGAAGCGCTGTTGGGCCACGGTGGCGATAAAACTGGTGCAGGACTTGAAATCGGGATCGTAAAACTTGCGGTTGCTTTGGTCCTGTTCGAAATGAGCGGCGTCGGCGGGGTTCAGGAATGCGCTTTGATGATGATCAAACCACCACGTAATCTTAGGCGAACTGGAATATTTGAAGTCCACAATGGCGTTTTCGTCGCCGTCAAAGTCCTTCTCATTAAATAAGGAACCAGCCCGATGCAACAGTCCGGAGAAGACGAAGTCCACATCGCTGCGGATCCGTTCGCGATAGAAACGGGAGAAAAGCGCCGCCGAGGATGCGCCGTCAAAGCACTTGTCGTGAAAAAACACCCGAACTTTCAAACTCGCCTCCCCGCTTTAGCCAAGTGAAACAGACTACCGGAAAAGACGGCGGAAGGAAAATCAAATAGCAGACACCGGTGCGTTTGCTACCCCTTCTCGGCGAAACCGCCAATGACAGGCAGCTTGAACAACTCACCCTGGAAAGCCTTGACCACCACCACCAGCCAGAGAATCACCCCGGCAAGCGCCACCAATAGCACCACCAGCCATGCCAGCATGTAGCCGAACCTGGGGATGAAAGTCAGCACCGCGAAACACAACCGCAATCCCACGACGATGGCAAGGCCGGCGATAGTCAGAAAGATGGATTGAAACGAGTGGAAGCGCACGAAATGGTTGCGCTTGAACGGCATCATCCGGAGGAAAACCAGCGCTGGGAAAACAGTGATGTAGGCCAGTGCGCCGGCCACATTTTCCTTCAGGAAACCGGTACTGGCCACAGCGCTGGGTACGGCGATCATCCTGCGGCCGCAGCCGGGGCAGAAGGCGGCTTCGTCGGGCATCTCGGCGCTGCATTGCGGGCAGGAATTGGACATGGCTCTCTCAGACTACGTGACGCTTCTTGCGGCAATCTTCGCACACTCCATAGATCTGAAATGTGTGTCGGGTGGTGGCGTAGTGGTGTTTGCGTCCAATCTCTTGCTCCAGATGGTCCACTTCCGGCGAGAAAAACTCCACCGAACCGCCGCACTCGGTACAGACCATGTGATGGTGGCTGCGCCGGTTGTACTGGTGTTCAAAACGGGCAATGCCGTCGTGGAAGGCGACTTCGCTGGCCAATCCGCATTCCGCTAACAGCTTCAGAGTGCGATAAACCGTGGTAAAGCCAATGCGCGCGTCTTTCTTTTGTACCAGCCGGTGCAATTCGTTGGTGGAAAGGTGGTCGCGGGTCTCGAGGAAGGTTTGCAGAATGGTATCGCGCTGCGCGGTATGTTTGAGGCCTACCCGTTTGAGGTGCTGATGCAGGATCTGCTGCGCCTCGCGGACCATCTCGCGCGAGATGCTGGGTTGGTCGTCGATACGCTTTTGAAGCATGGACGGTTGCCCTTCTCAGACTGCTGGCAAACTGAATGATACTGGGCTTTGGGAAATGCCGCCAACCGCTCTTGCCGGGTGGCAGGTCAGTTCTGGTATTCAGACCCCGAACTGTCGCAGGTGATGATCAAAGTGGAGGTAGGCGTGGCGCATGCGCTCGGCCCTGGACATTTGCCCAAACATGGCATGAGGAGAGAATTCACCGTCCCCAGTACAGAAGCGCTGAAACAAACTGCGCAGTTCCTCCAGGTCAGATGCAAAGTTCACGGGTGACGTGCCACCCTGCTGTTGGTCCATTTCAGGGCGCGTCTTGAAGCCGTGCGGCCACCGAACTGGAACCCAGAGAGCCAGAGGCTTCAGGATTGTGCGCATGAACAGACTGTTGGCCGGGCTGACGTGCCTTTCTCCCAGCGCCGACCGCAAGGCATCGCTCAGATGACAGATCATTTGATGGGCCGACATTGTTCCCCACCTGCGGAGCGCGTCCGGACGTAGGTTGGCCAAGCGGTTCAGCACTTCAGTTCGGTCGCGAACATTGCGCAGGGTCTTCATCTTTGGATTTGTATTTTACAGGGTGTAAGTCGCGGCGTCTGTTCTTCCGTAGCCTGCTAGAATCAAGAATTCATGGTTAGCAGCGTCCTGATTGAGCCCCGTTCCCGTATCCGGATCTCTCGTGTCATGGCCTGGGTAGCCGGCGTTCTTGTGCTGGTTGGGTTGGGCATCGCAGGTTGGCTTTATTCGGTTGCGCTCTCCGCTTTACCTCGGTTGGATGGCAAGCTGCAAGTCCCTGGAATCGCCGCCTCGGTAACGGTGCTGCGCGATGATCACGGTATACCGACCATCGACGCCGCTAACCTGGACGACCTGTTCTTTGCGCAAGGTTACGTAACGGCGCAAGACCGCCTGTTTCAGATGGACGGAATACGGCGGTACGCAGCCGGAGAACTGGCTGAGGTGGTTGGCTCCAAGGTGCTCGAGCATGATCGCCAGCAGAGAATCCTGGGGATGAGAATTGCCGCCAGGAAAACGATTGCGACGATTTCGGCCGATGACCGCGCGCGTCTTGAAGCCTATGCTCGCGGAGTGAACGCTTTTGTCGAATCTCATCGCGGCCGTTTGCCGGTTGAGTTCCGCATTCTTGGTTGCTCCCCGGGGCCGTGGACCAGCGAAGACTCGGCGCTGATCGGCGCGTATATGGTGCAGGAGTTGAGCACAACTCCTGGACAAGCGCTGGTTCGCGAACAGGTTCTGGCCAAATTGGGGCCGGAACTGACCGCTGACCTTTATCTGAATTCCTCGTGGCGCGACCGGCGGCCCACAGCAACGCGTCCTTCGCTCGTGCAGGATACCGACGATGATGATTCCGATTCGGATAGTTCCGTAGCAAAGTTGACGGGTGAGCACGGCCCTGAGACCAGCCACCATGAGATTCTTGCCGAGCTTGACCAAAGTGAGACCGCGCAGAGCTGGTTGAGGGAGCAAGTGGCAGATTTCTTCGACGATCGGCCGCTGGTGTTAGGTTCGAACAACTGGGTGGTGTCGGGGACGCATACGGTTTCAGGCAAACCGCTTTTGTCGAACGATATGCACCTCGGCCACCAGATGCCTAATCTGTGGTACGAGGCCCATCTTCGTTGCAGCAGCCCGGCATGCGGGAATTTCGATGTAGCGGGAGTGACACTGCCCGGTTATCCCTACGTGCTTGTAGGACACAACCAGCGCGTCGCATGGGGATTCACCAACGTTGGCCCGACCATCGAAGACGTCTACATCGAAACCTTCAATGACGGGGGCCAGTACCTCACACCCGAAGGATGGAAATCGCCGGAGCGCCGTCACGAAGTCATTCATGTGAACGGCCAGCCGGACGTAGGTCTGGACGTGGCAGTCACGCGGCATGGACCGATCGTCACCGAACTCGTTCCTGGAGAAACCCGCAAGCTGGCGCTGCGCTGGACGCTGTACGACGGAGTTCGCAATCCCTTCTTCGCCGTGGACTCGGCGCAAAACTGGGAGCAGTTCGTGAAGGGTTTTTCAGAGTTCGACGCTCCCGCTCAGAACGTAGTGTACGCAGATGTGGACGGCAACATCGGATATCACGCCACCGGAAAAATTCCCATCCGCGCGGCCGGCGATGGCGGCCTGCCCGAAAACGGCAGTGACGACGCGCACGAGTGGACCGGCTACATCCCATTCGATGAGTTGCCCAGCATCTTCAATCCGCCCTCGGGAATCATTGCCACCGCCAATAGCCGGATTACGCCCGACAAATATCCTCATTCGATCAGCGCCGAGTGGGAAGCTCCCTGGCGCTCAGCTCGCATTTACCGAGTCCTGGAGTCAGGTAAGAAGTTTTCCGCCGCCGATATGCTGGCATTGCAGACGGACATTTACTCAGATCTGGATCGCATCATGGCGGAAAAGTTTGTCTATGCGGTGGATCACGCCCAGAAACCGTCGGTGCGGGCCAAAGCGGCGGCTGAAATCCTGCGGCAATGGGATGGCCGCATGACCGCGGATTCCGCGGCTCCGACCATTGCCGTCCGCGGGCGAGAACAGTTGGCGCGCTTACTGCTGGAACCGAAACTGGGTCCAGCGCCCGCGAATCCCGAGCAGATAGAGTCCACCTTGAGTTGGAAGAGTTATGACTGGCTGATGGAAACCGTCTGGCTGGAAACTGTGGCGCAGCACCAACCCAAACGGTGGCTGCCCAACAGCTATCCCAACTATGAGGAATTGCTAACCGCTGCGATCGAGAGCGCGGTCACGGCATCCGACGTTCCGGCCGACCTGAATGCCTGGAAATGGGGAGGCTTCAATCCGGTGGAGATCCAGCATCCCATTCTCGGCAGGATTCCCCTTCTGCGGCACTGGACCGGCCCCGGTTTGCGCGAGCAATCGGGCAGCGGATTCACGGTCAAAGCGGTGTCGCGAACTCACGGCCCTTCGGAGCGCATGACCGTGGACCTGGCTGATCTCGACCGCTCTACCTTGAACCTGGTGACTGGCGAGGCGGGAAACTTTCTCAGTCCTTACTACATGGATCAATGGCAGGCTTGGTATGAGAACTCGACTCTGACGTGGCCGTTTTCCCCTCCCGCGGTGCAGAAGGCGAGTGTTCATCGGTTGGTGCTGGAAGGGGCGAAGTAAAGCGTTTCTGGCGTCATCCCGCCGGAATCCATAAGCAATTCGGAATTTGGCTCAAGAGCTTTGGACGCCGCTCATCTTTCACGCCCGGCGCACTAAGGCGAACAATCCATAGAGCAGGTTGACGGCGGCGGGTCGACAACCTTCACGTCGACGGAATATCCCACGATATCGGTGGGAGTGGGGGTCACTTGTACCAGCAGTTTGTCGGTCGTGGTGTCGAAGATCTGGAACGCTCCCCCTTCGCAAACATAGACCACGTTGCGGCCGGCGATGGGTGCGATGCCGGTGGCATCTCCGATTTGCGGCGGAACCACTACCGCCGAGGTGCTGGTGTTGTAAATCGACAAGCAGCCGCGCACCTCACCCCCGAGCTGGTTGATGCTGGTGCAACTGCGCGCCCCGATGAACAACTGCCCGAGCGAACCCATTGCCATCCGATTGTGATAGCCGTCGGTGATGATGATAGGGCTGGGGTTTGTGACTTTCATCGAGTTCACATCGACGATGTTCAGCGTCCCGCAGGATGTGGCCGCTGTGCCTGCACCGCAAGCGGTGTGCAGCGGGGTACCAACAACATAAAGCGTGCCGTCACTCAGCAATCCGTAAGTTGCGCCGCTCAGGGCCACGGTCGGACCCGGCGCAGGACTGCCCACATCGAACGTAGTAATGCCCGCAGTAACGCCCCCTGGACATTCCGCTCCGCAATCGAAAATGTAGGCGGTGGCGCTGTCCGCGAAAATGCCCCACACCGGGCGATCAAAACAACAAATTCCTCCCGCCGGCTGCCGGGGGTCGCTGTTGGTGCCAATCAAACCTGTAGCAATGACGGTGACGTTATTTGAGTTGTCGCTGAATACTAACAGGCGACTTCCGTCCGGGCTGAGCACCACGTAATGCGCCGCCGGCACCGGAACGGTTGCTGTCACCGCTCCCGTGGTCAAGTTCATCACTACCACAGCACCGGGGGCCTGTCCGGACACTGCAGCGGTGGGTACGGCAGCGTAGGCAGTCACGCTGTCATTGGCGATGACGATGCTCTCGGTCAGGCCCGGCAGGCTGATGATGGGCGCACCGCTCAACGTGGCTTCAGTCGCGTTATCGATCACGGCAAGGTTACCCGGCGGACTGAACACCGCGGTAAATCGAAGGTCGGGGGAAACCACCATGAGCCCCGGCTGGGGCACCACTCCCAACAAACTGACCGTCGAAGGAGAAAGGAGGTCCCGCGTGGCATCTACGATGTTGATCACCGGGAGATTCGCAGACCCGCTGGGCGACAACGGATTGGAAACGAACGCCCGGAACTTGAGCCCGCTCATATGCTGGCTACTGGAGGGACTGGAGCCGCCGCACGAGACAATAGTCACACTGGCAGCCACCAGAACCGCCAAACTAATCAAGCTTTTCTTCAAACCCGGAACTCCAAGGAGCACGAGGGACAGAGATTTAGATGCAAGAAACGGGATTATAGCAGAGCACGGATGCGGGAGATTCCGGCGGTCAGCTCCGGCGGTGAGCGGCGAACCCGCCGGTTGCATCGCCCCCGGAAGGTGCAAAACCGGCAGTCATCTTGTATTCTCGACTGATACCTGAACTTTTGCTCTGAACCCCATGGCTACTGATCTGCTTGCGAGAATCAAACAATCGCCCGTCCTATGCGACGGGGCGATGGGGACGTTGCTCTACGCCAAGGGCATTTTCATCAATCGCTGCTACGACGAACTGAACCTGACCCAGCCGGAGTTGATTCGTGGGGTCCATCGCGAATACCTCCAGGCGGGCGCGGAGATCATTGAAACCAACACCTTCGGCGCAAACGCCTTCCGTTTGGGCCGCCATAGCCTTGCTGACCGTGTCCGCGACGTTAACCTTGCCGGCGCACACATTGCGCGGGAAGCTGCGAAGAGTTTTGACGTCTGGGTCGGCGGTTCGGTAGGGCCGCTGGGGATTCGCATCGAGCCCCTGGGAAAAACGTCCTTTGAAGAAGCGCGTGCAGCTTTTCGCGATCAGATTGCAGCGCTGGTGGAAGGCGGAGTTGATCTGCTGATTTTCGAGACCTTCGGTTACCTCGAAGAACTGCATCAAGCGATGCTTGCGGTGCGCGAGGTCAACCCCAAGATTCCAGTGGTTGCACAGGTCACGATTGACGAAGACGCCAACTGTCTTGATGGTTCCACTCCAGAAGCTTTCACTCCCCGGCTGGCGGAATGGGGCGCCGATGTCATCGGGTGCAACTGCAGCGTAGGGCCGGTGGCAATGTTGGACGGGATCGAGCGTATGCGAGCGGTCACTTCCCTGCCCCTGGCAGCGCAACCCAACGCCGGCATCCCGCGTTCGGTGGAAGGCCGCAACATTTATCTTTGTTCGCCGGAGTACATGGCAAGCTACGCCCGCAAGTTCGTTGCCGCGGGTGTTCGCCTGGTGGGAGGCTGCTGCGGAACCACCCCCGATCACATTCGGGTGATGAAGTCAGCGCTGCGTGTAGGAGAAGCACGCGCTCGGGTCGGTTCTTCGCCCGCGGCTAAGCCCGCCGGGCCGCCCGCCGCCCCTGCTGTACCCATAGTGCAACGCTCCCGCCTGGGTGCAAAGTTGGCCGGGGGCGAGTTCGTCACCATGGTCGAAATCGTTCCGCCCAAGGGTACGGATATTCACAAGGAAGTGGAAGGCGCCCGTTTCCTGAAGTCGGTAGGCGTGGACGCCATCAATATTCCAGACAGCCCGCGGGCTTCGGCGCGTATGAGTAATCAGGCGCTTTCGTTGCTCATCCAGCAGGAAGTCGGCATCGAAGCCATCCTGCACTACACCTGCCGGGACCGCAATGTGTTGTGCATTCAGTCCGACCTGCTGGGCGCAGCCGCGACCGGCATTCGCAACCTGATCTGCATCACCGGGGATCCTCCGAAGATGGGCAACTATCCGGACGCCACGGCGGTGTTTGATGTGGATGCCATCGGGCTAGTGAACATTGTTCACAACCTGAACCGCGGTATGGATATTGGCAACAACCCGCTGGGCCGGGGTACGTCCTTTGTCATCGGCGTGGGAGCGAATCCCGGGCTGCCAAATATGGACGAGGAAATCCGCCGTTTCGAATACAAAGTCGAGGCCGGCGCCGAATACGCAGTCACCCAGCCCGTATTTGATCTGGGCCTGCTGGAGAACTTCCTGCGCCGCATCGAGCACTGCCGGATTCCGGTGGTGGCCGGCATCTGGCCGCTGGTGAGCGTGCGCAACGCCGAGTTCATGAAAAATGAGCTGCGGGTGTCGGTGCCGGATTCGATTCTGGAGCGGATGGCGCGCACTGCGACGCCCGAAGCGGCGCGGGAAGAGGGCATTGCCATTGCGCGCGAAATGGTGATGGCCATCCGTGAAATGACACAAGGGGCGCAGATCAGCGCGCCCCAGGGCCGGTACAACTCTGCCGTGGATGTGCTGGAAGCGCTGGGCACATCGCGTCCCACTTCGGTCTAGAGTTCAAGTCACTTTCGCCGAAACCGTTTTTTCTCTGGACACAGTTTGCTGTAAAGAGGATTAGAATGTGCTGAGGAGTTATCCCCGTGGCGAAGTTTGAGGAATCCATTCAGCGCCTGGAGAGAATAGTTCAGGAACTGGAAAAGGGAGAAGTTCCCCTGGAAAAATCTCTTACCCTGTTTGAAGAGGGGATGCAACTTTCCGCCACTTGTCGGAAAGATTTGGAACAAGCCGAAGGTAAAGTAGAAATTCTGCTGAGGCAAAACGGGAAGCTTCAGGCAGAATCGTTTGAGCCGACGACAATGACCGAGGCCCCGTCCAGCCGCAAATAGCCGCGCCCCGGTCCGACCGCGTGCAGTAAAAGACGCCGGAGAGAAGTATGCAGTCGCTTACCGTTGTTCTCCTCCAGGGCGATGCGGGAGTTGCGCAGTCTTTGGTCGCCGCGTTGTCCCAAGCTTTTTTTTCCGTACAGCAGGTCCAGTCGTTGGACGAAT
The DNA here is from genome assembly GCA_052147055.1 of Terriglobales bacterium. Taxonomy (GTDB): domain Bacteria; phylum Acidobacteriota; class Terriglobia; order Terriglobales; family Acidobacteriaceae; genus JABCZH01. The sequence continues at coordinate 21,927 of JBKQLO010000211.1, forward strand.
TGCGAAATCGCATCGCCAAACACCGCGCCGAGGTGGCCATTCTGGATATTGAAGCCGCGCCACTCCCGGAGGTCGAGCATCTGTCGCGGGATTTCTCTGGAGTCTGCATCGTCTGCACCCATCGTGTCGCCGACGAAGAAATGTGGGCCGCGGCCTTGCAGGCTGGCGCAGCGGATGTGTGCCCGGCGAATGACATACCGGCCATTCTGCGTGCAGCGCTGGGAAATGCCCGTGGGCAGCGGTCTGCGGTTGCCTAAGGCCAGATGGGTTTTCTCTGCGGCTTCTGTGTGCCTCTCGGCGCGTACTCTGCGATTCAACGCGTTGACCTGCCGTACGTAAATTTCTCTGACCCCTTGCTATACTCACCGTCATGCTCAAAGACACTCTGGAGGGCGGCCGCAAGCTGGCGGATGAAGCGCTGGAACGCTTGCTGCCCGCCGCCAGCCGGTATCCGGCTTCCATTCATTCGGCTATGCGCCACAGCGTTTTTGCCGGAGGTAAGCGCTTGCGGCCGATCTTGTGTATGGAAGCAGGACGCATGGTCGCCACTTCCCTTCCCGATGGAATCGAAGAATTGGGCGCGGCTCTGGAAATGTTGCACACCTACTCGTTGATCCACGACGATCTGCCCGCGCTGGACAACGACGACCTGCGCCGCGGCCGCCCCACTTGCCACAAAGCCTTCGGCGAGGCTATCGCGATTCTGGCAGGCGACGCGCTCCAAACTCAAGCCTACGAGGTGCTGGCGCGGTTGCAGTGTTTGGCGACGGCGCGGGTGCGGATTATTGAGGAGATTGCCCGTGGCACGGGCACAATTGACGGCATGATCGGCGGCCAGGTGGTGGACCTTGAGGCCGAGCATCAGAAGCCGAGTCTCGAAACCCTGGAGTACATTCATCGCTCCAAGACAGCGGCACTGATCACGGCTTCAGTGGTCAGCGGCGGTCTGTATGCTGGAGCGGACGCAGGCGCTGTGCGCAACCTGCGCGAGTTTGGCCAGTCTATCGGCCTAGCCTTTCAAATTGTTGACGACGTGCTCGACGTTACCCAGACTTCCGAACAACTGGGCAAGACGGCAGGCAAAGACACAGCCTCGGAAAAGGTCACGTATCCTGCGCTGTTTGGGGTGGAAGAATCGTTGAAGAAAGCGGATACGCTCGTGGCAACCGCGCTGGGTTCGCTGGACAGCTTTGGAAAACGTAGCGAAACCCTGAGATCGCTGGCGCATTTCCTGGTCGAGCGCAAGAAGTAAATGCGGCGTAGCGATGTTGCCTGCAACGTTTCCTTTCCTTTGGGCTTTCGTTGCCCTCTGTGGTAAAAATGATCAGGCGATGGAGTTCGCCGCAACCGCCCGGTCGACTTGGTAAACGGCCCCGGCTGATAACTCCTACAAACTATGTAGGGGAGACTCCGTCGTGCTGAACTTGCTGAAGCCTGACTTTCTGAAGAACGAATTCCTACTGATTTCCCTGGGCGCAATCGTCGGCGCCAATGCCCGCTACCTGATTTCCCGTTTCGCCGCCAAAGCCCTGGGGCCGGTGTTTCCCTACGGGACGCTCTTCATCAATGTGAGTGGCAGCCTGATCGTGGGATTCTTCATGGTCTGGGCCAGCGAGCGCGTGCTCATTGACCCACGCTGGCGCTTGCTGATCGTGATCGGCTTCTGCGGCGCCTTTACCACGTTCTCCAGCTTTGCCTTTGAAACCATGGCCTACTTCGAGCAGGGACAATGGCTCCTGCTCTGCACCAATGTCCTGAGCAACAACGTTTTGTGCCTTCTGGGGGCGCTGGCCGGTATGGCGCTGGCGCGGGTGATATAAAATGCCAAACGCGATGGCTGTACAGGTCACCATCTACCTCAACGAAGCCGACAAGTGGCACAACCGGCCGCTGCACATGGAGATCCTCAACTACCTGCGCAAGGAAAACGTCTATGCGGCTACCGCCCTTCACGCCGTGGCCGGATTCCTGGGGCGGCATCGCGTCGAAACCGGCCACCTTGTGGATGCCGGCGGCAAGCTGCCGGTGATTATCATCTTTGTGGACACCGATGAGCACGTCAACCGCGTCCTGCCCACGCTAAAGGAAATGGCCGCGCATCGGCTGATTGTGCGCGAGAATGTGGTGCTCGAGCAGGGGAATCTGGATTGAGGCGTTTGGCGATCCTAACCTGCAAAATCTAATCTGCCATCGCCATGCGGGCTTCCGTCAGCTCGTAGGCAGACTGAAGATTCATCCAAAGCTCAGGCGAGGTCCGGAATCGGCGGGCCAGTCGAAGCGCTGTGTCAGCAGTTATGCCCCGCTTGCCTCGGACCAACTCATTTAGACGGTTGGTCGAGATATCGAGTTCCTTCGCGAGAGTCGCCTGCGTTAGCCCCAGCGGCCTAATGTATTCCTCCAAGAGCACCTCTCCCGGATGGGTTGCGATACGCTCTTTCGGAAGTCCCATACTATCTCCTCCTCCTCGCTCTTCGGTCAATGAGTGTCTCGGCAGTCTGACATCCATCGCATTTCCGTCAACCAACCGGAAGGTAATTCTGTACTGATCGTTCACTCGGATGCTCCAATAGCCCACCAAGTCATCCCGGAGTTTTTCGAGTTGGTTCCCAGGACTCTTCAAATCGCTCAGACTGGTAGCAGCGTTGAGAAAGTCCAGTTTGCGAACTGCGATCGACCAAACTCGACGGTCGATCCTTCTAGCCGCTTTGGTATTCGCACCGTTGTAAATGTCCTCCGTTGCTGGATCAGCAAAGGACTTGATCACCGACCCATTATACACGTGTACCGTGTACATATCAAGCGTTGCCAACATTGCTAGTTCCACCGTGATCCTCTGTACCCTCTGTGGTTAAGTTTGGTCGGGCTTGATTCAGACCCTACCCTCGGTTTGCCTTGCCTTCCCGCTTCTCTGTATTCTTGCTCGACTGACATGCCCACGCAGCCACTCGACATTCTAGCCATTGCCGCGCACCGCGACGACGTTGAGCAAACCTGCGGCGGCACGCTGCTGAAGATGGCGCAGCGCGGACATCGCACCGGCATTCTCGACCTCACCCGCGGCGAGAAGGGGACACGCGGCAGCGCAGAAGACCGGCGACGGGAAGCGGAAGAGGCTGCTCTCATTTTGCAGGTTGCGTGGCGGCTGGCCCTCGATATTCCCGACGGCCGAGTGGAGAACACCTGGGAGAATCGGCTGAAAGTCGCGCAGGTGATCCGCCAACAGCGGCCGCGAGTGGTGATTCTTCCCTACTGGCAGGGGCGGCATCCGGATCACTACACGGCGAGCATTTTGGGATACGAAGCCTGCTTCCTCGCGGGATTGGCGAAGCTGGATGTGAATCAAGCTCTCAGCACTCAGCCTTCAGCATTCAGCCAATCGAGTGCCGGGATTACGCAACTGCCTCCACACCGTCCATTCAAAATCATCTATGCGACGCTGTACTACGACACCCGTCCGACATTCGTCGTGGACATCACCGAGCAGTTCGAGACCCGCTTTCAGGCGCTGATGGCGTACAAGACCCAGTTCAGCGATCAGGAAGCCGGCAAAGACCTCTTCCCTGCCCAAGCCGAGATTCGTTCGCGCATCGAAGCCATGGCGCGCTTCTACGGAATGCTGGGCGGAGTAACTTATGCCGAGCCCTTTTTGCAGAAGGAAGTCAGCCTGGTTGAAGACCTGACCTTGATTCCGGTGAAGTCGATCTGAATGCCCCGTGACGGTTTCATCAAATCCGCTCCTGAACAAATTGCGCGGCGGCGACCGCCGTTCCATTGGTCAATCCAACACAGTCGTGGCACTCGTCCTTCGGCGTCCTGCGCTCTTCCCTCAACTGATTCAGGGACTGTGGAATTCAGACCCGCTGATCCGAATGCGCGCAGCCGATGCCGCAGAAAAAGTGTCGCTGCGCAGGCCCGGTCTTTTGCAACCTTTCAAAGCCAGGTTGCTACGACTGCTGGACGAAGCTACGCAGCAAGAGTTGCGCTGGCATTTAGCTCAGATGATTCCCAGGCTCCCTCTATCAAAGAGCGCTCGCGACCGCGCGACGACTGCCCTCGAGCGTTACCTGGACGATAAGAGTTCGATTGTAAAGACCAGCGCCATGCAAGCCCTGGCTGATCTTGCAAGTACAGACGATGCGCGAGTCCCGAAAGTAAAACAAATGCTGACCACAATCGCAGAATCGGGCACCGCCGCCATGAAAGCGCGCAGCCGCAAGCTTCTGCAACAACTCGAACGGTAAGGTCGATCTGACTTTCCCCGCCGTGTTACCCTGCCTCTTCTAAGTCTACGAGGAGAGCCTCATCAACATCCCTCGATTTCTGCGGTCCGACTGGTTCGCCGCCGCCGCCATCACCGCAGTGCTGGCGGTCCCGGCTTTGCTAATCATCACTTCCGGTACGGCCGTGACTGATCCCGACATCTGGTGGCACCTGCGCACCGGTCAGTGGATGGTCGAGCATCGCGCCTGGCCGCAGACCGATCCGTTTTCCTCTTGGGCGGCCGGCCATTCCTGGGCGGCTTACAGTTGGACTTTCGAACTGCTCATGCTGGCGCTGTACCGGCAGTGGGGATTGCCCGGGATCGTCTTCTACACTGCGGTTGCGGCCCTGCTGATTGCCTGGGCTCTGCTGCGCTTGCTGCGCCGTTATCTGCGCCCCGCCGAGGCCGCGGGCCTTACCGCTCTCGGTATGTATCTGCTCTACCCCATGATCTGGCCACGGCCGGGAATGTTGACGATTGTGTTCTTCATTTTGCAACTTGGATTCGTATTGCGAGCGCGGCTGGACCATGACACGAGTCGAGGTTGGTGGCTGCCGGTTCTCTATCTGGTCTGGGTCAATTTTCACATTCAGTTTATTTACGGACTCTTCATTCTGGTGGTCGCGGCGCTGGAACCTTTCATGCGCAAACTGCTGGGAATGACCGTGGACAATAGAGACTGGTCCACTTCGCGAAGCTTGGGGAAAGTGTTCGGGATTTGTTTCCTGGTCATCTTGATCAATCCCTATTTCATTTCCATCTACGCTGTGGTTTGGGAGTACGCCCGTCAAACCAAAGCGTTCCAGTACATCATTGAACTCCAGGCTCTCGATTTTCGCCGCGTGAAGGACTATGTGGAGCTGTTCCTGGCAATGGCCACAGCTTTTGTGATGGGGTGGAAACGACAGGTGCGGCCGCTTCTGGTGATTCTTGTGATCGCCGCCGCATTCGCTGCTTTTCGCGCCGAGCGCGACGCCTGGTTTCTGGTTGCGGTCAGTTTGGCGGTGATCGCTTGTTCGTTGAGCGGGGAGACACAATCAGTCAGTTTGCCGCAACCGTACAAGGCATTCGTTGCGGCTGCGGTTAGCCTCATCCTGGTGGCGGGGGGCATCTTCAGCCACGGCTCCAGCCCGTCTAATCTCGGATCCGAGATGGCGGATGCTTTTCCCGTCCGCGCCTGCCAATTCCTTGAAGCTGGACACTACACTGGCCCTCTGTTCAACGTACTGGATTGGGGAGGATATTTAATTTGGCGATTGCCGCAAATGCAGGTGGCAATCGACGGGCGCACCAATCTTTACGGTGACAACTATCTAAGCTTGATGGAGGATAGTTGGGACGGCAAGCCGGTATGGGCATTCAACAAGGAATTGGACAATGCCAAAGTGGTTCTCGCCCCCAGCGCCTTACCCTTGACTTCGATTCTGGAGAACCTCCCCAAATATCAAGTGGTTTACGACGACGGATTTGCAGTCGTGCTGGTGGCGAAATGACTCTTCAGTTCGGGCTGGTGTGACCGCTATTTCTTGAGGGCGACGGCAACCCCATCCCTCACCGGCAGGATCGTCGTAAACAAATCAGGCGAGCTGTACAGAAGACGATTGAATTCCAGAATCGCCTTGGTCGAAGGCTCGGTGTTCTTCTTATCAGCGACTTTGCCGCTCCATAAAACGTTGTCGGTCACAAACAGTCCGCCTTTGCGCAAGCGAGGACCAACTAATCGGAGAACGCGCGGGTAATCTTCTTTGTCCACATCGCAAAAAATTACATCGAACTCCCGCTTCTGCTCGGAGAGCAACTCCAGCGCATCACCGACCCCCACCGTGATCCGATCCGCGACCCCCGCTCGTTCGAAATACTTGCGGGCTTCGGTGGCGTTCTTGCGATCGCCATCGGTGTAGAACACCTGGCCGTCTTTGCCTACAGCGCGGGCCCACCAGATCGTGGAATAACCCACGGCTGATCCCATCTCAAATACTGTCTTAGCGCCAATCATGATCGCCAACTGATGCAGGATGCGGCCCACGACTGGGCCGACGATGGGAATGTCCCGCTTCGCCGCTTCGGACTCAATCTCCGACAAGACTTCGTCCCGCGGCGGGAGCAGGGAGTATAAGTATTCTTCGACCGGCCCGGCAGTGATGCCGCCCATCCGCCAGCCCGGGGTTTTCTCTTTTGATTGTGGCAAGTTTGCTCCTGAATCGCTTCAATGACGGGCGAGAACGCCCGTCTTCCATCGTCAAGAAATCGTTTCTCCCGGCTTCATCTCCCGCACTTCCACGTCAGGGACCAGCCTCCGCAGTTCGGCGGGCGTGCCGGTGAGTATCGGAAAGGTGCCGTAGTGCATGGGGATGACGGTTTGCGGCTTCAGCAGTTTGCACGCGTATGCGGCTTCCCTCGGCCCCATAGTGTAATGGTCGCCAATTGGCAACATGCAGATCTCAGGCGCGTAAATCTCGCGGATGATTGCCATATCGCCGAACACGCAGGTGTCGCCGGCATGGTAAATCTTCACCCCGTTGGAGAACTCGATCACGTAGCCGGCAGCCTCGCCGGCGTAAATGACTTGGCCACCGTCTTCAATCCCGCTGGAGTGCTCGGCGTGCACCATTGTGACTTTGATGTCGCCAACGGTTTGCGTCCCGCCCTTGTTCATGCCGGAGACCCGCTTGACGCCTTTGCTTTGCAACCAGCTACACAGTTCATACATCCCCACCACCATCGGATCGTGCTTTTTAGCGATCTCAACCGCTTCGCCGATGTGGTCACCGTGTCCGTGGCTACAGAGCATGACATCCACTTTCGAAAAGCTCTTCTCTTTCTCCGGACATTTGGGATTGCCCGCGACCCAGGGGTCGATGAGGATGGTCCTGCCCTGAGGGGTCTCAATGCGAAAAGTAGCATGGCCCAACCAAGTGATTTTGATGCCGTTGAGTTTCATAAGATGGCTGCTGCTCCTAGGCGATAGCATTCAGCATTCAGCACTCAGCTGTCAGCATTCAGCCATTAATGAGCATTGCCAATTCCCCTTCGACCCTCGCCCGACTGGACGCTGGGTGCTGACGGCTGAGTGCTATTTGCCAACTGCTAGTTTAATATGAACCCCCATGCCGGAGCTGAAGGTTCTTATTTCGCGCGAGCGGATCGCTTCTCGTGTGGCTGAGATGGGCGCCGCCATCACCCGCGACTTCTCCGGCCAGCCGGTGATCCTTGTCGGCGTGCTCAAAGGCGCGGCCATTTTCCTGGCCGATTTGGCGCGCCAAGTGCAACTCGACTCCACTTTCGACTTCATCGGAGTCTCCAGCTACGGCAACCGCCCCAGCCCGGCACAGGAACTGCAGCACGGATGGGACTCGACTGGTGAAGTCCGGCTCTCCAAAGACGTTGATCAATCCATGCGAGACCGCAATGTAATTCTGGTCGAGGACATTCTGGACACCGGTCTCACGCTCAATTTTCTGAAGCGAGTCCTGCTGGGACATCAGCCCAAGTCGTTGCGTATTGCCGCGCTGCTCGACAAGCCTTCGCGAAGGAAGCAACCTATCCAGGGCGATTACGTGGGATTTGCCATTCCTGACGAATTCGTCGTGGGCTATGGCCTGGATTACGCGGAAAAATACCGTAACCTGCCTGATATCTGCATCGTGCCCAGAGGGGTCTGACCGCGGCGCGCCAAATTTCCTCCTCCGCCTCACCAGCGATTCCACAGGGGCGACTGATATCATAGATATGTGGAAATCGTTGTTGCAGACCCCGAACTTCAAACCAAAGTCGAGCCTCTGTTGCTTGAGGTAGCAGACGTAGTCAACACGACGCTCGACCTGGACACGACCCTGCGGCGGGTCGCAGAACTGGTCCGCAAAGTCATTGATTATGAGATCTTTGCGATCCTCCTGCTCAATGAAAAGACGCAGGAATTGCGCTTCCGCTTTCAGGTGGGATATTCGCGCGAGGTCGCGGAACGGATCAAAATCAAGGTGGGTGAGGGCGTGACCGGGATCGCCGCCCAGCGCCGTGAGCCGATTCTGGTCGCCGATGTCTCCCAGGATCCCCGCTACATTTCGGCCATCCCTAAAGTTCGTTCCGAGCTGGCGGTCCCGCTCATCGTCAAGAACCGTGTGATCGGGGTCATCGACCTCGAGTCGCCGTTTCCCAACCATTTCACGGAAGAGCACAAACGGCTGCTGACGCTGATCGCGTCCAGGATGGCCGTGGGCATCGAAAATGCGCGCCTGTACACCCGCACCACGCGCCAGGCTCGCACCTTGGTTTTGCTCAACGAGATTGCGCGCGAGCTCACTTCGATTCTGAATGTGGATGAACTGTTGAAGCGCATCGGCGAGCTGCTCAGCCGGCTGATTGATTACCAGATGTTCAGTATTCTGCTGCTCGATTCCACCGGCCAAAAGTTGGAACACCGGTTTTCGCTGCGCTTTCAGGAGAACATCCAGCTCAAGCATGAAGTCCCGCAAGGGCGAGGTGTGGTGGGTTACGCCGCCGAGCACAAGGAAGCAGTGTTGGTGCCCGACGTAAGCAAAGACCCGCGCTATATCAAACTTAATCCCGAGACCAGGTCGGAGCTGGCGGTACCGCTGATCTACAAAGACAAAGTCATCGGCGTGCTTGACCTGGAACATACGCGGCGCGGCTTTTTCACTGACGACCACAAGCGAACCGTCACCACGCTGGCTGCGCAAGTTGCCATCGCGCTGGAAAACGCCCGGCTCTACGAACAAGTTGCACGCCAGGAACAACGCCTGGAGCGCGATCTGGCGCTGGCCCGCGAGCTGCAATTCCGGTTGCTGCCCCACGCCTTGCCCAAGCTTGCGCATTTGGAAATTGCCGCCAAGTCCATGCCCGCGCGCGCGATCGGTGGAGACCTCTACGATTTTGTCAGCTATTCCCTTTCGCGCACCGCCATCATCGTCGGAGATGTCAGCGGGAAAGGCGCGCCGGCTGCGATCTATGCCGCGCTGGTCAGCGGCATTCTCCGCTCCCACGCGCCCATTGAGCCTTCGCCCGCCGAGATGCTGTCCGCTCTGAACTTCTCGCTGGGAGAACGGCGCATTGAAGCCCAGTTTGTATCGTTGATTTATGCCCTATGGGACGATCAGAATCGTACTTTACGAGTCGCCAACTCCGGGTTGCCTCGGCCGCTCTACTGCCATGATGGCAAGATCGAACCCATCGAGATTGCCGGATTGCCCTCAGGATTGTTCGACGACGCTGATTACGACGAATTGAGTTTCCGCGCCAAGCCTGGAGATATGTTCGTATTCTTCAGCGATGGCATTCTCGACGCCCGCAATCGCGCCGGTGCTATGTTCGGACGCGGGCGCCTGGATGAGGTGGTGAGCCAGAACGTCGGCGCTCCGCCCGATGCCGTGGTCAAAGCGATCTTCAAAGCGGTGGCCGAACATGCGGCGGGAGAAGAGGCCTTTGACGATGAAACCGTGGTGGTAATTCGCGTCAAAGGCCCTGCTGGAAAGCGCAAGTGACTCGGCCCATCCCCCAAGCCGGAGGGCGGCCTCCGGGATTTCTGTACCATACGGGGAATCCGGCACGCTCGGCAGACACCGTCCTTCACTGCGAGCACAGTCCGCTTACTCTATTGGCAGAGCGTTTCGGGACACCGCTCTACGTCTATTCGACGGCCGCAATTCGCGACCATGCACAGGCATTCGAACAAGCTTTTCACCAGGTTCCTCATACCCTGTGTTACTCGGTAAAAGCCAACTCGAACCTTGGGGTTTTGCGCCTCTTGGCGACGATGAATTGCGGGTTCGATGTGGTTTCTGGCGGAGAACTGAAGCGCGTCCTGAAAGTGAGCCGCGCCGCAGCTCGGAAGACGGTCTTCTCGGGTGTGGGCAAGACAGAAACGGAGATGGAGGACGGCCTCGCCGCCAACATTCTGCTGTTTAACGTGGAGAGCGAATCGGAGCTATCCGCGCTGGCAAAGTGTGCTGGCCGCCTCAAGAAAACAGCCCGGATCGCTCTGCGGGTGAATCCGGATGTCTCCGCTGAAACTCATCCTTACATTTCCACTGGCCTGCGTGAGCACAAATTTGGAGTACCGATCGCAGATGCGGTGCGCCTGTATTCGAAAGCTGCCGCCGACCACCGCCTGTGCGTTGCTGGCGTGAGTGTCCACATCGGTTCGCAAATTGTGGAGGCAAAACCCTTTGCCCAAACGATGGAGCGCGTTGCGGAGTTGGTTCGCCGCCTTCGAGCGAACGGCCATGCCATCAGTTATGTTGACGCCGGCGGAGGTCTGGGCATTGATTACGAGCACGGCGTTTCAGATTTCTCCACACGCGTCGCGGCTTACGCCCAGGC
>JBKQLO010000212.1:0-32004 GCA_052147055.1 Terriglobales bacterium
ACAACGAGGCTTCCATTCGCGTATTGCTGTCCGACGATCCCGCTGACCTTCCCGGCGGAGCCGCGGATACCAACAACATTCGCCTCGCCAACTATAAGGATCCCGACAATGGTGTCGACTACAGCCATGGCGTCGCCGCGAGCACTCCCGCAGGCTTCCCCGGGCTGGCCAGCGGCGGCACCTACAATACTTACTTCGCCACCGCCAGCAGCGGCATCGCCGATCCCACGAACTGGAACAATAGCAACGGCCTCGCGGCCATCGCCGCCGACTGGCTGACCGGCCCGCTTTATCCGCCCCCGGTCGTCACCCTGCACGATCCCTCGGGCGCCAATGATGCCCCCTACATGGTGCGCGATGCTAAGAACGGAAACGCGGTCACAGTGGCGCCGTTGTTGGACAACCTGGATCAGTGCAATCCCTCCACTCCGGTGGTCAGTCCGCCCGCCGCAGGTCCTCCGGTGTGCGATAGCGCCGCAGTGGGTTACCCTTTCTATTCATTGACCCTGTACAGTGCTCCACCGCTCACCCTGCCCTATCCCACCATTCCCGCCACTAACTTGCTCAGCACCTGGAATTTATTGGATGGCTATCTTCGCGTCGAGTATCGCGACGTCAACGGTAATTATCATCCTGTAACTCAGGAATGGCTGGCTTTGGGGTTTGCGCGCGGCTTGACGCCTCCGCTCACCACCGGCTCCAATCCCATCAACCCCAACGCTATTCTGCTCTTCCAAGAGCCCGCCGACCGCAACCGTGACGGCGTTCTGGATTCCGCCGGCGCGGCTCCCGGCTACACCACTGCCTGCACCGCGCACAGCCATAGTGGCGCCTGCACTCAGACCACTTACACGCCTTACTCGGGCAAACCTCCCGAGGTCGCCCTGGACTCGGCCACTAGCAAACCGTGGTACGGTGACAGCACTTGGCCCGCGGGCTCGCAAAGCCCCAGCCAGTACAACTGGTATCCCATCAATTTCTATGATGCCCGCGAAGGCGAGGCTCGCGACGTACAGACCGGCGACCAAAGCTGCGCTCCTATCGGCATCATGAACGCCGTCGAACTCGACGTGGGCAATCTGAGCCAATGGCTCCTCGGCAAGACCGGCGCCAGTGGCACCTTAGTGGACTATGCCTCCCAGAACGGCTACGTCCTCTACTTCTCCGACCGCCGCGGCATGTTGCCCAGCCCCAACGGAACTCAGGTCGACGCCAAGAACACCAAGACCGGCGACTCGGGTTTTGAAGATGTCGTCAACCGCGGCAGCGGGATCGGCACTCCCGACAACAAACTGGAAACCATCGATCCTGGCAAAACCGAGTCCTCCGAAGACGCCAACAACAACGGCTTGTTGGATAACTTCGGCTCTCCCAATCTCGGCCTTGGCATGGGCTATATCCCCATTCCCTCGACCACGCCGGGTATTGGCTATGTTGCCACGAATCAGGTCAACAGCCTCATCAACGCCACGGCTACGCCCAATTTCTACCTGACCACGGGCCGCATACAGAGTTGCTGGATCGCCCAGAACAATTGGGTCAGCGGCGCCCGTCACGTTCTGAAACTCGTGGACGGCACCCTCGGCAACCTGCCCGTCCGCCCCGATCTTGCCTTCCCCAACAGCGGCGGTTTCACCGTAGGCTCGGAGAATCCCGTCTACATCTTCGGCGACTACAACACCAATCCCGGCGACCCCATCTGGAAGGGGAACCCTGACGTTGCCCATTCCGCTGCGGCTGTGATTGCCGACGCGGTCACCGCCCTTTCCAACAATTGGTCTGACTGGGAGAGCCTCGCTTCACCCAGCAATGACGGCCCTCGTACTGCCGCCACCACTTACTACCGCACCGCCGTAGCCTCCGGCAAGAACATCAACTTCTCCGTCCAGGGATTGGCCTGGGCCGTGGGTGACTTTGGCACCGACGGCGGTCTCCACAACTTCCTCCGCTTGCTCGAGAACTGGGGCGGTCAGACCCTCAACTACAACGGCTCCATGGTCAGCATGTTCTACGCCACCTATGCCACCGGAACCGACAAGAACGGCGGCGGCACTACCTACGAACCGCCGGCTCGAAACTACACCTTCGATGCCGACTTCACTCAGCCGCAACAGTTGCCGCCGGGCACCCCCATGTTCCGCGACATTGACAACCTCAGCTACCGGCAAAGCTTCTCTGCCTGCGCCAACGTAGCCAACGGAGTCTGCACCAACTAACTCCGTCCTCGCTTCCAACCGCCCGGATTCTGCGTCCCAGGATCCGGGCTTTCGTTTTCCTGTTTCTCTTCGCGATCTTTGCGAACGCTTTGCGTCCTCCGCGGTCAAAAGCTTTAGAATCATCCATCGGCCAGTTGTCAACTCAAACTGCGGAGAACCCTTTGCCCAAAATCACCGCTCTTTTCTGGGATGTCGGTGGCGTACTGCTCTCGAACGCCTGGGACCGCGCCCAGCGCAAGCAAGCTCTCGATCATTTCGCCCTCAACGAAGCTGAATTCGACGACCGCCACGATATGGTGATCTCCTCCTTCGAGCGCGGCAAGATCGGCCTCCAGGAATATCTCGAGCGCACCGTCTTCTACCGTCCCCGCTCCTTCACCATCGACGACTTCAAGAATTTTTTCTTCTCTCTGTCTCAGCCCAACCCGCCCGCCCTCGAACTGGCCCGCTCCCTTGCTGGCTCGGGACAATATCTGATGGCAACCATCAACAACGAGTCCACCGACCTGAATCTCTATCGCATTCACACTTTCGGCTTGCAGAAAATCTTCAGCTTGTTCGTAAGCTCCTGTTTTGTCGGATTTCGCAAACCCGAGAAGCCCATCTACACCCTGGCCCTAAATATCACCCAGCGCCCACCGGAAGAGTGCTGTTTCATCGACGATCGCGCCCTGAACCTCGAGTGCGCCGCTAAGCTGGGCATGCACGTCATCCAGATGAAAGACGCAGTGCAACTCCGCCTCGCCCTGCAAGCCCACGGTGTCATTTTGTCATCCTGACAAGCCCGTGTGGGGCGGACACTCTTGTCCGCCGCTTTTGATCTGCTTTTGAAGTTCAGAGACAGGGAGGCAGCCCACAGGAAGTCAGCTCGGAGGGTTACGGAACTTAGCAGCACGTGTGGGGCGGACGCCCCCGTCCGCCGCTTTTGACTTTGCTTTCGAACTTGCCAGCGACCGGCGACGAGCGACCACGACGAATCTACGCGCTCTTGACCGGCGTTCGTGAGACGGCCTGCGTTTGCGGTTTACCTTCCGTCAGACTCAAGTCGCTCGACCAGCAGTCCACAACCACCTTCCATTCCCCTGCCTGGCGCGCGCTAAAGATGACATACTTGCCGCGTTCTTCGCGGCGCTTGCCCATCGCGGCCGGAACCAGCATGGTGCACCGGCCCACTTCGTAGGCAAATTCTCCCAGCAATTCCACCCGCAGCGGATCCATTTCCACGTCCCCTAATCCCGCTTCCAGCGCAGCAAAGAAAAATTCCCGAATCGCGGCCACCGTCCGTATCGGCTGCACATTCGGACGCACCACCGTCGCGTCCGCCGCGTACAAATCCACCAGGTCGTCGAGATGTTTGGTGTTGCAGGCCTGCGCCCAGTCTTGTGACAGCTTTCGCACCGCCGCTTCCGCCCGGCTCGGCCCTGTTTGTCCCGAAGCCGTCCGCACCCGCGCCGCTTCGCGCCCTCCGGCAGCGCTGCCCACCACGCTGCTCGCCACAGCCGGTTGTCCCTCCGCCGCCGCGAAATAGTGATGATGATAGTGATGATGATAGTGGTGCTGTCCCGCCGCCATCTCTTCCGGCTTTAGCAAATTGACGGTCGCCGGCGGCGCTTCACCCTGTGGCGCTTCCTGCAACGGCACCCCGCACTTGGCGCAGAAACGATTTCCCCGCGGATTCTGCCCGCCGCAAGCCCGGCATTGCCGCCGTTCTTCGGCTTCCGCGATCGCTCCCGACGAGTCGCCACTGTCCATCTGCAACACCATGCGTTGCAGCGCTTCCGCGATGTTCTCGTCGTCGGCTTTTGGCTGGCTCATATTTGACCTCAAGCGGCTGACAAAATCCTGCAAGGACGCAATCGACTCCGGCTTGCGCCCGCTGACCGGCACACCTTTCGGCTGACTTGATGGCTTCTCTTGACCCACGTCCGAACCTGCCGCAGTGAATGGATTGCGCCCATTTTAGTCGAAAATCACCCTCACCGGCTGGAAAACTCCACTCTGCTCTCGGTCTCGGCCGGAACCGCATTGCAGGTCGCCGGGCGATAGCGCCAGCCGCGCACCGCCTCCAGCACATTCGAGTCCTCGCCCGAACCCGCGCTTTCCAGCACCACCGGAGAATGCACTCGTCCGTCCGTGCCAATAATAAAGCTCACTGCTACCCTAGCTCTCTCTTCAACTCCATCCAGCAGTGGATCCGGCGTCGCTAGCGCCTCCGCCGGCAGCAAACTCTCGCATCGGGTGGGCGCTCCGCCGCGCAATATCGTTCCCGGCGCCGCATGATGAAATGACGCTGGCCACACTGCACGCTCCACGTCCAATTGCGAAGCGGGCCGCGATGCGTTCACCGAGGCCACACACGCCGGCGTGCAAACCGCCAACACCACAATCCATCGCCCGCCAAACCGCACTCCCGATTCCCCCAACACTACGAAAGAGGGCAAGCAGCGTGCCAGCGAAGACAATTGCTATGTAGTTGAATATAAGCTACTTAAGCTAGATCGCGTGGCCCAGGAACCGGCCAGAGTGAAAACCTTTGCAGCCTTACCGGGAGAACTGAGAACCGGGAACTCAGAACTGAGAACTGGTTCTAAATCGAACCGCATCAGTGCGCCACTCTTCTGATCTTCGCGAAAAATGAGGTCACAGCACTTATACTGGGTCAATGAAGCTGCTTCGCGACTATCTGAAGAAGCTGGCCAACCGAGAGAATAGAGAGCTGAGCATCGAGGAATTCCATCGCCTGTCAGGCCGTGGTCATTCGCACGGTTGGCGCTTTAACCGAAGCGAGATCCATCGACACCCTGCGAACTCTGCCAAGAAACAATAATCCCCTACTCAAACTTCTCCGCCTCCCCAAACGACTTCCCCTGCGCGTCTTTCTCCGAAACCATCGGCGTCCCCTTCAGCTTCCAATCAATCTTTAGTTCCGGATCATACCACGCCAGCGTGCGTTCCCCCTGCGGGTCGTAAAAATCCGTGGCCTTGTACAACACCTGCGCCCCATCCGAGAGCACATGAAATCCGTGCGCGAATCCCGTCGGAATCCACAGCATCAAGTGGTTCTCTCCCGAGAGCGTCACTCCATACCACTTCCCAAAAGTCGCCGAACTGCGGCGCAGGTCCACCGCAACATCCAGAATCTCGCCCGCCACCACCCGCACCAGCTTTCCCTGCGGATGCGAAATCTGATAGTGCAGCCCGCGCACTACATTGCGCAACGAATACGACTGATTGTCCTGCACGAAGCGCTCTCGTATCCCGCAATCCGCCATTAATTTCTCGTTGTAGCCTTCCAGAAAAAACCCCCGCGCGTCCGCAAACACTTTCGGCTCCAGCACCAGAACACCGGCCAGCGGAGTTTCCATGACCTTCATAAGAGGCTGCGCCGCCACCGAACTCATCCTAGAACACCTTTTCCCGCAACAACTGCATCAGATAATTGCCGTAGCCGCTGTTCTTCATCACCGAGGCCATTGTCTCCAATTGCTCCGCCGTAATATACCCTTGGCGGTACGCGATCTCCTCCGGGCACGCTACCATCAATCCTTGCCGGGTCTCGATAGTCTGAATAAACAAAGACGCTTCCAGCATCGCCTGGTGCGTCCCGGTGTCGAGCCACGCCATCCCCCGGCCCATCGTGACTACTTCCAACTGTCCGCGCTTCAGGTACTCCTTATTTACGTCGGTGATTTCCAGTTCACCGCGCGCCGAGGGCTTCAGCGCCTTCGCAATCTCCACCACCTGATGGTCGTAAAAATATATGCCCGTGACCGCATATCGCGACTTCGGCGCTTTCGGTTTTTCCTCCAGGCTCACCGCCCGTCCCTTGGCATCAAACTCCACTACTCCATATCTCTCCGGATCCTGCACCGGATACGCAAATACCCTTGCCCCCGAAGTCTTCTCACAAGCCTGCGTCAACCCTTTCACCAAATCATGTCCATAAAAAATGTTATCGCCCAACACCAGCGCGCAACACGACTTCCCAATGAATTCCTTCCCCACCAGAAACGCCTGCGCGATGCCTTCCGGCCGGGCCTGTATCGCATACTGAAAATTCATTCCCAGCCGTGATCCATCTCCCATGAACTGTCGAAATCGCGGCAAATCCTCCGGCGTCGAGATGATTAGAATGTCCCGCATCCCCGCCAGCATCAGGGTCGAGAGCGGGTAGTAGATCATGGGCTTGTCATAGATGGGCAGCAGACTCTTGCACACCGCGTGGGTTACGGGATACAGCCGCGTCCCCGATCCCCCCGCCAGAATGATCCCCTTATACGCCGGCTTGGATTGATCTTTCGCCATGTCTAGTAGCAATCAGCACTCAGCTGGTTGCCCCACTGCTCTCTCCCACTCAGGATTCTTCCCCCAAAACAACTGACGGCTGCCCCATCATTTCGCGTACTCCGCGAAAGGGTGGGAATCCCGTAGCGCGAGAAATATTACTCTGTGAATCCCATCACTCCCGCTGACTGCTGATTGCTGATTGCTGCCCTTCTCACATCGAATACTGCGTCGCCATCCACTGCCGGTAGCTTCCGCTGGTCACTTGCGCAATCCATCCTTCGTGCGCCAGATACCATTCCACCGTCTTGCGAATTCCGCTCGCAAACGTCTGCTTCGGCCGCCAGCCCAGTTCCCGCTCAATCTTCCCTGCATCCATCGCGTATCTCCGGTCATGCCCCGGACGGTCCTGCACCATCGCAATCAGTTTGCTGTGCGGCACCACCGGATCGCCCGCCCGCAGCTCATCCATGATCCCGCAAATCGTTCGTACCACTTCCAGGTTCCGCAACTCATTCCGTCCGCCAATGTTGTAGGTTTCTGCTACTCGACCCCGCGCCAGCACCGTCCGGATGGCATCGCAGTGGTCCTCCACATACAACCAGTCGCGGACATTCTGCCCATCCCCATAGACCGGAATCGGCTTCCCCTGCATGGCATGCAAAATCACCAGCGGGATCAACTTCTCTGGAAACTGATGCGGCCCATAATTGTTTGAGCAGTTTGTGGTCAGCGTGGGCAATCCGTAAGTGTGCTGGTACGCCCGCACCAAGTGGTCGGACGCCGCCTTCGATGCCGCATAAGGACTATTCGGAGCATACGCCGTCGTTTCCGAGAACGGCGGATCATCCGTCCCCAGCGACCCGTATACTTCATCCGTCGAGACGTGCAGAAAGCGAAATCCCGCCCGCTGCTCTTCACCCAACCCCGTCCAATATGCGCGGGCTTCCTCCAGCAACGCAAATGTCCCGTTCACATTGGTGCGCACAAAATCGTCCGGCCCGTGAATCGATCGGTCCACATGACTCTCCGCTGCAAAGTGCACAACCGCGCGCGGACGCTCCCGTAACAGCAAATCGCTCACCAGCTTCCGGTCGCAGATGTCCCCATGCACAAACCGATAGCGCGGATCAGCCGCCACTGTTTCCAGGTTGCCCGGATTCCCCGCATACGTCAGCTTGTCAAGATTCACGACCGCGGAGTCCTCGCGCTTCAGCCATTGCAGCACGAAGTTTGAGCCGATAAACCCCGCCCCGCCCGTCACTAGAATGGTTTGCGTTTGCACCGGTAAGGCCCGCCGAAAGCCAGTATAAACGCTTCCGCTTGTCCTCCTGTTAGCTTTACCGGCACGCAAGGGTCTGAGAACTGAGAACCGGGAACTGACAACTGGGTTTCAAATCCACGCGTGGTGCCCGCCCCTTGCCACGCACTTTGCCACCGGACGGGGTTTTCTCCGTCGCCGTCGATTCGACATCCCGATCATCAAACCGACTTCCTTCCCATCCAGTGGCCGGCAATCAACCCCACCGTCCCAAAGGCCCACTTCTTGGCGTCAGCATCAAAGCTCGGGGAAAGAATAATGAAAACGGGGAGCACCGCCAGGACCACTGAAACCACGACATCGCCAAGGAAGGAAAACTTCCTGCCCAAGCCCCAGTTGCTGAGAAATCCCACCATATAAATCCCACAGGTCACAACCAGCAGCATTTTGGCTATCGCCTGATGGACTTCGGGCATTTGTGCACCTCGCTTTGTCGCATTCTAGCCCATTCCCTCATCCTCTAAATTCCTCAACACCATCAATCCCTGATAATTCCCCACAATGATGTCCGGCAAAACATCATTCCCCAGCGGCGAAAGAACCCTTCGCCGCATTCTTCGCTACACCTTATTAAGGAGAAACAAGACTCCATCCCCGCAACCGCTTCTAGGGTACAATACTCCCCGCCAGTCGGGCCGTCCCGCCTGCCATGCGCAATTCAAAAGGGAGATTCAGGATGAAGCGTTCTATTGTCGTTCTCGCAATCGTCGCCATGACGTTGTCTTTGGGTACACACTTCTTGTCTGGTTCCGCTCAGGAACAGCAGTACGGAACCTTCCATGGTCGCAACATCATTATTCCGGAGTCCAGCATCCCGCGTCCCGGCCGCATCAACACCAACTACTTCTTTGTCGGATCCAGGGAATTTACCCCGCAACCGCCTCCCGGCAACGAAACCCCGGGCTCACTGGCTTGCGTATATCAGTTAGTCTCCGGCCCCACGGGTTGCCCAATTGAGACCAGCACCAACGTGCCCACCGGCGGAATCGCAGCCATCGCCATTATTGACGCCGGCGATTATCCCACTGCCGCCTCGGATCTCGAAGCCTTTGACAATCAATTCGGCATCCCTGCCGCCGACCTCACCGTGGTTTATGCCAACGGCACCAAACCTCCGGTCTATCAAGATTGGGAAGTCGAAGAAGCTCTCGACATCGAGTGGGCTCACGCCATGGCGCCGCAGGCCAAACTCTACCTGGTCGAGTCTGTGCTCTGCACCGCGCCACAGTGCACAACCGACCCCACTTGGCAAGCCGTCGCCGCGGCCGGCAAACTGGTTGCGCAAAATGGCGGTGGCATGATCAGCATGAGCTGGGGAATTTCTGAGTTTCCCCAGGAGCTCAACTACGACAAGTACTTCACCGCGCCCAACGTGGTTTACTTCGCCGCCAGTGGCGATTCTGGATTGAACCAGCCCTTCACTCCTGCCGCCTCTCCCAACGTGGTCTCCGTCGGTGGTACCTACTTCAACCGTGACGGCAATGGCAACTTCGTCAATGAGCAGTACTACACCGACGGTGGTGGCGGCACCATCAGTCCCTATGAAGCCAGGCCCAGCTACCAGAATGTCATCTCCAACATCGTCGGCAGCTTTCGCGGATATCCCGACGTAGCCGCGGACTTCTGCTGCACCGTCATCTACCTTCAAGGCTGGGGCTCAGTCGGCGGCACCAGTTGGGCCACCCCCACCTGGGCCGGAATTGCGAATGCGGCCGGCCACCTCGGCCGGTCCACCAACCAGGCCCTTACCCTGGCCTATGGAGAGTACGCAAACGGATCAGCATATAAAGGGGAGTTTTATAACATCACCACCGGCGATCCCAATTGCGTGACCGGCTGGAACATTTGCGCCGGAATCGGTTCCCCGCGTACCTACAAAGGAAAATGATTCGTAACCGCTCTCGAGGCGCCCCGTCCATCACGGTCTGTGTGGGGACGGGCGCCCTCGCCCGCCCAGGCGGAGCGCAACTCCGCAGCCCTTCTTGGATGTGGTTGAGTTCATATCCGCGTTCATCCGCGTAGATCCGCCGCCAAACTCTTTTCTCTGTGACCCTCTGTGTCCTCTGTGGTTGATTGAACGAACCCACCCTATCCCTCCCCAAACTCCCGGTACCTCCCCAGCACATCCTGTTGCGACACCACTCCTTCCAGCTTGCGGAAATCGGCGCGGCTCACCACCGGCACCAGCGGCCACCGGTCCACGTATCGCAGCGCCGTATCCAGAGAGTGGTCCGGATGTAAATACGCAATCTGACGCGTAGTAAAAAGCGAATTCAGGCTTAGCTCGCCCTTGCCCTCACCCGCCATCCGCCGAAGTTCTTCTTTGCTGACGCTGCTCCAACCCGTGGGACTCAGCCGCACCAGCAAAATGTCGGACGTCGCTTTCTCCGCTTGCGGCAGCGACCCCGCAATCGTTTCGTCGCCTTCCAACACCGGGTCTCCCATCGCCCTCATCGCGTCTTCCACCCGCAAGATGCCTTCTTCTCTTTGCTCCTCCATCGAGGGCAAGTCCAAACCGTCCTGGCGCGTCAGCACGTCAAAAATCGCGGTCGGCTGCAACCCGCGCGAAATCACGTAGGCCAGCGCGTTCGCCACAATTACCGGCACAATAATCGAGTAGTTTCCGCTCACTTCCAAAACCATGAACACCGACGTCATGGGAGCGCGCAGGAACCCGGCAAACAGGACTCCCATGCCCACCAGAGCATACGTCCCCGGTGAACCGCTCAGATGCGGCAAGACCACGTGCTCCGCCCCACCCACCGCTGCCCCCAGCATGGCCCCGATAAATAACGTCGGCGCAAACATCCCTCCCGGAGTTCCGCTGACGAACGAAAGCAACGTCGCAACGATCTTCAATCCCGCCAGGATGCCCAGCATTTGCCAGGTGAACTGTCCGTGCATGGCCTCGTCGATGTACTCGTACCCCGCTCCCATGACTTGCGGCGCGCCCAGCACGGCGATGAGCCCAATCAGCAAACCCGCCACTGCGGGTTGAAAATATTGCGTCCAGCGCGGCCAGGCCTTACAGCGCGGGCGCAAGATCACAATTCCTCTCGCGAACGCCACGGAAGCCAAGCCCCCGGCAATCCCCAGGATGGAATACGCGATGAGTTCCGAAGGCCGTTCCAGTCGCACTGCGGGAATCCTGAAAAGCGACTCCGAGCCCAGAAACCATCGCATCACTACCACGCTGGACACTGCCGAAAGCACCACCGATCCCAGAATGCCCGCCGTCCAACGCCCAATAACTTCCTCGATCACGAACAGCACCGCCGAGATCGGTGCGTTAAACGCCGCCGCCAATCCCGCCGCTGCGCCCACTGGAGCAATCAGCCGCATGCGATCCCGTGACAGGCCCATGAGCCGACCCAGCGCCGAAGCCAGGCTGGCGCCGATCTGTAGCGACGGATCTTCCGGCCCCAACGAGTGTCCTGAACCAATCGCCAGCGCAGCCGTGATGAACTTGCCGATGGCGGTCCTCAGCGGAATATAACCGTTGTAGATGTAAAGCGCCGCTTTGGTTTGATTGACACCGCTCCCCCGCGCCAGCGGAAACACATGCATAATCAGCACCGCGATCACCAGTCCCGCCAGGCTCGGTGCTAGCAAGAGACGCGCGGTCGAAGGCGTCGCTCCCGACCCCACCAGATAGATGCGGCACCAGTCAATCGCGAAACGGAAGCAGACCACAGCGAGTCCGGAGAAGATCCCTATAAACACCGACAGGAGGAGAAAGAAAGTCTCTTCCCGGAAAATGGCCCGCAGCAGCCCTGAGCGCGGCTCGGGGAAGGTCCCCACCGACTCGGATGTTCCGTTTCCGAGCGCCGCCGCAGTTTGCAAGTTCAGCCCGTTCTCCAAGCTAATTCCCTTCGTGTAGTTTGGCGATCAGCAGCAGTGCCATATCCGTTCCCGTTGGCGCTCCGCAAGCGGCGCTGGTTTGGCGTTCGATGTTGAATACCAGGTCCATGGCCACCTCCACCAGATCCGGATTTTGCCGCAGGCTCCGTTGCGTGATCCGCGGCTTTATCTTCGTCCAATTCTCGCTGAGGCCCCACAGCCCGCTTGCCGGCGAGAGCGGCCCTTTCGAATCGCCTGCAGGGCAGGCCTTAAGCCGCTCACCGGCAGCCGCAAATGCCTCCATCACGATCTGAGTGCGCCCCTCGACCGAAATCTGCCGCCGGAACGGATCCATATTCAGCACCAGTTCCGTCGTTTTCAGCAGGCCCGCACTCTGGGCGTCACTCGAATCGACAGACACTGCAGCCTGCAGGTAACGCTGCGCCAGGCCGTACTGGCCAAGCTCGAATGCAGCCCGTCCAGCTCCCGCCAATATCGCCGGGTTATGGCGTTCCGCTTTCAGACACAAGCGGTACTCGGCCAGCGCATGTTCGTAGTCTTGCGCCCGGAGAAATAGGTCCGCGGCCCGTGCATGCTGGGATGGATCGCCATTGAGATTCGCTGCCAGCGCAATCAACTCCGACTGCGCTTGCGCCTTGGCGTTGATGCTTAACAGGAATTCGATCAGTTCCAAGCGAACGTCACGGCGTTGTACTCCCTGATCGCCCGGCCAGGTGGCGTAAATCGAGTTGTGATAATAACGAAGTGCCTGGTCAGTTTCTTTCTTCTGCGCCGCAATGCGCGCCAGTTCCAGATTCACCAACCCGTTTTCCGGTTCCCGTTCCCAGAGGTTGATCAAATAGGCGTAGGCCTCACTCGTGCGCTTCAGACCAATCAGCGCATCTGCCAGGTTGAGTTGGTAATCGTAATTATCGCGGGAGTAAAGCAGCGCCGTGCGAAACTCGCTGACCGCGCGCTCGAAGTGTTGCCCATTCAAGTCCACCCTGCCACGCGTGGACCATCGATCCCCGAGAGATGCTTGCTGCGCATGATAGATCCGTGAGAGCGCGCTCACCCCGGCGAAGCAGGCCACTGTCAACATCGCCAGCAGCGCCAAACTCACCGACTCTCGCCCAAGATAGGATCGGCCATCCGGCTCCCTTTCGCCGGCGGCCATTGTGTCTGCTTGCGATCCGTGCTCGGCCATCTCTATCGATAATACTGCGAACCGAAAGCCGAAGTCTCAGTGGATTACGCGATGAGTAACTACAGACCTATCCCCTCGTTTACCACCCATTTCTCTCATAAAATGTTGTTTTTAAAACCAATACCATCGCCGCAAAGAAACCACTTGACAGTTTATATAGTGTTATAGTTAACTACAACAGTAGTGCATCAAGAGAGAAGACAGGAGAACTCAAATATGAAACCACGCATCGCCCTTTCACTTCTATTTGTTCTGATCGCCGCCGCCGCCTTCGCAGCGGACACTCCCGCCGCCACCCCGTCGGACGCGCAAAAGTCCTTCACAACTTTGAAAAGCCTGGCAGGAGAGTGGGAAGGCGTCGTCACCGTCCCGGACGCGCCCGAGATGTCAGGCGCCAAAATGCACGTCTCGCTGCGCGTGACCTCGAGGGGGAACGCGCTCGTGCATGAAATGCAGGAAGCAGGAACGCCGTTGGATGCGACCAAGTACGACCATCCCGTCACCATGCTATACGTGGACGGAGAGCAGTTCACGCTGATTCATTATTGCGACGCCGGAAACCGGCCGCGCATGACCGGCAAGATGTCGCCCGACGGCAAGACGGTCGAGTTCGAGCTCAAGGACATCAGCGGGAGCACAGAGATGCACATGCACCATTCCGTGTTCACCATCGTCGACGCCAACCACCACACCGAAGATTGGACGTTCATGATGAAGGACAAGCCGGTGCACGCGCACATCGATCTGAAGCGCGCGAATTGACTGCGGGACCGTAACTATTCCAAAGGAGGCTGACATGCACGACACAAAGGAACGGCTGTCTCAATTCTGGCTCTTCGCGTTACTCAACTACCTGTATGCGGACGTGCTTGCCCTGTTCGATATTGTTGGCTCGCAAGATCCAGCCCCACACCTCCCACAATGGACTCTGCTGGGGGTAGCGGTCTTGATGGAAATACCCATCGCCATGATTCTGGCGTCTCGACTGCTTCCGTTTAGAGCGAACCGGCTGGCCAATATCATCGCGGGTGCCATTGAGACGTTAGCCGTCATTTCGATGCAATTCGTTTACCCTTTGGTCAGCGGTGCCTGGCACGAGCATATGTTTCCATCGTACATTTTCTTCGGGACGCTCGAAACGGTATGCACCTCGGTCATCATCTGGGAAGCGTGGACTTGGTCAGGGGTTGAAGCCGCAGTGAGTCCGGAGCGGATCGTCGGGAACCCGGGACGCGCAATACAAGGCCAGGGCGTTCCAATCTAACAAGGAAAATATCCAATGAAACACAACATCCTGTTAGTCATCGCGTCTGTGCTCTCGGTCCTCTTCATGACGTTTCACCTGACGGACGACATCGTCCGCGGGATGGAGCCATGAACGCTTTTCGACCTCATTGCGGTGCCAATCCTGGTCGTCTGGCTGTACGGAACGCTGGTGCTGGCCGAAAGGCGATCGGGGTACGTCATCATCCTCCTCGGGTCGCTCCTTGGGTTGGTCGTCCCCGTCATCCACATGAAGGGGGCGGGAGTCGGCGGAGCGATCGCCAAGTCCGGCGGAGCCTTCTTCTTTATCTGGACACTCCTCGCGCTCAGCGTGACCGCGCTCTTCTCCGTCATCCTCTCGGCGCGCGCGTTATGGGAGCATCTGCCACGGCGGACCGACGTGCAGCACAAACACGGTGCCCGTGCATGAAGCGCTGCTCGCGGAGATTTACCAAGTCCTTGCTACGGGTAAAATGACGGAACGCATCTTGGGTAGGCGATTTGGACACCATTATGGACCGTGAGTGGAACGACAGTCAGCCGATTTACCGCCAGCTTCGCGACCGCGTCGTCGCCATGATCCTCGACGGCGTGCTCAAAGAGGGTGACCCTCTGCCCTCGGTTCGCGTGGTCGCGGCGGAATACCGGGTCAACCCGCTCACGGTTCTGAAGGGCTACCAGCAACTGGTCGACGAGCAACTGGTCGAGAGTAAGCGAGGTCGCGGCATGTTCATCAACGCGGGCGCACGCAATCTGCTTTTGCAGGGCGAACGCCAGAAGTTTCTTGCCGAAGAATGGCCCAGAGTCTCTGCAACCATTCAGCGGCTCGGCTTGAAAGCGGAAGAACTGCTGAATGGTGATGCACCTCCCCGGTCGTCGAATGCTGAACAGGAGAAACCAAAGCCATGACAGTCATCGAAGCACGCGGTCTGCGCAAGGCCTTCGGCACGACGGTCGCGCTGGACGGGGTCGATTTGCGTGTCGAAGAGGGCCGCATCCTTGGACTCATCGGTCCCAACGGCGCCGGCAAGACCACCGCGCTCGATGCGATTCTTGGCCTTACCCAGTATCAGGGAGAACTGAAGGTGCTCGGCCGTAACCCCTGGAGCGAGCGCGATCAGCTCATGCGCGATGTCTGCTTCATTGCCGATGTCGCTGTCCTCCCACGCTGGATGCGGGTGTCGCAGGCGCTCGACTATGTCGCTGGTGTGCATCCGCGATTCGACCGTGCCAAGGCGGAAGCTTTCCTTGCAAAGACCGACATCAAGCGAACTAGCAAGATCAGGGAATTATCGAAAGGCATGGTGACCCAGCTTCACCTCGCGCTGGTCATGGCCATTGACGCGAGATTGCTGGTGCTGGATGAGCCGACGATTGGCCTCGACATCCTCTATCGCAAGCAGTTCTACGATTCCCTGCTGAACGACTATTTCGATCGCAGCCGCACCATCGTCGTAACCACACATCAGATCGAAGACGTGCAGAACGTCATCACTGATCTCATGTTCATCAACCGCGGCCGCATCGTACTCGATTGCAGCATGGAGGACTTTGAGTCGCGCTATGTGGAAGTGACCGTGCATCCCGAACATGTCGCAGCGACCCGCGCGCTTAAACCGATTCACGAGCGCCAGATGCTCGGCCGAAGCAACTTGCTGTTCGATGGTGTCGACCGTAAACAACTCGCCGCCCTCGGCGACGTGCGCACGCCCAGCATCGCCGACTTGTTCGTCGCTCTCATGGGCAATCAAGCCGGCCAGGCACAAGGAGCAGCTAGATGAATACGCAATCGAACGCCATTCCGGATTCTCTCCGCGACTCGCAGGCAGTCCCGCCCGCGGCCCTCTCGGAGACTCGGCCACTGTACTGGTCGGTGCGGCGCGAAATTTGGGAGAACCGTTCCATCTATGTTGCGCCACTGGCCATCGCCGCCGTCTATCTCCTCAGCTTCGCGATCTTCGTGATTTGGCTGCCGAACAACATGCGTGAAGTATGGATGCCGCACACCATGCGCGAAATGGCGGCGGCGCACAAAGTGACGGATAGCCTGATCGGGCTCGCCATGCCGTACGCCCATGCCGCCATGCTGGTCGGGCTGGTCGCGTTCCTGGTCGGGATTTTCTACTCGCTTGACGCGCTGCACGGCGAACGCCGCGATCGCAGCATCCTGTTCTGGAAGTCGCTGCCGGTTTCCGATCTGACGACCGTGCTCTCGAAGGCGGCCATCCCACTCGTGGTTCTGCCGCTGATAGTCTTCGCGGTCTCCGTTATCCTGCAACAGATTATGCGCCTGCTAAGTTTGTCGGTCCTGGCGATGAACGGTGGGAGCGCAGCGATGCTGTGGACTCGGCTGCCATTGTCCGAGATGGAATTGGTGACGCTCTACGGTACGGCCGTGATTGTGCTCTGGCACGCGCCCATCTATTGCTGGTTTTTGTTGGTTTCAGGCTGGGCGCGGCGCGCGGTGTTTCTCTGGGCCGTGGTGCCTTTGCTTGCGATCGCCGCCATGGAGAACATTGCCTTCCACACTTCGTTTCTGGGATCCATGCTGCTGGGCCGCCTGGTTGGATTCTCCGAGGCCGCTTTCGACCTCAAGGACAAGAATGGCGTCCCCATCGATTCGCACTTTATTCCGCTAACACAACTCGCTCCCGGAAGGTTCCTGGGTAGCCCGAGTCTGTGGCTCGGGCTGCTAGTTGCCGCGGCCTTGCTCGCGGCAGCGGTGCGGCTGCGCCGTTATCGCCAACCGCTTTGATCCATAAGGAGCAAAAAGTATGAACACACCGGTAATGATGCAACCGATTGCTAAAGCGTCGCCGCGTCCCAGCGCCAGGATTACCGGTGTCGTCTATTTGCTTTACTTCCTCACCGCAATATTGGGCGAGTTCTTCCTTAAAGGGATCGTTGTAGATGGCGACGCCACGGCTACCGCAACCAACCTCCTGGCGCACCAGTCATTGTTCCGCCTGGGTTTAGCAACCGGCCTCATCTCGACCGCGCTCTACATCGCTGTCACGGCCCTCTTCTACGGCTTGTTCAAGCCCGTGAACCGGGGCCTCTCTTTACTCGCGGCGTTCTTCAGCCTCGTGGGATGCGCCATTCTGGCCTTCGGTAGCCTCTTTCAACTCGCCCCCTTGGTCGTCCTGGGAGGCAGCCAGTACTTGAGTGTATTTAAGGTGGAACAGTTGCGGGCCCTGGCGCTGATATTTCTCGAACTGAACAATCAGGCCGCCAACATCTACCTGGCATTGTTTGGATTCTATGACCTCCTGATCGGCTACCTCATTTTCAAGTCGGCTTTCTTGCCTCGATTTCTGGGCGTGCTGATGGCGCTAGCCGGTTTGGGTTGGCTGACCTTTCTGTCACCGCCGTTCGCAAATCATCTATCTCCCTACAACCTGGTGCTGGGCTTCCTTGCGGAACTATCGCTGATGCTGTGGCTCCTGGTGATGGGCGTAAACGTTCAACGATGGCAGCAGCAGGCCAGCGCAGTTGGAGAATGGCATTCGTAACCCGGCTCAGCAAGCGTGTAACTGTATCTCAGGGCGAAAGCAAAAACCAAAAGGGAGCCGGAAATGACTTCAACCAATAAGGCCGCACGAGTCGCGGGATGGCTCTATATCTTGGCCAGCGCACCCGCTCCCTTTAGCCTCCTCTATATTCCCTCGGTTTTCGTGGTGATGGGAGATGCCACGGCGGCTACGGCCACAGCCAACAAGATTCGAGCTTCCGAGATGCTTTTCCGTTTCGGCATTGTGGCCGAACTGATCAGCGCGACGATTTTTATCTTCATGGGTTTGGCCCTCTATGATTTGCTGAAAGGGGTCAACAAGAAACACGCTTTGCTGATGTTGACGCTGGTCTTGATCTCTGTCCCTATTTCGTACATGAATGAGCTTAACCGAGTCGCTGCCCTGGTCCTCGCGAACGGCGCTCAATTCTCGTCAATGGACCAACCTCAACTGGATGCCCTGGTAATGGTGTTTTTCCATTTACATAACTCTGGACTTCAGCTCGCCCAGATACTTTGGGGACTGTGGCTCTTCCCCTTCGGAGTTCTTGTATACAAATCGGGTTTCCTTCCCCGAATTCTGGGCGTCTTGCTGATACCGGCAGGCGTTGGTTATGTGGCTGCCAGTCTTACCGTCTTACTCTTTCCAACTTATGGAGGTGTGGTTTTTAACATTGCGGCGGTATTGGGGCTGCTTGGGGAGGGAACGACGATGTTTTGGCTTTTGATTAAGGGCGCAAAGGACCAACCATTCGTCGAACCGGCCTTAACCCTGGCTTCTGCTGATGGGCGTGAAGGCTCGGTGCGGAAATAAGCAGGCCGGCACAGCAGCGGGTTGCAGGCATGAAAGCCGCCGTCTACAGCAGATACCGGACGCCGGAGGCGATGAAATGACAATCAACACCATCGACGAGTCACAACGCGGGGTGCCCCTCGTCTCGCCGCTTTTGCGACACGTGGGATTTCCCGAACCTTGACCGCCAAGTCTACGAGGGAGCCGCAATGACAGATCACAGGAGGACACAATGCTTCGAGAACGAGCGCTAAAGATCGCCTTGGTGGTGGTGGGCCTGCTGTTTTCGGCAGGAATTTATCCCGTGACCATGATCTTATGGAAACGCGACCAGTCAAGTTACGCCGACGCGATGATGGGCACTATCTACATCACGCTCGGTATTCTTCTGTTGCTAGCGGTCCGGAACCCATCGCAGCATCGCAGCCTGATCGCCTTCGCCGCCTGGTCGAGCGTTGCTCACGCCGCGGTGATGGCAATCATGGCATTCCAGAATACGAGCGAGCGCGAGCTGCTTTGGGGCGTCGCAGCCTTCGCTGTCATCGGCACAACCCTGATCGCGTTGGCGCCAGCAAAGGTGAAGGCGGCTGCGTTGTGATCAGGGTGGATGCGCAATGTAGGCGCGCGCGTCCCCGCCCCTTACAGGCAGCGAGTATACCCGGGCGAAGCCTAACTTCTCTCAACATGGGGGTGCCCCGCTCCCTGCGCTTCTTGCAAGTGGCGGGTGCAGGGGATCACGCGGCTGATTCTATTACACGCATGCGCATGATGCCGCAGTCGTTAATCCGGACTAGTCCGATCTCACGGCAGTAGCGAAAGCTGCTCCACAGCCACTGCTCGGGTGCTTTGACCAATCCCCGTTTGACCGGGTTGCGGTCCATGTAGCGCAGCTTCTCGATTCGTTTGCGCTCGGTCCAAAGGTTGAAGTCGTAGAAGCGCAGGGAAAATGCGGGGACGGGGGAAAATGCGGGGACAGACGGGACTGACCCCAATTCCAATCGCGCACCGGATTCATCTCAACATAGGGAAGCGCCGCCCAGAGGTGGGAGTCGTCGAGCGGACAGGAATAGAATCGCCCCTGCCAGACATGGCCGCTGGACGCCATGCGCGCGTTCCAATAGGATGCGTACCGGTCGTGGGTCTGCTTGAGAGCCTGCGCCAGGGCCTCGGAGGTTCGGGGAATCACCACCAGATGCACGTGATTGCACATCAGACAGTAGCCCAGCAGGGAGAGGCGATGGAGTTCAGAATATTGCCGCAGCAACTCGAGGTAGGCAATGTGGTCGGCATCGTTGGCCAGGATGACTTGCCGCGCGTTGCCGCGCTGGGTCACATGGTAGGCAACGTCCTCGATGACCACGCGAGGCAGTCGAGCCATCCCAGACAAATATCAGAAAGGATTCGGATCGCGGTCCGACGACGCCCTATTTTTGCTTCGCCCTTCGGCTCACACTTCCCAGATCGGGCGCAACAATTGGGGTCACTTCCGTCTGTCCCCGCATTGGTCCCCCGACTGTGTGGGAACCACATGGTTTCTGCGCACTAAAAGCCGCAAGCGGACGGCTCAGAAGTTTTCCAGCAGCATCACGTCCTGTACGTACATTCTCTTGGTGAAGGCGAGGGATCGGCCGTCCGGGGAGGGAACGATGGAGGAGATCCATCCCGCTCCCACAGGGATTTCGTACAAGACTCTCGGGTTGCCCTTCGCATCGATCGAAAGAAGCGCAATCGAAGAGGCGGATGATGCGAGCGCAAACAGGCCTTTCCCGTCGGCCGACCATTTGACCGACGATAGGTACCCCCATTTCCAGTCCCGCACAGCCAGAACCGTAACCTTCCGGTCTGCCAGATTCAGAATCCGAATCTCGCCCTTATGTTGACCAGGATCCACGATCGCTAATCGGCCGGCATCTGGCGACAAAGAAAACCGGGGACACAATGCGGGGACAGACGGGACGTACCCCAAACAAATCGGGCCGCCTCGCGGCGGCCCTCGGTTTTCGTTTTTGCTGAATGCTGAGTGCTGAGAGCTGCTTAATCTCCCAACACCGGCTCACCCACCGGCTTCGGCGCTGACGGTTTCATCAGCGCGCCCAGCGGAATGAATCCGTTCTCCGACTGTATCGGCTTCTCTTTCAGCACCATTTCCCGATACAGCGCCGCCATCCGGGCATC
The DNA here is from genome assembly GCA_052147055.1 of Terriglobales bacterium. Taxonomy (GTDB): domain Bacteria; phylum Acidobacteriota; class Terriglobia; order Terriglobales; family Acidobacteriaceae; genus JABCZH01. The sequence goes on from JBKQLO010000212.1 coordinate 20,611, forward strand.
GTACGCCGCATCGTTTTTCTTCGCACCGCGCGCTTCCGCCTGTTTCGCATCCCGCGCCCGCAGCTTTTCTTCCCGCGAGTTCTTGGCGATGCCCAGCTTGTCCAGATCATGCTGCTCTTCCGTGGTAACAATACCTTCGCGCAGCACCAGGTTGTGGTCCTCGGTTTCCATCTTCACGTTCTTGCCGCCGGCAAAGATCTCGTGCCGCCCATGCTCTTCATACCACTTGGTCAGCGTGGCCGTCATATGCATCTTCTCGATAATGTTCCGCCAGCCCACGCCCGTGTTGTAAGCGCAGAATGAAATTTCGCCTTCCTGCGTAGCGTAAGGAATAATGCACTGCTCCGTCCGCCGGAAGTCATAGTTGAACAGGTCCTGGAACCACATCCCCGCGATGAACAGAAAGTTCCAGCGATCGTTCCGCCGCTTCATCACGTCGTCGATGCTCCGGTCCGGCCCCACTTTGCCGTAGTCTTTCCCCGTCGCGTTGTAGTTCTTGTCAAACTTCCGCAACAGGTCAATCAATTTGAAATGCGTCGGCGACTTGAACGGATCGTAATTCTTCATCAAACACAGCGCCATTCCCACCACACTCAGAAATTTTCCGCGCGCCGCGTCATTGACCTTGGCAATATCTTTCGCCAACTGGTCCCCATGCAAAAACGCAGTAACCGGCACCGCCTCCTTGGTTTCTTTGTCGATCATCACAGCCATGCCAGTCCCGCAATTAGGGTGGCACCCACATGAGAGTTGGCCCCAATCGTTTTTGGCGTCGTTGGCGTGCATTACGTCGGCCCAGTCGGAGAACGTTCCCATGAAGCTGATGGGGAACCAGTCGCGAGCGGGCTCTCCGAGGCCGGTCTGGCTCTTGACGTCGTGGGCGAGATGCGACAGTGTGTAACGCTGCGCCTGGCGGCGTTCGTCGGTCACGGCTTCGTCGCGGCCAGTGAAGGAGACAGGCTGGAAGGACAGGAAGCCGATCTTTTTCGGATTATCGAGCGCGAACTGGATGATGCGTCCTACCTGCTCGTTATTGATGCCATTGACAATCGTCACTACCGGCACAATCTCGACGCCGGCCTTGTGGAGATTATCAATCGCCTTCAACTTCACATCGAACAAGTTGCCTACTTTGCGGTGAGCGTTGGCGGCGTTGCCGATGCCGTCAAACTGCAGGTATGCATACCGCAATCCGGCTTCGGCGGCTTGCTGGGCAAATTCCAGACTCTTGGCGAATTCAATGCCGTTGGTCGCGGCCTGCACGCTGTTGTATCCAACTTTGCGGGCGTAACGGACGGCGTCCAGGAAATACGGCGACAAGGTCGGCTCGCCGCCGGAGAACTGCACGCTCATCTGGCGCCGCGGCTTGATGGTCACGGCATTATCCAACATGGTTTTAATTTCTTCCCAGGTCAACTCATGCACGAAGCCAACCTGGTTGGCGTCCATGAAGCAGGGATCGCACATCATGTTGCAACGGTTGGTCAGATCGATGGTCAGCACCGATCCACGCCCGTACTTCACGGTCGAAGAGCCGTGATGATGCAGCTTTTCGTCGTTATGGGCCTTGATGTCGCGGCCGGGGAACACGTCTTCGAGGTGCTGCGAGAACTCGGTATCAATGGACATGACATCTTCGAAAGTGCCATGCTTGGGACACTGCTTCACCATCAGAATCTTGCCGTCGCGTTCGATGATGGTGGCTTTGATCTCGCCGACTTTTTCGTTCATCAACACTTCAACCGGCAACTTGCCATCGAGAATCTGCTGACGAATTTCGGGCACGCAGCGGGGACAAAGCGAATCCGTGGAGCGCGGCCAGCCCAGCGGCGGCTTGGACTTCTCGTAGGATTTCAGCAGCGGCTTATCCGACCATTTGGGCGTGGGAGAAGGGTTGGGCTTAATGCGATTGAAACGGTCGAACACCGCAAACGCGCCGGTGGCGGCCACAGTCATTACTTTCTCCGCATACTTAATTGGCTTGTGCATTTTTCTCGCTTTCGCTCACTGGGAGTTGGGCGCAAAGCCCACCCCTGGGTTGACTCCTACCTGCCTGTGCCCTGGGAGACGTAACAACTTACGTCTCTACCAATATCTAGTTGTCTTGACCTTCACCTCGGAAAGCTCTGGATAGAACTCTCCCGCAGGTTCGTTATCAGTATCCTATTGAGGGAGAAGGCCTAAGGCACGCATATCCCAACGAACGGGGAAAAATGGGGGTTTAATGGGGGGATGGAGCAGTGAATGGGAGGTAAAGTATTGAAAGGACTAGGGGAAGTAGCATTCAGCCGTCAGCACTCAGCATTCAGCTAACCTCGAACCCTCGCCACCGACTGCTCGAAACAGAGGTTAGGGGCGCGTAATTCCATGTCTCGCGTAGGCGGCGAGATGGGCGCGGACACGGTAAATGCATGGGGACCTGGCGGGGGGGGAGTGCCTATGGTCACTGCGCCCTCCCCTTGCCAAAGAACGGCGAGGAACGGGGCACCCCGCTCTAGTGGCCCTGTTGTCTCTGAGCGCCACCCACTCTTTCAGTCAGACTAAGAACACAAAAACAGCTTCGAACATGGTTTACAAAACCGGCAATCCCGCGGACTGGCCCAAAGAAAGTGCCGTGATTGCCGCCCCCAGAAATCACAAGATTCTGTTAGAGAACGACAACGTCAGAGTGCTCGATGTCACCATTGCGCCAGGAGAAACCGAGCCCGTCCATTTTCATCGCTGGCCGAGCGTGCTCTACATCTTGTCTGCGGGAGATTTCATCGACCGCGATGGCCAAGGCAACGTCATATTCGACACTCGCCAGATGAAAACACCTCTTCAGTATCGGTGACCATGTGGAAGGATCCGGAAGCGCCCCAGGCGGCTGAAAATCTGAGTAAGACGATCACGGTGCACCTCATACGAGTGGAGATCAAGAAGTGACAAGGCGACATTTGCCGACACCGACATCTACGGCCAATCTTGTGCGCCGTGGTAGATGCGCAGAACTTCGACGCTCTGTTCCTTAATCTGATAGACAACGATGCACGGAAGGCCGGAAAAATCAGCTCGCGAGTCCCCGGGATTCGGCCTCCGCGGCCACGGCGAGGAAAGTCCCTGAGCGTGCCGCAACCCTCGTAGATCGTCTTGGCGACCTCGGCTGCCGCGCTAGGATGGTCTTCTTGAATATGCTGCACGATGCGATAGAGGTCCTGGGCGGCGGGAGTGGTCCAACGCAGGCGCATCAGTCTCGCAGGATTTGTTTCAGTTTCTTGCCCACATCCTCGTGGTCGACGAAGTCTCCGCGCTGCGCCGCAGCCAGGCCGAGGTTGACGGCCTCGACAAAGCGCGTGTCATCCTCCAAATAGCGGCTGATGACTTGTTGCGCCAGTTCGTCGGCGTTGAGCCCCCTCTGAGCGGCGATTTGCGCCAGCCGGGCTTCTTTGTCGGGTTGAAGCGGCACTTCCATAGGCACAGTTTAGGAAGCTTCGGGGGTGGTGTCAAATTTCCCCACTCAAGCCACCACCGGGCTTGAGTGGGCCACCGGCCCCGGATTTGCCTAACGCCTGCGTTCCCAGTTCACGATCTTCACTGCCTCAGTCGCGTGCTTGCAGCAAGGTTCCTGCCTCCGGGCGAAGTTGAAGATCGCGCTCATACACTGACAGGCCGTGCGAATGCTACCGTCGCTCACCTGATGTACGGCGACGAAGTACTCGGCCTTTCCTTGGGAAGACTCCGCGAAGAAGTGGAACAGGCGATCACCTTCCGGGAGTCCTTGTTTCGCGTCGGGATTCGGGTCTACCTGGCGAATGTTCATCGCGAAGAATTGTAACTGGATTTTGGCTGGCCCAACATCTAAACTGCTGGCGTGCCCGACGTCCCAGCAGAGCTGCTTGAACTTCTCCGGAAGCTCTCCACTCGCAAGCTCGCCCACGTGTCCCGCGTCGTAACCGGACTGCTCGGAGCAATGACCGAGAGACGCAACGAGAAGTCCGATTTGGTCACGGATGTTTTCTTGGAGGAGTTCGGCGTTCAGTTACTCGCTCACCACGGGACCGCGACACGTCCACTCACCAAGGAGCAATTCGAGCGGGCAATGGAGCGCGTGATGAAGCTCGCAGGCCGTATCGCTCAGCGTTCACCTATGGGAAATCCGGGTCATGACGTCACGATTGACGGCACGAAGTTCTCGCTCAAGACCCAAGCCGACGCCCATCTGAAGGTTGATTCGATATGGATTTCCAAGTTTATGGAGTTGGGCAAGGGCGATTGGTCTAACAAGCCGGAGCAGTTGAAAGGACTCCGCGATCAGTTCCTTCGCCACATGAAGAATTACGAGCGCATAGTGACCCTCCGGGCATGGGAGCGTGAAGATAAGGGCAAGAAGTTCTGGCACTACGAACTCGTAGAGATTCCCAAAGCATTATTAGAAGAGGCCGCGAAAGGCGAGTTAGATATGCGGCTCGAAAGCACGCAGAATCCGAAGCCGGGTTACTGTACTGTCAAGGATGCGAAGGGCAATGTGAAGTTCGCGCTCTACTTCGACGGCGGGACGGAGCGCAAGCTACAGGTGAAGGACCTGCAAAAGAACCTCTGCATCGTCCACGGCGAGTGGGACTTCTCACCAGCCTAAGCGTTTCCTCGCCAGCTGAGCGTATTCGGGATTCAACTCGATCCCTACGAATTTCCGCCCCAAGGCTCCGCTGACAAGACCAACAGTCCCCGATCCGAAGAATGGGTCAAGCACTGTAGAGTCCTGTTTGCTCCCGGCGAGAAGGCACGGCAGGATGAGAGCGCGGGGGAACGTCGCGAAGTGAGCCTCAGCGTATGGCTCTGTGTTCACCTGCCAAACCGAGCGCAGGTTCCGTGGTAAGCCATTGTCACCCTTCCCCCGTACAGCCTCGTGGTCATAGAAGTATTGTTCGTTCTTGGAGAAGAGGAACACGTGCTCATGAGCGCGGGCCGGACGATCCTTCACTGACTCCGGCTGTGCGTTCGGCTTGTACCAGATGACCTCCGAACGGAGATACCAGCCATCAGCCTGTAAAGCGAACGCCACACGCCAAGGAACTCCGATGAGGTCCTTCGGCTTGAGGCCGTCCGGCGTGGGAGCGCGGTAGTCCATCCCGCGTCCTTTGTTCTTCTTGTCGGGATCGCGCCACGTCCGCCCACCGCTGGTGTATCCGTCCCCAATATTGAGCCAAAATGTGCCGTCACTCTTCAGCGTGCGCTTCACTTCATGGAAGACCTGAACGAGCTTGGCGATGTAGTCCTCCAGTTTCATCTCCGCACCAATTTGGCCCGGTATGCCGTAATCGCGAAGTCCCCAATAGGGTGGACTGGTGACGCAGCACTGGAAGGTCTCGTCAGGGAACTTCTTCAACTCTTCAAGCGTGTCGCCGACGATTATCCGGCCTTCCGGTTTTAGGGAGACTTCTGGGGTCTCCTCCGGGCGCGGAAGAAGGGAGAGTTGGCTTCCAGTAGACACTCTGCGTGGCTCCTCAGACTTCCGATACTACCATCTATGCGCTTCACAATTTCTCTGGCAATAGCACCGTGGTAGACGACCTATCGAAAATGTGGGTCAATAACGGGACGTTTCCCGGTTTCTTCACGCCACTGCGCTGAAAGAGTCGGAGATCAAATTCAAAAGCGGCGGACAGGAATGTCGGCCCCACACTGGCTCAAGATTGAAACCAGCCCAGACATCCTCAATTTTGGGTTGCTACTTTTTGGGCTCGAAGCCGCGGCCGACCCGGAACACGTGGCCATCGGGATGGCGAAGGTGCATTTCGCGGACGTTCCAGGGCATATCGGTGGGCGGAAATGTGATCTCCAGCCCGGCGGCGACGCAGTGCTGGTGCATCTCGTCCACGTCGTCCACCCAGACCGACATCCAGACGCCCTTGTCGCCCTGTTCGTCTCCCTCCTGCTGAAAGGTGGTGATGTTGGGGCCGCGGCCGCGGCCTCCCTGCGCCCCCTGACAGAGAAAGATGCAAGTTTCCTTACCCGATCCAACCGCGCCAAACGTCGGAGGCGTTCCCCAGTCCCACAATTTCTTCCATCCCCACTTCTGAAACCAGGCGAACGTGCTGGCGATGTCGGAGACGTTCAATATCGGAGTCAGGCCTTTGGCTTGCATGGCGGAAGGATAGCATTCGACATTGGGACATCCCAAGCGGGCGGGGCTGGTGGAATCCCACTTCTCGCGCAAAGAGCGCGCGAGAAATGGGGCACCCATCAGCTTGACGAAAAGCTGCATACATTGATGCGAAAGCTTATGATTGCGAGATTCGCGCGCGGGAGGACGTGACATGTGTTTTTCGGCCACAGCCAACTTTGTGGGTAGCGGGGTTCTGGGGACGGTTGGCGTACTCACGCTGACCAAAGTGAGGCACAGGCGCGAACTGCTGTTTGCGGCCCTGCCCACACTGTTCGCCGTCCACCAGTTCACGGAGGGGTTCGTCTGGCTGGGACTGGACGGCATTCTGACGCCTGGGGTTACGCGCAGCATGGCTGCGGCATACATGCTGTATGCTCAGGGGCTGCTGCCATTTCTCATACCCCTCGGGGTGTGGCTGTTCGAGCCTACGGTCAAGAGGCGCAAGCGAATGCTACCGTTTGTGGTGATCGGCGGAGGGACGGCACTTTATATGCTGTGGGGGCTTACGGCGTCTCCCTTTCAGGTGTACGTCGAGGGAAATAGCATCGTGTACGTCGATCCAGCGACCAACCATACGGCGCTTGCCGTGCTGTATGTGATCGCAGCCTGTGGTTCGCTGTTCTTCTCGGAAGTGAAGGATATGGTGATCTTCGGAGGGGCGAACTTGATTATTTTGCTGGCGGTGATGGCGGTCAAGCGCTACGCATTCACGTCTTTGTGGTGCGCGTATGCGGCGGTGGCGAGTGTGATCATCCTGGCGTATTTTTGGAAGAGTATTAAGCTCAGACCGTTCAAGTATGTGTAGGTTCGCGCGCCTGGGAAGTGCAGAGGTCGTTGGATAGGATGACCGGGACGATTTCCTCAGCGCCTAAAGCCGGTGATTTGTCTTTCTGATCGGCGCGCAGCCGGAGGGCGCCTCACATCTGCCGGGCCGCTTGCTGTGGCCGTTCGACAGGGCTGGCTGCCGTCGGCAACGAACGCAGGTACGACACCAGGGTTACGATCACTGCGACCACGAACACATCAATCAAGGTGTGCATCGCGTCGGGCGCAAGGTGGTTGCCAAAGTTCGGCAGCAGCTTGGTAGTGCGGCCCCAGACACGCGCATACATGTTGGCGTACTGCGGCGAAGCGCCGAAAATGTAAGGGAGCCAAAGGCTGTAGAGGTGCAGAAGGAGCCAGACGGTGTCGCCGATGAGGCCGAGCCACAGCAACGGCTTCAGCCGCCAGACGGTACCGATCAGCAGTAACAACTGCGCGCCGGCGATGGCGCCGCCCATAATGAGGTTGCCGGAGCTCACTGCGCTCATGTCGGGCTGATCATTCCATCTGCCCAGCGGAACCAGGATGCACAGCTCGAAGTAGGCCAGCAACACAACCTGCGCAGTGATGGCTGCCCGATAATGCGCAGAACCGCTCACGTGGGCAGGCTATTCCCTTTGAAGGATGGCGTCAACGGCGATTGGGGACGAGTAAGGTTGGGCGGGCCAGAACTTAGTCACTAACCCCAAGAGATTCTCCCGGAATGGACCCAAGACCCTGATTTTCCCGTTTCGGGCTGCGTCTGTAAATTTCTTGTCAAGCCCCCCAAATCGTCAATTTCCCGCTAGCTCACTGATTCCATTCCGAAAATAAATTCTGAAATCGTGTCTCACTTGCTGCTTCAATTTGCTATTCTGAACTTATAGAACGGAAACCGAGGCGCGGCCACAAGCCGCGCCTTTTTCATTTGCCTGGAGAGTATTTATGGAAAGTCGCGCGCCATCCCACGTCCCTGACGACATTTCTCGCCGCAACACCAAGCGCACCGGAGAATATTCCGAGGCGGCCTTCTTACTGAAAGCTTCCGCGGAAGGTTTCGGCATCGCCAAACCCTGGGGGGACAGCGAACGCTACGACTTTATTGTCGATTCCGGGAAGCGATTGTGGCGGGTGCAGCTGAAATGCACGGCCACGTTGCGGGCCCGCGGATATGATGTGCAGTCGATCTATGCCATCTATGGTCAGGGCAAGGTCTGCTACACCGCCGACGAAATTGACGTTCTGGTCGCCTACATTATCCCCAAGAACGCCTGGTATGTGCTGCCGGTCGAGGTTTGTGTGCCGTCGAGGAGCTTGCGATTTTATCCCGACATTGAATGCAAGCGGGCCAAGTGGGAGGGTTACCGGGAAGCGTGGGATTTGCTGGGCGGAAGGCGGCCGGGCGGCGATTTGCGGCATGGCTGAAGCCAGGCCGTCTCGAAGGGGGGTCTCACACAGGACGGAGCCAGGCTGGGCCGGGACGGGCGAGGACGCCCGTTGCTCCACTATCTATCTATCGTTCGTTCTTACAGGGATTAGGTTCGGGCTTGGTTGGGGCCGCGACGGCCGTCCCACCAGACTTTGGGATCGGTCGGAGGATTCAGCATCTTCGATAGCTCCAGCTTGATTTCGCGCAAGCGGTTGGTGCGCAACTCGAGAGCCGACTGGTCCTGGGCGTTAGCATCGCTCTTTTCGGAGCATTGCGTGTTCAGGTTGCGTAAATCGGTGATTTCCTGGCGAAGGCTGGTGAGGTGTTCCGAAAGGCAGGGCATGTGTTCATCATACGCCGATTCGGGGAGAGCGCCGACATTTGTTTGGAGCGCGGAATGCGGCTTCCAGAGGTGGAATCAGGCGTTCAGATCCGCACGCGCGGGGACGCGCGCGCCTACATTTGCGAAATCAGGTAAGATGTTGCGGCCTTGGGTTGGCGATCATGAACCGCGAATATCACAAGGGATACAGCCAGGAACTGCATCGCGACATGGAGGGCCTGGTGTTTGGACATGCGGGGACGCCGCTGCTGGTGTTTCCCACGTCGATGGGGAAGTTTTTTGAGTATGAAGACCGCGGGATGATCGGAGTGCTGGCGCCAAAGATTGAGGCGGGCGAGTTGCAGGTGTTTTGTCCGGATGGCGTGGACACGGAGAGTTGGTACAACAAGAATGTGCATCCGCGGGTGCGGGTGCTGCGGCATTTGCAGTATGAGCGCTACATCCTGCACGAGCTTCTGCCGTTTATGAAGTGGAAGAACGTTTCGCCGGATTTGGCGGTGACGGGGGCGAGTTTCGGCGGTTACCATGCGGTGAATTTTTCGTTGAAGCATCCCGGAGTGGTGACGCATTGTGTGAGCATGAGCGGAGCGTACGATATTCATCAGTTTTTGGATGGATATTACGACGACAATTGTTATTTCAATTGTCCGCAGGATTTCCTGCCGAATATGCACGACGATTGGTACCTCAGCCGGTACCGGCAGATGAAGATCGTCCTGGGATCGGCGGATTGGGACATGTGTCTGGACCAGAATGTGAAATTGTCGGCGAAGTTGCACGATAAAGCGGTGCCGCACTGGCTGGATGTTTGGGGCGACAATTCGAAACATGACTGGCCGCTGTGGCAGAGGATGGCGGTGAAGTATTTCTAGAAGCCGTCGTTGGTCGTTGGTCGTTGGCCTTGGTGGTGGAGTCTAAGGCCCTAGCTTTGAAATCAGTTCTCAGTTGCCGGTTCTCAGTTCTCAGTGGAGTTTCTTATGAAGAAAATTGGGGTTTTGTTTGGGATGGAGAATACGTTTCCGCCGGCTTTGGTGGAGAAGATCAACGGCATGAAGGTGGAGGGCGTAACGGCGGAGTTTGTGAAGCTGGGGGGGGTGAAGATGGCCGATCCGAGCGGATACGCGGTCATCATTGACCGGATTTCGCAGGATATTCCGTTCTACCGGGCTTATTTGAAGAACGCCGCGCTGACGGGAACGATTGTGGTGAACAATCCGTTCTGGTGGACGGCGGACGACAAGTTTTTTAATTATGCGCTGGCCACCAAGCTGGGCGTGGCCATACCGCCGACGGTGATTCTGCCGCATAAGAAGCATCCGGAGGGGACGACGGACCAATCGATGCGGAACTTGATTTATCCGCTGAACTGGGAAGAGGTTTTTGAGTATGTAGGATTTCCGGCGTTCCTGAAGCCGTATGCGGGCGGAGGATGGAAGCATGTATATAAGGTGGACTCGCCGGAGGAGTTCTTCCAGAATTACAACCAGACGGGCGATCTGTGCATGACGCTGCAACATGGAGTGGAGTTCGAGGAGTATTACCGGTGCTATGTGGTGGGGCAGGAGAAAGTTCACATCATGAAGTACGATCCGAAAGCGCCGCATCATGAGCGCTATGTGAAGGGAAATCCGCCGCCCTCAAGCGCCCAGCTGCAGGAACGGATCGTGAAAGATTCGCTGACTTTATGCCAGGCGCTGGGATACGACTTGAACACCGTCGAGTTTGCCGTGGAGGACGGAGTGCCGTACGCGATCGACTTCATGAATCCGGCACCGGATGCCGAGATCACTTCGGTGGGCCAGGCGAACTTTGACTGGGTGGTGAACGCGGTGGCGGAAATGGCTGTGAATAAGGCTCTTAGCGGGGCGAACCCAGCGCGGGAGCTGCGCTGGGCGGCATTTCTAACCGGGCCGGTGGAGGTGCCGACGGCCAAGCCGGCAGTGAAGAAGAGGGTACGGGCTTAACGGCTTAACCACAGAGGGCACAGAGGAACACAGGGGAAAGGCGTTAAACCACAAAGGACACAGAGGTTCACAAAGGAAATCCTACCCGGGTTTGGGGTCGAAAGTTTGGCAGTTTTCCGGGGTCGTCATTCGTTATTATGGGAACTGGTGTTTTCGGCCGGTTTTGTCGGTATGCCACCAACCTTCACTCTCGGGATCGAAGAGGAATATCAGACGGTTGATCCCGTCTCGCGCGACCTGCGCTCTCACATTCACACCGAAATGATGGAACAAGGCCGGATGCGCCTGCACGAAAAGGTGAAGGCAGAGATGCATCAGGCGGTGGTGGAAGTGGGCACCTCGGTGTGCAGCAACATCAAAGAGGCCAAAGCCGAAGTTAAGACGCTGCGCCGCGACATGATCAAACTGGCCAAGGACAATGGTCTGCGGCTGGCGTCGGCGGCCACCCATCCCTTTGCCGATTGGCGAGTGCAGGAGATCACTCCGGACGATCGCTACAAGCACATTGTGGAAGACATGCAACTGGTGGCGCGGGCCAACCTGATTTTTGGCCTGCACGTGCATGTGGGCGTGGAAGACCGGGAGACGGCGATCCACCTGATGAACCACGCGCGCTACTTTCTGCCGCACATCCTGGCGCTGTCCACCAATTCGCCGTTTTGGCTGGGGATGAATACCGGGCTGAAATCGTATCGCTGCAAGGTGTTCGACA
>JBKQLO010000213.1:0-3633 GCA_052147055.1 Terriglobales bacterium
TCGATAGGAGCCGATACCATGACCGATGAACTTCACGAATTGCAGGAGAACGCCGAACACGCCCGGGAGCATCCCGACCTTGCACCCGTTACGCTCACCATGGCCGTGCTGGCCGTGCTGGTGGCAACCGTGTCGCTGCTTGGCCATCGCACCCATACCGAAGAAATCATTTTGCAGAACAAGGTCACCGACCAGTGGGCCTACTATCAGGCCAAGAACATCCGCCTTCACACCGACGAATTGTTCGCCGATCTGGCCGGCGTGGTCACCTCCAAGGACGCCGAAGCCGCCGCCAAGCTTGAGGGAAAGGTCCGCGCCGAAGCCGAGCACTACAAAGACGAGAAGAAAAAGCTGGAGGCCGAAGGCCACGCCCTCGAGGGGGAATTCGCGGTCACGCATCGTAAAGCCGACCGCTTCGATCTGGGCGAAGTGTTCCTGGAGGTCGCCCTGGTGATCACCTCGATCACCCTGCTCTCGGGCCGCCGGATATTCTGGCGCCTCGGCATGCTGTTGGCGGCCGCCGGCGTTCTAATCGCCGCTTCGGCCTGGATGGTGCACTAGAGCGAGCGCAGGAAATCGATGATTTCCTGCTGCTCCTGAGTGCTCAGCTTATCGAATTGCTCGATCACCTTATTGGCTTCGCTGCCATGGCTCTTGTGAGCTTGGATGGCCTCTACCAGGTTATTCGCACGCCCATCATGGAGAAAGAAGACGCGTTGTCCGACGCCCCAGAGGGGAGCGGTTCGGAACTCGTCGGGGCCGGCGCCGCCTTGCGTGATGCCGTCCTCCAAACCTTTGCCCATGTGGTGGACGAGAAGGTCGGAGAAAAGATTCGCCGTCCGATTGGAAAGCGCCGCACTCGGGCTGGTCGAGGAGCCGCTCGCAATCATTTTGCCCGTGGTAAACGACGGAGTATGGCAGTGGACACAGCCTATCCTGGCAAAAGTGGCGCGTCCCTTCTCGGTGGACGGCGTGGCGGGAGCGGGAGTGGGCGGGGCCAGCATCCGCATGAAGTTGGCAAAGGCTTCGATGTCGGAGATGACCGCTGGGTTCGACTGGGCGGTGGTTGTGGGAGTCGTTGTGAAGTTAAGTGTGTCGTTTGGCGTGGGGGTGAAGAGGCAGCCCGGCGTTTCGTCGCGCTCTTGCGGGAAAAGCTGGTTCGAGATTCCCATCTCGACGTTGTAGGCCTCGCCCGCGAACATCAGAAGGGATTTGTTCTGCGCTTTCCACCCGAAACGGGTGATGGTCCCATCGTTCGCACTGCGGTTCACGTTTCCGCTTAGGATTGCGTTCGGGTGTCCGGAAATACCCAATGCCAATTTTAGGGATGCGTCGGCCTGCATATTCGCCAGGATGGCCGAGTCGGAGATCCCTTCTATGAGTCCCGCGCCAAAGGTGGGAGTCGGGATGCGGAAAATAATGTTCGCATTCCCACCCTGGCCGGTGAGGGGATTGCCCGCGGGCAGGAAGTCGAATTGGGCGATGTTGCAGCCGGGGGCGTCAGTTCGGCCGGTGATCACGAATAGGTCGTGCACTCCGCCGTCGGCGACTCCGTTGCTCTTTTTGAACCGCGCTTCGCGGACGGGACCGTTGGGCACGATGAACCAGGGCACCGTGTTCTTCGCGCCATTCAAGATGGCAATTGCGGGCAGGGGATTTTTCGCCGGGCTGGTTCCGCCGGCATCCGGCTGCGAGTGGCAAGAGAGACACTGGTTGGAGTTGAAGCGCGGACCGAGGCCGGTGTTCGCGCCATTGTTCACGACTTCGACTTCAGCGAACCGGGCCTGGCCATCCAGGAAAAACGCAGTTTCATCCGCCGTAAGACCCTGCAGCGGAGTGCCGGCGCCGGCCGGGCCACCGCGCACGCCCGGGTCTACCGGGGCTGGTTTGGTTTGACCCAAAGTGTAGATGCAGGTGGTCAAGGCTACAGCTACGATTCCGCCGAAACTCTTGCGTGCAATTCCCCGCAGCATCATTAACATGATTATCGGCATGATGATCCTCCGTTGACCTAGGAATGCGGGTATTGTAACACCGGGTCACCCACCTTCGACTTGGGAGGGCGACTTACTACAGCCGGAGCGCCGTGGCATAAGCACCGTGAAGAAACAAGGACGAGCCTAAGATCAACACTCGACCATATATTTCCATCATACTGCCGGATATCTGCGGCCAAGCTCTTAGTCGGGCAGCACTTGGCCCCGGGTTTCCGCTGCGAAGGGAATGACGAGCAGCCCGATGCCAAAGGCAATCGCGGTGAAGGCAACCGGCTTGCCGAGAGTCCCCATGCGGCTGACCAGCGCGCCCACACCGAAGTTGACGCCTGCGGCAATGAAGCGTCCGAACGAAGTGGTGAAGGCAAACGCGGTCGCGCGCACCGTGGTCCCGTACTGCTCCGGCAGCCAAAGACTGAAGACGGCGAAGTTGCCGCCAAAGAAACCCAAGAAGAAAAGCACCGCGATGAAGGGATGCAGTCCCTGGGGCAGGTAAAACGCCCAACCAAAGCTGAGCAGGATGCAGGCCGCCATCCCGAAAAAGTAAAAGGCCAGGGTGCGCTTCCGGCCAAAGCGTTCGGCCAATGGGGGAACCGCCAGGCATCCCAGGATGGTCCCCACCGACAGCAAACCCATGCCGAAGGAAGCCATGTGCACGGCCTGCGGTTGCAACATGCCGGCACGTTTCGCCAGGTTGATGATTGCCGTCGGAGCATAAACTGCCGCCGCCCAAAGGCCGCAGATGGCCGAGGCCAGCACGACGGTGTTGACCAGCGTGCGCTGCGTGTAAGGAGCACTGAAGATCCGGCGCAGAGAAGAAAGTCCGCCGGTTTTCACTTTGGCTTTTTGCTGCCAGCGCTCGGGCTCCTTCACGCGGAACAGAACCACGAAGGCCACGACCACGGGCGTCAGGCCGCACCAGAACATGGCGCGCCATCCATAGTGTGCTGCGACCGTGTAGTTGAGCGCCGAAGCCAGAAAAAAGCCCGCGTAATAACCCGTCTGCAGATATCCAGCGCCCATCTTGCGGCGGTCTTCTGGCCAGGCTTCGGCGACGTATGTACCTGCCAGCGCCCATTCGCCGCCAATTCCGATGCCCGCCAGCAACCGGAACAATGCCAATTGCCACACCGTCTGCGACAAAGCGGCCGCTCCCGTGAAGATGGCATAAACGAAGATGGTGGCAGCGAGCACCCGTGTGCGGCCAAACTTGTCGGCAATCGGCCCCCAAATTAACGACAGTCCCCATCCGACGAGGAAGAGGGCAAACAGTATCGATCCCGCAAACCCCACATTGGCAGGAGTGGCTTTGTACCCCGACTTCGGAAGCAGTTCTGTGAGCGCGGGGCTGAGGACAAGTGCATAGATCACCGAATCCATGCCGTCCAGCGTCCAACCAAACCATGCGCCCCAGAATCCAGTGATTTGCTGGCGTGAAAGTTTGGTGTGAGTCACTGCTTCATTGGCCATGGTGTTCTCCCGTGCAGTGAGGATGAGCGCGAAACCGAGATTTGTTGGGCGCGGGCAGCATACCACACCTTGTCAAGGGTGTACGGCAGGCTGGCCCCTGGCAGGCTGCGGAAAAACTAACGTTTCGCATCAGGGCATTGCTTTAGCCGAGTGCGCCACTTCTCGCGCT
>JBKQLO010000214.1:0-13323 GCA_052147055.1 Terriglobales bacterium
CTGGTTTATCACGGGCGCTGGAAAGAGGCGGTTCGCCAACTGCACGCGACCAATAACTTCCCGGAATTCACCGGCCGGATTTGTCCAGCGCCGTGCGAAGCGTCTTGTGTGCTGGGGATCAATCAGCCTGCGGTCACGATCAAGCAAATCGAGAAAAATATCGTGGAGCGCGGCTTTCGCGAAGGTTGGATCCATCCCGAGCCGCCCAAAGTTCACAGCGGGAAAAAGGTTGCGATCGTGGGTTCGGGGCCCGCGGGATTGGCCGCGGCCCAGCAGTTGTGCCGCGCGGGACACTCCGTAGTGGTCTACGAAAAATCGGACCGCCTCGGTGGCTTGCTGGTCTATGGCATCCCGCACTTCAAGATGGAAAAGAACATCATCGATCGCCGCCTGGAACAGATGTCCGCTGAGGGCGTGAAATTCGTTACCGGCGCGGAGGTGGGAAAGAATGTCGCGGTTGAGGACTTGCGCGGCGAGTTCGATGCGATTGTGCTCGCGGGCGGGGCCGAGCAACCGCGCGATCTGAACGTGCCGGGACGCGAGTTGAAGGGAATCCATTTCGCGATGGAGTACCTGCCGCAGCAGAACCGCCGTTGTTTCGGCGACACCATCGACCCTGAAGCGGAGATTTTGGCCACGGGTAAGCGCGTGGTCATCGTCGGAGGCGGCGATACCGGCGCCGATTGCCTCGGAACCTGCCATCGGCAAAAACCTCTTTCCGTGCACCAGTTCGAGATCATGGCGAAGCCTCCCGACGAGCGCTCGCCCCTGACGCCCTGGCCGCTCTGGCCGATGCAACTGCGCAGCGAAGGCGCACACGAAGAAGGCGGCGTTCGCGACTGGGGCCTGGCAACCACAAAATTCACTGGCTCCGATTCGGGTCGCGTTCAGCAACTGCACGCCGTGCGGGTTGGGCCACCGCCGAGGTTCGAGCCGATTCCGGGCACTGAATTTACGATAGAAGCGGATCTCGTGCTGATCGCGATGGGCTTTCTGGGGCCGGTTCGGAGTGGAATGAGCATGCTCGAGCGGCTGGGAGTGAAGCTCGATCCGCGCGGCAACGTGGCCACGGATCAGAACTATATGTCATCCGTGCCGGGAGTTTTCGCGGCGGGCGATATGCGGCGAGGCCAGTCATTGGTTGTGTGGGCGATTGCCGAAGGCCGGAAGGCGGCCGCGAGTGTAGACGATTACTTGAGAACGAAGGCGATGCCCTTGATTACTCCGGGGGTTTCCAGCTCCAGCTCCAAGGAACAACCGTTCGCTCCATGATCCTGATCATGCCGCCCGCCTAGCGTCCCGCCTGCTCCAACTGACCCGTCGCCGACTCCTCCTCCAGCGCCTTCGCGACTCTCACGATTTCCTGCTCCGCTTCCGCGTACCTCTTCTGTTCAACGCCTCACGCCCGGGCTGCTCAGGGAGTGGATGAGGCTGGTGGCGGGTTCTGCGGGGGTTCGGCCGCAGTGGTCGGTGAGAACTGGGCCTGTCGCGAAATGATCTGCTGCGGAGTAGGAAGCGTCGAGGCGTCCCAGCCTCCGCCGAGTGCCTCAACCAATTGCACGCTGTCCACGATTTGCGCGATCCGCAGGGTCACGGCGGTCTGCTGGTTGCTAAAGAGCGCGGTCTCAGCCGTAATGACGTTGAGGTAGGGGTCGATGCCCAGGCGGTACCGGTCTGTGGCCAACTTCAGGCTGCGCTCGGCGGACACGACCGCCGTGTCTTGTTCCTGAATTTCCTTGGAAAGAATGCGCAGGCCGGAAAGATTATCCTCGACTTGTTGAAACGCGGTCAGGACCGTGTTGCGATAGTTGGCAACCGTCTCGTCATACTGCGCGCGATACTGTTCGACGGTGGCGCGACGCAGGCCGCCATCGTAGATCGTCTCGGCAATGGAGGGACCGACGGACCAGATCCGGCTGGGCCAGGTAAACCAACTGGAGGCTTTCGTGCTTTCCAGCCCGAAAGAAGCGCTAAGCGTCACCGTTGGGTAATAGGCGGCTACGGCAACGCCGATTTGCGCATTAGCCTGAGCCATGAGGCGCTCGTTCGCGGCAACGTCTGGGCGGCGCTCCAAGAGTTGCGATGGAACGCCGAACGGAATGGCAGGCGGGGGAGTTTTCAAGGCCTCGAAGGAGAGCGAGAAGGAAGACGCAGGTTTACCTACTAAAAGTGCAATCGCATGCTCGTACTGAGCCCGCAGAATGCCAAGGTTGGTGGCTAGCGCCTGGGTGGCTTCCAGTTGAGTTTCGGCTTGCGCGACGGCTTCGTCGGAGTCGATACCTGTTTCATAGAGTGCCTTGGTCAGATCCAGGGACTCGGCATAAGCCTTCACGGTCGCATCCAGCAGAACTTTGAGATCGTCCTGCCCGCGCAACTGGAAGTAATCGACCGCCAGTTCCGCTTGAGCGGTTAGGCGGGTATTCTCGAGGTCGGCGGCGCTGGCTTGCGCGTTCGCGACGTTGGCGCGCACGGTGTTGCGCACTCGGCCCCACAGGTCGGGCGTCCAGGAAGCGTCGAAGGGTAGAGAGTATTCGGTGAAGGTGGCCCCGGAAACTGCGCTAGGCGCAACGCCCGAAGAACTGGGTTGGTGCTGGTGAATGATGCTTGGGCCGACGCTAGCAGTGGGGAAATATTGCGCGCGAGCCTCCCGCACCAAGGCACGCGCCGCCATGAAGTTGGCGAAGGCAGAGGCGACATTTTGATTGGAAATACTGACTTGCTCTTCGAGCGCGTTCAGTTGCGGGTCGCCGAAAATTTCCCACCATTTGCCATGCAGAGCGCTGTCCTGGGGTTGTGCGACTTTCCAGCCGTCCATTTTCTTGAGATCGTCGGGAGTAACCTCTTTAAACGTCCCCGGTGTGTCGACCGGGGGGCGATGGTATTTCGGACCGACAACGCAGCCCTGGAGGAGGAGTGCGACGCAGAGAAGGGCGGTCGCAGCGCGTATTTTGTTCGTTGCCTTCATCGGTGTCTCGGACTCCTTACTTCAGCATGTCGGCTCTGGCCGTTTCTGACCGCGGCCAGTTCGCGTGGCGCATAAGAACTTTTCATCCGAAGGACTCGATATGTTTTTGCCCTTCGAGCTTTCCGTGAGCGCGCAGCCATTTGACTCGCAAGCGGTCTAACGAGAGATAAACGACCGGCGTGGTGTAGAGCGTGAGCATTTGGCTCAGAATCAGGCCGCCGATAATGGTGATGCCGAGAGGATTGCGGAGTTCCGAACCCGTGCCTCGGCCGAGAGCCAACGGCAAAGCGCCAAAGAGGGCGGCCATGGTGGTCATTAGAATGGGACGAAAGCGCAGGAGGCAAGCCTGAAAAATGGCATCCCGAGGGCTTTTGCCATCGATGCGTTCGGCGGCCAGCGCAAAGTCGATCATCAGAATGGCGTTCTTCTTGACGATACCGATCAACAGAATAACGCCGATCACGGCGATAATGCTAAGGTCCTTGTGAAAGATCATGAGGGCAAGAACGGCGCCGACTCCGGCGGATGGAAGGGTGGAAATAATCGTGAGGGGATGGATGTAGCTCTCGTAGAGAATGCCCAGGACGATATAGACGGCCATGAGAGCGGTAATAATGAGAAAAGGTTCCGTCGCCAGGGAAGACTGAAAGGCCTGAAGAGTGCCCGAAAACATGCCGGTAATCGTACTGGGCATGCCGATTTTCTGTTCCATGTTGAGGATGGCCCTGGAAGCGTCGCTGAGAGCCACACCCGGGGCAAGGTTGAAGGAAATGGTAACGGAGGGATACTGGCCCTGGTGATTCACCGCCAGCGGAGCCGTGGACGGCTCGTAATGGGCGATGGCGCTGAGCGGCACGACTTTCCCTTGCGCAGCCCGGATATACACGTCGTTCAAATTCACCGGCGACTGCCAGTACTTCGGTTCGACTTCCAGCACAACATGGTATTGGTTGATGGCGGTATACATGGTGGAAACCTGGGCTTGACCGAAGGCTTCGTAGAGAGAGTTGTCGAGCATCTGTGGGGTAATGCCGAGCCTCGAAGCGGTCTCGCGGTCATAGGTAAGCCTCGCCTGAAGACCGCTGTTCTGCTGGTCGGTATTGACGTCGGTGAGGAGCCGTAATTTCCGCATTTGTTGGAGAAGCACCGGGCCCCACTGCACAAGATCCTGTAAATTGTCGCTCTGAATCGTGTACTGGTATTGGGCGCTGCTCAGACGTCCGCCGATACGGAGATCCTGTCCGGCCTGCAGAAAGGTGTTGGCGCCAGGGACGGAAAAGAGTTTAGGACGCACACGGTCAATCACTTGGCTGGCGTTCACGTTGCGTTCTGCGCGAGGTTTCAGACCCAGGTAGATAAAGCCGCCATTGGTGGGACCCCTGCCGCCGGTGAACGCCATGGCGTTGGCCACGGCTGGGTCCGCTTTGGCGATGCTGACGATGTGCGCCGTGGACTTTTGCATGGCCTGGAAAGAAATGTCCTGTGAGCCCTGTATACCGCCAAAGACGGTGCCGTTATCCTGCTGGGGAAAGAATCCTTTGGGGACGATCGCAAAAAGGTAGAAGTTGAACGCGATGGTGATGCCAAGAACGATTAGCGTCAGGGTGGAGTGTTCCAGGACCCAACCCAAGCTGCGCTCGTAGGCGCGCAGGACCGAATTGAATGCGCGCTCGCTAGCGCGGAACGCTATGCCGTGCCGCTCATCCCGAAGATTCTTCAGCAGGCGAGAACACATCATCGGTGTCGTGGTTAGAGAAATAACCAGGGATACGAGGATGGCCACCGAGAGGGTCACGGCGAACTCACGGAACAGCCGGCCGACGATGCCGCCCATCAACAAAATCGGGATGAAAACGGCAACGAGAGAGATACTGATGGACAGGACAGTAAACCCAATTTCGCTAGCGCCCTTGAGCGCCGCTTCCATGGGCGCCATGCCCTGCTCGAGATAGCGGGTGATATTTTCGATGACCACAATCGCATCGTCCACCACAAAGCCCGTCGAAATGGTGAGAGCCATGAGCGAGAGATTGTCGATGCTGAAGTGACAGAGGTACATCACGCCAAACGTTCCGATCAGGGAGACGGGGACGGCCACGCTGGGAATCAAGGTGGCGCGGACGTTTCGGAGGAAGAGAAACACCACCAAAATGACCAGGGCAATCGAGATGATGAGGGTGCGCTCGGTATCACGAACGGAAGCACGAATGGTGAGGGTGCGGTCGAGCACGATTTCCGTGTCGATGGCCGAAGGGATGGAGGCCTTCAGTGCCGGAAGCGCTCCACGGATGCGGTCCACGGTATCGATGATGTTGGCGCCGGGCTGGCGGAAAATGATGATGAGGACGGAGGGCTTGCCGTTGACGAAGCCGGCCGCGCGTATGTCTTCCGTGGAGTCGTGGACGTTCGCGACATCGGACAACTTGACGGCGGCGCCATTGTGGTAGCCGACCACCAGCGGCATGTAGTCCACTGCCTTGAGAAGCTGGTCGTTGGTTATGATGTCCGCGCTGGTTGTGCTATCAGTGACTTGGCCCTTGGGACTGTTGGCATTTTGCCGGCTCAGCGTGGCGGCAACGTCCTGCAAGCCGAGACCATAGTTGTTGAGTTGGGTCGGATTCACGTCCACGCGCACTCCGGGCAGCGAACTACCGCCAACGGTCACTTGCCCGACGCCCTGAATCTGAGAAAGACGCTGCTGCATGATGGTGGAGGCCGCGTCATACAGCGTGCCGCGGTCATACACTGTTGAGGTAAGCGCCAGAATCATGATGGGAGCATCCGCCGGGTTGACCTTGCGATAGACGGGATTGCCTGGGAGATTGGTGGGCAAGTAACTGCGCGCGGCATTGATCGCGGCTTGGACGTCGCGAGCGGCTCCATCAATGTTGCGGTTCAAATCAAACTGCAGCGTGACGCTGGTGGTGCCGAGAAAACTGGACGACGTCATTTCCGTGATGCCGGCAATTCTCCCGAACTGGCGCTCCAAGGGAGTAGCGACGGAGGAGGCCATGATCTCCGGACTGGCTCCCGGCAAACTGGCGCCAACCGAAATCGTGGGGAAATCGATCTGCGGAAGCGGCGAGACGGGCAACTCCCGAAAAGCCACGGCACCCGCCAGGGCAATGGCCGCGGTCAGGAGGGTAGTGGCGACGGGCCGCTTAATAAATGGAGAAGAGAGACTCATAAGTATCAATTCCGCATTAATCCGCGGGGACAGCCTCAGGTCCGCCTTCCGGCGCGCGGTGCGAAGAATAACGATGCGCGAGCCGGTCAAAGAAGATGTAAATGACCGGAGTCGTGTAGAGCGTAAGAACCTGACTCAAGAGCAAGCCGCCCACCATGGAGACGCCCAAGGGGCGGCGGAGTTCCGAACCAATTCCGGTGCCGAGGGCGAGCGGCAAGCCGGCCAGCAAGGCGGCCATGGTGGTCATCATGATGGGACGGAAACGCAAGAGGCACGCTTCATAAATAGCGTCTTCCGGTCTCTTGTGCTCTTTGCGCTCCGCCTCCAAGGCGAAGTCGATCATCATGATTCCGTTCTTTTTGACGATACCGATGAGAAGGATGATTCCGATGAGCGCGACGACGCTGAGCTCCTGGCCACAAATCAACAAGGCCAGAATCGCACCCACGCCGGCAGAGGGTAGGGTCGACAGAATTGTGATGGGGTGTATGTAGCTCTCGTAGAGAACGCCCAGGACGATATAAACAGTCACAAGAGCAGCGAGAATCAATAGCGGTTCGTTCGACAAGGAAGCTTGAAAGGAAGCGGCGGTGCCCTGAAAGGCCCCTTGTACGCTGAGCGGCATGCCAATTTCCCGCTGGGCCTTTTCGAAAGCCTTGGTGGCTTCGCCAAGCGACGCATTGGGTGCCAGGTTGAAAGAGATGGTGACGACGGGAAATTGTCCCTGGTGATTGACGGACAGGGGGCTGCTCTTCATTTCGAACCGAGTGATGGCGCTGAGGGGAATGGCGGCACCATTCGCTGCCGTTACCGCGCCAGGATTGGCAGAACCAGAACTGGCAGAGGTGTTCGGGGAAGCGGCAGGGCTTGGCTGAGCGGTGGAGGCAGAATTGCCGGAAGCCGTGGTCGCGGTGATCGTCTGGGTACTGGAGGGGGCGGTAGTGAGTGCCGTCGGAGCTAAAGCAGAACGGACGTAGATGTCCTGCAATTTCGAGGGATTCTTCTGAAATTCCGGTTGCGTTTCAAGCACGATGTGGTATTGGTTCAACTGCGTGTAGAGGGTGGAAATCTGCCGCTGCCCATAAGCATCGTAGAGCATCTGGTCGATCGCCTGCGGCGTGATGCCCATGCGGGAAGCGGTGACGCGGTCGATGACCAGGGAGGCGGCGAGACCGGATGTCTGCTGATCGGTGGCCAGGTCGCGAAGCTCCGGAATCGCTTGCAGTTTGGCCATGAGCTTGGCCGTCCAAAAATTCAGTTCGCGCTGATCGGGATCTTCGAGGGTGTACTGATATTGCGTGCGGCTCACGCGATCTTCGACGGTGAGGTCCTGCACCGGTTGCATGTACAACGTGATGCCATCAATCTTTTCCAGATTTGGCTGGAGTCGGCGAATGACATCCGAGGCGCTGATTTTGCGCTCTTCCAAGGGCTTCAAATTGATTTGGATACGCCCGCTGTTCAACGTTGTATTGGTGCCGTCCACGCCGATGAAAGAAGAAAGACTCTCTACCGCAGGATCCTGCAAGATCAAATGGGTGAGTTGCTGCTGCTTTTCCGCCATGGCGGGGAAGGAGATGGACTGCCCTGCTTCCGAAATGCCCTGAATGATTCCTGTATCTTGAACCGGGAAGAAACCCTTGGGGACGATGATGTAGAGAAAGATCGTGAGCACCAGCGTGCCAGCGGCCACAAGAAGAGTAGCGGTCTGGCGTTTCAATACCCACTGTAAAGTCTTGCCGTAGAAGGAAATGATGCGTTCGAAGGCGCGTTCTGAAGCCACGTAGAAGCGGCTCTGTTTTCGCCCGTGCGTGCTTTTCAATATCCGCGAGCACATCATGGGCGTTAGCGTCAGCGAAACCACCGCAGAGACGAGGATAGTGACGCTCAAGGTGATGGCGAACTCGCGGAAAAGCCGGCCGACGATGTCGCCCATGAAGAGCAGAGGAATCAATACCGCAATCAGGGAGATGGTAAGCGATACGATGGTGAAACCGATCTGCTCCGAGCCTTTGAGGGCCGCTTCGAGGGGCGGATCTCCCTCTTCGATGAACCGGATGATGTTCTCGATCATGACGATGGCATCATCGACGACGAAGCCAGTGGAAATCGTAAGGGCCATGAGCGTGAGGTTGTTTAAGCTGAAGCCGGCAAGATACATCACGCCGAACGTGCCCACGATGGAGAGAGGAACGGCAACGCTAGGGATGGTGGTAGCGGAAAGATTACGCAAGAACAGAAAAATGACCATGACGACGAGCGCCACGGTGAGCATGAGTTCAAACTCGACGTCCTTGACGGAAGCCCTGATGGTAGTCGTGCGGTCGGTTAGTTCATCCACCTGAATGGCAGCGGGGAGATTGCTCTTGAGCAGGGGAAGCAGTTTCTTAATGCGGTCGACCACCTGAATGATGTTCGCACCAGGCTGGCGTTGAATGTTGACGATGACCGCGGGAGTTTCGTTCATCCATGCCGCCTGGCGATTGTTTTCCACGTCATTTTCGACCGTAGCCACATCCGACAGTTTTACGGGCGACCCGTTATGGTAGGCAATGATGACTTGCGCGAAATCGGAGGCGCTGAGCAGTTGGTCGTTCGCTTGAATCTGGTAGTCCTGTTGCGGGCCGTCGAAGTTGCCGATCGCCTGGTCAAGGCTGGTCTGCTGCAGGGCTGTACGTACATCCTCCAGGTTGATGCCGTAGGAAGAAAGCGCCGTGGGATTCACGCGTACTCGGACGGCCGGCTTTTGACCGCCGCTGATGCTGACCAGTCCCACGCCGGGGAGTTGAGAGATTTTTTGCGCGAAGCGGGTGTCTGCGAGATCTTCCACCTGCGATAGAGGAATCGATTTGGAAGAAAGCGCCAGGGTGAGAATCGGCGTGTCCGCTGGATTCGTTTTGCTATAGATTGGCGGGACCGGCAGATCGGAAGGCAGATAGGTTTGAGCTGCATTGATGGCCGCTTGTACTTCCTGTTCAGCGACGTCGATGTTCAGCTCGAGTGAGAACTGCAAAACAATGATCGAGCTCCCGTCGGAACTCGTGGAAGTCATCTGATTGAGGCCGGGGACCTGACCGAACTGGCGCTCCAGCGGCGCGGTTACGGCCGAGGCCATCACGTCGGGACTGGCGCCGGGGTAAAACGTAACCACCTGAATCGTGGGATAGTCGACCTCCGGCAGCGCGGAGACGGGCAGTTGGAGATAGGCGACGAAGCCAGCGAGCAAGATGGCCGCCATCAAGAGCGACGTCGCTACCGGCCGTAAAATAAATGGACGAGAGGGACTCACCGCGGCGAAGCTCCGTTTTTGCCTCCGGACGAGTCACCACTTCGGGTTCCAGACGGAACGGGTTGGTTGTCGCTATTCTGGCCGGTTTGAGGCTGCTGCCCAGAGGCTCCGACGCTGCCTTTGGCAGGCGTGCGAATGGTAACTTTCGCGCCATCCAGAAGCTTATCGAATCCATTCACAGCAACCACCTCCTGGGGTTCAACTCCCTGCACGGCGGTCACCGACCCGTCGGTAGTGCCGGCTGTAATCGTCCGCATGGAGGCGGTCTGGTCATTCTTAATCACGTAGACATAAGCGCCTTGGGCGTTGCGCTGAATCGCCGGAGTAGGAATCAAAGTCATATTGTGTTGCGTGTCGACGAGCAGTTTGACGTTCACGAACTGGCTCGCGAAAAGAGCCTTGTCTTTGTTGTCAAAGATGGCTTTGAGTTTCAGGGTTCCCGTGGTCGGGTCGATCACATTATCGAGAGTCAGCAGTGTGCCGGATGCAAGTTTCACGCTCCCCGCACGGTCAAAAGCATCCACCGTCAGTTTTTTTCCTTTGCGCAATTGCTGCTGGATCTGGGGTAGCTGATCTTCCGCGATGCTGAAAATAACCGTGATGGGCTGAAGCTGCGTGATTACCACCAGGACGGTGGTGCTATTGGCCTGCACGATATTTCCGGGATCGACCAGCCGCAGTCCCACGCGCCCGTCTATGGGTGCGGTGATATGCGTATATACCAGATTGACCTTAGCATTCGCCAACTGGCCTTCGTCGTTTTTCACCGTGCCTTCGTCTTGCAGCACGACCTGCTCTTGATCATCATATTGCTGCTTGGCGATGGCATTGCGATCTAAGGCTTGCTTATAGCGTTCCAAATCGATCTTGGCTTCCTTCAAGACTGCCTGATCGTGCGCCAATTGTCCCTCGACTTGCGTTAATGCCGCCTGGTAAGGGCGCGGATCGATTTCGATGAGGGGGTCGCCCTTCCGAACCATTTGCCCTTCGTGATAGTAGACGTGCGTAATCTCGCCTTGCACCCGGCTGGTCACCATGTCCGTATAAACGGGCGTCACCGTGCCCAAGGCATTCAAGTAAATCCCGATGTCGCCTTGGTGTGCCGTCGCCGTAGACACCAAAACGGGGCGGGTGGCCGCGTCACCGCTGGCTTTCGCGTCGGAGGAACCGCGGCGTTGCCAGATAGCCACAATGACAAGGATCACCACCACAACGATCAGCCAGATCCACCAGCGGCTCTTGTGAGTGGTTAAACTCTCGGTTGGGGGCTGCTCGGATTTCTTCGAAACACCTGCGCCTGTTACTGGTTCCGTCACTTGCACTCCTCAAATCGATGAGGGACAGTCCTCTGATGGAAGTTGAAGCTTCCCGGCCTCGATGCCGAAGCTGAGACACACTTTCCGGGGAAAGACGCAGCGGTAGGTACAGTTCTCTCCCGGACCTTTCTGGTGCATCTTATCACTTATATTCCAACACACTTTTGACGTGCGGGAGAGTAAATCGGGGTGACTTTTGTGAAGAATTGTCAACACTTCGGTCTCCGGGCCGGCTCGCGCGCGGTTATAATTCAGGCCGTGAACGCGGTCGAAGGCAACAAATCCGGCGCATGGCTCCGGCGCGTCGCTCTGCGATCGTTCTTAGCTGGGGTGGGCCTGCTGGGAATAGCGTATGCTACGGACTATTGCGTGTTTCGATACCGTCTGGCCACGAAGCGTCAGCCCTTTGGCAGCGTAACGGTCGAACACTACTACGAGGTGGCGCACAAAGACGGGAAGGCCGAGCTTATTTTTGATCCACCGGTGCAGAAGACCTGCGTGCACAGCCTTTTCCCGCACTCCGGCGATCCTCCCTGCTGGTTTCTCATCCGGCATGCCGACCAGAGGACCGACATATAACATCCGAAGGGGCATCCGATTTCGAAGCACTTACGATTGCGGGTTGGGAAAATAATGGCGCTGAAAGTAGAGGGACACATTGACCAGTGCGACCATCACCGGTACTTCTACCAAGGGCCCGATGACCGCCGCGAATGCGGCTCCGGAATTGATGCCAAATACCGACACTGCGACTGCGATCGCCAGTTCAAAATTGTTGGAGGCGGCCGTAAATGCCAGTGTTGTGGTCTTGGAATAGTCCGCGCCCAACCTCTTGCCCATGTAAAAGGACACCAAGAACATCAACACGAAGTAAATCAAGAGCGGCACGGCGATGCGCAGGACGTCCAAGGGCAGGCGAACTATGTACCCACCTTTGAGGGAGAACATCACCACAATCGTGAATAGCAGGGCAATCAGCGTCAGCGGGCTGACACGGGGAATGAAGTTCCGGTTATACCAGTCCTGCCCTTTAGATCGAACCAATGCGGTACGAGTCAGAAATCCCGCGAGAAACGGGATTCCAAGATAAATAAAAACACTCCTTGCAATCTCTGCTATCGACACATTAACGATAGTGCTCCGAAGGCCGAGCTTGGCGGGGAGGACCGTAATGAAAACCCAGGCGTAGAGCGAGTAGAAAAACACCTGAAAGAGAGAATTGAAGGCCACCAGGCCAGCCGCATATTCCGTATCGCCTCGGGCCAGTTCGTTCCACACGATGACCATCGCGATGCAACGTGCAAGACCGATCATGATGAGTCCAGCCATGTATTCCGGATATCCGCGCAGGAAGACAATGGCCAGGACAAACATCAGAATCGGCCCGACAACCCAGTTCTGGACGAGCGAAAGCCCGAGCACCTTCTTGTTGCGAAAGACCTCATGCAGGTTCTCATATCGCACCTTCGTAAAAGGGGGATACATCATCAAAATCAATCCCGCCGCAATCGGAATAGAAGTCGTGCCGATGTTGAAGCGATTCAGAAACGGTACTACCCCGGGCACGAGCCAACCCAATACAACGCCGCCGATCATGGCGGCGAAGATCCATGCGGTCAGATAGCGGTCGAGAAAACTGAGCCGATTCGTTGCCTTCATCTGTGCTCCCTGTAATGCGGCAAGCCACGAAGGGCGGCCTCGTTGTCGAAATTCATTGCTATTCCTGGGTGACAGGGGCCATCGTCTGGCCGATGTTGTCGAGTTCTCTCTTGAGTGCAAGGCTGTCGAGAGTCTTCAGTGGAAGACAGAGCAATAGGCTGATTCTGCGCTCCAAAATAAAAAACGCCTCGCGAAACGCCCGTTCCACTTCAGTTTCGGTTCCCTGAACCGCCGCTGGGTCGGGAACGCCCCAATGGGCAGTCATCGGCTGTCCGGGCCAGATTGGGCAAACCTCTTTCGCCGCGTTGTCGCAAACCGTAAAAACAAAGTCGAGCTTTGGAGAGCCCGGCAGAGAAAATTCATCCCACGCCTTGCTGCGCAGACCCACGGTTGGTAAATGCGCCATTTCGAGCTGTCTCAATGCTTCCGGTCGAACCTTTCCTGAGGGATGGCTTCCGGCGCTGTAAGCCGTGAAATTAGGGCGCCCTTTGGAGTTGAGGATTGCCTCAGCCATGATGGAGCGCGCGGAATTGCCTGTGCACAGGAATAGTGCGTTGTAATGTCCTTGCATACTGGTTCTCTCCTAGTTGCAGCAGGTCGGTCCGCAACACGCTTCCGCTCCTGCGTTTGCAGGCTTGACGGCCCGAACGAAGGCGCTCAGGAATTTGCCATCTACCTCTGGTGCAATCGCATCCACATCGACGCCAGCCGCCGAGAGAAATTCACGCGCATCTTCTGCCCGATAAATTCGCGTTGGCTCGATATCGATTTGCTCGAAACCCGCTGCGGAAAGTTTGCTGCGATATTCGTCATCTCCGAGCGCCCCTGCCACACATCCGACCCACAGAAGCACGCTTTGGCGGATTTCTGGCGCGACTGCGCCTCGGGTAACGACATCGGAAACCGC
>JBKQLO010000215.1:0-4719 GCA_052147055.1 Terriglobales bacterium
GAAATGGTGCCGAGGTGGGTAATCTGATGCTGATTTTCGCCATCGTAGTCCATGGCCCAAATTTCTTTGTGCCCACTGCGGCTGCTGACGAAGAAGATCTGGCTCTCGGCAATGCCGGCGATGCCGCCACCCAGGCGGAAAATGATTTCGTCGGCAAACTTGTGAGCCGTGCGGCGGGCCGCGTCGGAAGTCGCGGCGTCGGTGTACTGCTTGCCCAGAACCTGCGGCGAAGCAATGTTCTTTACGTCATAGAGCCAGCCCTGCACCGTCAGGTTGTTGCCGGAAGCTCCCAGGTCTCCGAACGCCAGCATGGAAGCGTTGGGTGGCGGCGAGTTCCAGGCATCGAAGCGGACGTCGGCCGGATTGCCCGGTACCGCCAGCGGATAAAAGCTCTTCGACACCATGTCAAAGATTCCCGCGCTGTCCAGGTCATTCCATAAAGTGTCGTTGAAGACCTTGAGCAGAGCGGGATTTTGAGGATCTGGCGTGGAGGCGGCGAAGTCTGGCGCGGCCAGACGCACTTTCTCCATGCCCAGACCAGTGCCGGTGCGGATCCAGTCTTGGGCGTCGGCTGAAATCGCCAGCGACAACAAGACAGCAAATAACAGATGCGCCCAACGCGTCCGATTTGAATTGTCTGCTTGCATGATTCTCATTTCTGGCCAGAAGCTATTTCTTGTAATCGAACCAGAACTCTACCGACACCTTGTTGCTGGAATAGTCCGAGGGCAAGGGGCCGAACGTGTCAATGCGCTGCAAAGCCCGCACCGCCGATTGATCGAGCGAAGGCACCCCGCTGGACTGTTCCACGATTTCGTTACTTGGCCGGCCATCACGCGTGATATCAAACGTAAGATAGACGCGGCGCGCTTCGGTGATTCCTGGATCCACTTCGTACTTCAGCCAATTCTCCGAAACCTTTTGCTGCACCACCCGTACGTACCAGGCGAAGCGAGTGCCAAAATCTCCGCCTCCGCCGGTGAAACCGAATCCCCCCTTGGCCCCGCCTGCGCTGAAAATGCCATAGGGCCCGCTGACCGGCCCGCCTTCTCCGAAGGGAACCACGTTGCTGGCCTCCTCCACAGGTTCGGGTTGCGGCTTGCGGCGAGTAGAGCTAGTTCGCGGCTTCAGCTTGGTGTTCTTGTCCGGAATGGGGATGGCTTCTGGTTCTTTTTCCTCCACTTTCGGCAAAGACTGGCTGACTCCCTTGGACTCGTTGGCCAGAACATTTTGCGTCTGCGTGGGATTCGCCGGAAGCGGCACCGTACTGACCAGCGTCACTCCCATGGCTTCTCCGGTTCCGCCGATTCCCCAGGTTTCACGCCGGCCGCCGCTGGCCACGGCGGCATACAGCACAATCGAGCCCGCCACCAGGACGTGCAGAGACACTGACCAGGCCAGGTTGTGGCCCCAGCGGTCGTGCTCAAAGAAAATCTCAGCGTTGCTTTCCATGGCTTGACAGTGGCTGAGTCACGATACTGACGTTCGTAATGCCCGACTGCTTCACTGCGTCCATCACCGTGGCGAAAGCGCCAAAGGGCACGTCTTCGTCGGCGCGGATAAAAATCGGCTGATGTTGCGGATCGCGAATTTTCGCCCGCAGTTGGGTCGCAATTTCATTGATGTTGATGGGACTGTTGCCCAAAAAAACGCGCTGCTGCTTGTCAATGCTGAGGACCAGCCGCTCCTCGGTGATTTCTTTCACGGTGCGGGTCTTGGGGACGTTGACCTCAATCCCCGACTGCAAGATCGGCGCCGTGACCATGAAGATGATCAGCAGCACCAGAACCACGTCCACCAGAGGAGTGATATTGATGTCCGAGAGGGAAGTCTGAGTGCGTCCGTTGGCGGCGGTGAAAGCCATTACCGGCGCACCTCCACGGGTTGAGGTTGGCGTTCGACGGCGTTCAGCATTTCGAGCGTGAAGTCGTCTCCGCGAGCGGCAAGTTCGCGGATCGAGCTGCCGATCAGGTTGTAAGCGATCACCGCGGGAATGGCGGCGGCCAGACCGGCAGCGGTGGTGATCAGGGCCTCGGAGATGCCCGGCGCGACCGCGCGTAGCGTAGCCGCTCCCGCAGTACCGAGACCGTGAAATGCGTCGATGATGCCCCAGACGGTTCCGAAGAGACCCACAAAAGGTGTCACTGCACCGGTGATGGCCAGCCAGGGCAGGTTGCGCTCAAAGCGAGTGAGTTCTTCCGAGGCAGCGATCTGCATGGCGCGCTGCACCGCAATGGGATTCTTTAACGTGCCGCCGGAGTTGCCCGTCTGCCGGCGGTATTCCTCAAAACCTCCGGCAAACACCGCCACCAGCGGACTGGGTTTGAACTGCTCCGCAACGGTGGCCACGTCTTGCAGGCGCTGGGCCTTGCGAAAGGCGCGCACAAAGCGCCCACTCTGCACTCGCGCCCGCCGCAGCAGACTCCACTTGGAAAGAATGATGGCCCAGGAAATCACGCTGAACAGTAAGAGGAGAAGGAGAACAACCTTGGCGACCGGACCGGTTTC
Organism: Terriglobales bacterium; assembly: GCA_052147055.1. Taxonomy (GTDB): domain Bacteria; phylum Acidobacteriota; class Terriglobia; order Terriglobales; family Acidobacteriaceae; genus JABCZH01. The sequence goes on from JBKQLO010000215.1 coordinate 2,509, forward strand.
GCCGACCAAATCAACGATCTCGCCGCCGACCACGACTGCCAACAGTGGGGGAAAGTGCATTTTTCTTTCGAGGTACTGTCTGCGATTATAAACGAACTCCAACCCCTGACCCGTTGGCAAACTGGGAACTGAGAACTGGACACTGGCAACTGCTTTTCATGCTATGCTGCGCTCAACTTCCGTATCTCAGGACGAACCGTGCTCGCCGAACTGCGGCTCGAAAATTACGCCGTGATCGACAATGTGGTGGTGGAGTTCGCCGCCGGCCTTAACCTGCTGACGGGCGAAACCGGAGCTGGCAAGTCCATCCTGATCGATGCGTTGGCTCTCCTTCTGGGTGATAAGGCTTCCACTGACGTAATCCGCACCGGAGCGGAGCGCGCCGTGATCTCGGCGGTGTTTGAAATTGAAGGTGGGACGGAGAAGACCGTCGCGCGCATCCTGGAAACCAACGGAATCGATGGCGAGGATGCTTCGGTCATTTTGCGGCGAGAGATAGCGACCGGCGGTAAGGGCCGGGTGTTCGTCAACAACCAGCCCGCTACGGTCGGAGTGCTTCGGCAACTTGCGCCGTTTCTTGCGACTATCCATGCGCAGAATGAATCGATCCATTCTTTTGATGCCGCTGCGCGCCTCGAACTGCTGGACTCATACGCTGGAGCTCAACTTGAACGAACCAGTGAACAGTTCTCGCGCTGGAAAGAAATCGTCAATCGCATTGCCGAACTGGAACACGGCGAACAGGATCGTCTGCGGCTGCTTGATCTCTGGACCTTTCAGAAGCGCGAGATCGAGGAAGCCAAACTGCACCCTGGCGAGGACGAACGGCTGGAAGGTGAAAAACGGGTGTTGGCCAATGCGGAAAAGATTTACAGCGCAGCCATGAATGCGTTTGACCTGCTGTACGAAGGCCCGGCGTCGACGTCTTCTTCTCTGCGTACGGCGCAGAAGCACATCGAAGAACTGTCGCGCTATGAGCCGAAGTTCCGCGAGGCCCTGGAAGCGATTGAGACCGCCCGCATCAGCGTAGAAGATGTGGGCGCGACCCTGCGAGATTACGCCGGTGGCATTCAATCGTCGCCCGAACGGCTTGCGGAGATCGAAGACCGGCTTGCACTGCTGGATCGGCTGAAGCGCAAGTATGGGCCGGCGCTTGATGACGTGATTCGGAACGGCGAAGAAGTCAGCCGCAAGCTTTCTGAGATGGAGAATAAAGACGAAATCCTGGGCCAGCTTCGCCGCGAACTGGCGCAGGCGGCGCAGGAATATCTGGCCGCAGCGCAGGCCATCTCGAAGAAGCGTTACGATGCAGCCCGCAAGCTGGAGAAGCTGGTTGAGGCCGAAATCAACGATCTGGCGATGAAATCCAGCTTTCAGATTGAGATCAGCGGCAGCGACGAGGAAGGGAACTGGACCGCATCAGGTTTCGACCAGGTTGTGTACTCAATCACGACCAATCCCGGGGAACCGATGCGGCCGCTGGAGCAGATTGCGTCTGGTGGCGAGTTGTCGCGGGTGATGCTGGCCCTAAAGGCCACGGTCGAGGCCGGAGCGGCTGGCAAGAAGGCGCACGGGCCGTCGGCCCAAAGAACGATGGTGTTCGACGAAATTGACACCGGCATCGGCGGACGGGCGGCGGAAGCCGTCGGCAAGAAGCTGAAGGCGTTGTCGCGGGCGAATCAGGTGCTGTGCGTGACACATTTGCCGCAGATCGCTACGTTTGCCGATCATCATTACGTGATCGAGAAACGGGTATCAGGCGAGCGCACCAAGACGACGGTTCGCCTCATTACGAGAGATGAGCGCACCGAGGAAGTGGCCCGCATGTTGAGCGGTGCGAAGTTAACGGAGACTTCGCGGAAGCACGCGGAGCAGATGCTGAAGACGAACCGGTGAAGCCTCCGAAATCAAGCGAGCAGCGCGAGGCGGAAAAGCGTCGGAAGGCATTTGCCGACAAGCTGGAGCTGATCGCGGAATATCTCGGGGAGGATGATTTTGTGTCGGCAGTGAAGGCTTACAAGCCGGATGTCACGAAAGACGAATTGCAGGAGTGGGTTATGCTGTTTCGCGCCGCCGTCCGCGAGAAGCGCGGGCTTTACTGACGATCCGCTCGAAATTTGCTTCAGCCTTCTTGAATGTTTCTTTGCTGAGCTTCTTGCGCTGGGATTCCACCAGGCTCTCGAAGCTCTCAACAAGAGCCGCCATCGCAGA
>JBKQLO010000216.1:0-81954 GCA_052147055.1 Terriglobales bacterium
ACCAGCGAGGCGTCGGCAGGAGTGGCGATGCCTCCAGCGGAGAAATTCGGTACCGGCAACTTCCCTTCTTTCGCCACAATTCTGATCAACTCATACGGCGCCCCATGCTCTTTGGCTTTGGCATACAGCTCCTCTTCGCCGAGCACAGTCAGAATCTTCATCTCCTGCACAATCTGCCGGATGTGCTTTACCGCGTGGACCACGTCGCCGGTGCCGGCCTCTCCCTTGGTACGAATCATGCATGCGCCCTCGGCGATGCGCCGCAGCGCTTCGCCCAAGTTGCGGGCGCCGCAGACGAAGGGAACTTTGAAAGCGTGCTTATCAACGTGATGTGCTTCGTCGGCGGGGGTGAGAACTTCGGATTCGTCGATGTAGTCCACGCCGAGTTCCTGCAAAATTTGCGCTTCGGCGAAGTGGCCGATGCGGCACTTGGCCATTACAGGAATGGAGACCGCGGCCATGATCTCTCGAATCTTCTTCGGCGAGGCCATGCGGGCCACGCCGCCTTCGGCACGGATCTGCGCGGGAACGCGTTCCAGAGCCATGACGGCGACCGCGCCGGCTCGTTCGGCGATGACTGCCTGTTCGGCGTTGGTGACGTCCATGATGACGCCGCCTTTGAGCATTTCGGCGAGGCCGGTCTTGAGGCGAAGGCTGGTGGAATTTCCGTTGTTGTGCGACATGGGCTGTCTCCTTAGATTTCAGAGTACATTTGTAATGGCTAGATGGATACGTCCATTTTGTATAATCTATGCATACCACTTGCGGATCGGAAACCTTGGACCGCAAAGGTCGCTAAGGATCCGCGAAGGACGCAAAGAATAACTAATGGCAAAAAAACTCAGCACATTGCCGCTGAGCCTGCGGGGGCCGAAGCCGGGGACGCCGCTCTATCGCTGGTTGTATGAAGAGTTGCGGACGGGAATTCTGGCTGGGCAGTTGCGGCCTGGGATGCGACTTCCGGCAACGCGCGATCTGGCGGTGCAGTACGGGCTTTCGCGGCCTACGGTCGTGACTGCTTTCGAGCAGTTGCGCTCGGAGGGATATGTCGAGGGCCGCGTCGGGTCGGGTACATACGTCAGCCAGACTCTTCCCGACGAGTTGCTGCAAGCGCCGCGAGCGGGAGCGGGAGTGAGAGCGCTCAGGCGACGGATAGTACTGTCCGCCTACGCACGAAGGTTGCAGAAGTCGCCCAGAGAGGTCAGTAGAGACGTACTTCGTGGCCGGAGGCTGGCCGACGGCAAATCAGCAACTCGCGCGTTCCGTGCGGGCCAGCCCGCGCTCGATGCATTTCCCGCGGATCTGTGGGCGCAGGTGGCGACGCGACGATTGCGACGGGTTTCGACCAACCTACTGGCGGGCGGGGAAGCTTTGGGATATCGGCCGCTTCGCGACGCGGTCGCCGAGTACTTGAACACGGCGCGGGGTGTGAACTGCTCGGCGGAGCAGGTTTTGATCATTTCCGGCGTGCAGGAGGCGCTGGATCGGGCGGCGCACTTGTTGCTTGATCCCGGCGATCCGGTGTGGATGGAAGAGCCCGGATATCCCAGAGCCGCTTCCAGCTTCTCTGCGGTAGGAGCGAAGATTTGCCCAGTGCCGGTGGATGCGGAGGGTCTGGACCTTGCATCTGGACAACGGCGCTGGCCGCGTCCGCGCCTCGTCTATGTGACTCCGGCGCACCAATTCCCTCTCGGCGTGACCATGAGCCTGCGCCGGAGATTGTCGCTGTTGGAGTGGGCGCGACAGTCGGGAACGGTCATTTTCGAGGACGACTACGACAGCGAGTATCGCTACTCCGGGCGGCCGGTTCCGGCGTTGCAGGGTCTCGACCGGGCAGGAGTGGTGATTTATGCGGGCAGCTTCACTGACGCGCTGTTCCCGGCGCTGCGCCTGGGATATCTGGTGGCGCCGCCCGACATGGTGGACATTTTTGGGGCGGCGGGATCGGTGAGCACGCATCATCCGCCGCTGATTGACCAGGCGATTCTCTGTGACTTTATTGTGGAAGGACACTTTGCGCGGCATGTGCGCAGAATGCGTGAGCTGTACGCGGAGCGACTGGGAGTGCTGGTGGATGCAGCTCGACAAAAACTGGGAGGGTTATTGGAGATTTCCGACGTGGAAGCTGGGTTGCGGACGGTGGGCTGGTTGCGGCGGGGGATTTCGGCTGAATGGGTGGCAAAAGCAGCGGCTGAACGCGATGTGGAAGTGGTGCCGCTGGGACGATATGCGTACGGGCGGGCGCGTCCGAATGGTCTGGTGCTGGGGTTTGCCGCGGTCGATGGACGAGAACTGCGGCGAGGCGTAGACGAATTGGCAACAGTGTTGGAGAAATGCAAGTAGCGAGGCGCCCGCCCTTTCACTCTTCAATAATCAATCCCCTTCCAGAAATTCGGCGTGTTCACGTACTCGTAGCGCTGGGGATCGTTCTTCACCATGGCATCGGCGGTCTGGTTCCAGACCGTGCCGTGGGCGTTCAGCTGGTTGTCCTGAATGACAGTCTGGTCGAGCAAATAATTGCTAAACGCCTGGTTACTCTTGTCCTGAGCATCCCAGCGCTTTTCGACGGCCGCGTTGTGGGCATCTTCGGCGGCGTGGGCATCGGCAGCCTGTTGCGCCGCTTGCCTGCCGATCTGGTGAATCGCCGCGATGGCCGGCGCAGCGATGGCATTCGCCTGCGATTGGACAATGGCCTGGTTGACGTTGAAGCTGGCCAGAATCGCTTCCATGGTTCCACGTTCCTGGTCGGCAAATCGAAGAGGGACAGCCGTGTGATAAGCGAGATTCATGTAGCTGCCGTGGGGTCCGGGCGGCGCGCTGCAAAATACCGTATTCATTTCCCGCATGCCCGTTCCGTCCTGAGCATCAATTTGCCCGTGCAGATGGGCGCAGCGCAAAGCGCCGGAAACCGGCATTGCGGTTTCGCTGGAAATCTTGATCGCGACCGGCGCCTCCCCCTGATTCTTGCGGGCCATCTGAAGCAAATCCTCGAAGGTCCTGCCCAAGTCTCCGCCGTAAGGGTAATAGAGAGCGTGAGCGTACGAGGTATTGCGCAAGCCGCCGCGCTGCAAGGTGGCCATGGTTTGTCGGACGCTCGGATTGTTGGTGTCGCTGGCCAGATAGGGATAGCCCAGCGCGACTGCCGAGCCGTCGGGGCCTTGCGCCATGACGGTTCCCCCGCCGCTCGCCGGCAGCACATTCCAGCCCTCGGGCAGCGAGACCGAGGCGGAGCGGTCGGGAAGCGTGTAGGGCTTCAGTGCGGCCGCTTTGTCCACAGCGCCGGCTGGCTGGGAAGGAGGCGCATTTCCATTTGGCCGCCAGACGCTGAAAAGTTTGCTAAGCATGGGGTTAATGGTTGAGCCAAAGCGTGCGGCCTCATCAGTCATGAGCGCGGCTTCCACGCGATTGCCAGAGGTGCGGCATGCAATCAGCATTCCTGCCAAATGCATATTGCCCTGGTTCCGGTTGACCATGGTGAAAAAGGCGGCCACCGAATTGGTGCCGCGAACCTGGAACAACTTCCCCACCTGCGGTTTGTCTCCATACTGATTGTGCAGCGACCGCAACACCGCGCCCATGGCTCCCGCCTCGGTGCTTTGACCATCGACTTGCCCGTAGATAATGCGCCCGCCTTTGGGGTTGTCGATGGTCTTGAGTGCGCCTTGGGCGTTGGCCACGGTCGAGCTGGCTACAGCGAAGAGCAGAACCACAGCGAAGTTTTGCCAGACTCGTTTGCTAGTATTCACGCGTCCACCTCGATGATTCGGACGCCGGACATTGTAACCCGAATCGTGGGAATCTAAGCGTGTGTGGCTGCCGCTGCTAGCGATCCACAAACTTGGTGAACATCTTGTGGGGATCGATGGCGATGAAGAGGCCCTGGCCGCGGGCGAGGATTTCTCCCTTCTGATTCAGAATCTCCGCCATATTGATGTGCTCCCGTCCTTTCACGCGGACCTCTCGCGACTCCACGCGCAGGGGTTTATTGAGGGGCACCGGCTTCAGGTAGTCCACGGTGATTTGCTTGGTGAGGGCCACGACGTGGCGCAACTTGTTCACCTTGCCCATGGCTTCATCGAGGATGGTGGCGATAATGCCGCCATGGGCGTGGCCCGGCGGTCCGGTGTAGCGCTTGCGCAGGCGAAAGCGGCAGACGAAGCCATCGCGGTCTTCATCGTAGGTGAACTTCAGGCGCATGCCTTCGGGATTGTTCTTGCCGCAGGCAAAGCAGCAGTTCTTCTGCAAGCGGACGTAGCGGGTGCTGTGGCCATGACCGTGAGATTTCCTGGGCATAGAGGTGAAATTGTATCGTGGCAGCAAGCCGAGCGGCGGGGATTTGAGAGACACGGGAACCAGCCTGTCAGTTCCTAGTTCTGGGTTCTCAGTTTGCGGTTTTCCAAGCGGGGGAACCAAAATCGCAATCGCAATTTGCTCAGGTCGCTTGCACCTGTGATAAACTTCCGGGCCAACAACACTTTCTTTTTTGTGGGGCGCAGCGGAATGCACATAGCAAGATCTTCGGAGGTTCTGTAGATGGGGCTGGCACTGCTCGTCATCATCTGGCTGATTACCTTCTTTAGTACTTATTTCTTTGTGGCACAAACCTGGTGGCTTCCACACGGCGCGGCTTCAGCCGCGGCATTCATAGACCACCAATTCGCCCTGACCTATGTCCTGATGGGAATTGTGTTCGTGGCCGCGCAGGGTGCCCTGGGTTATCTGGTGTGGAAGTATCGCGCCGCAGCCAACAACGGCCCGGTGGAGTACTCCCACGGCAACACCAAGCTCGAGCTGATCTGGACCACGCTGACTGCCATTCTTTTCATCGGGCTGAACCTGATGGGCAGCCACGTATGGGCGAGTGAGCGTTTTGAACCGGCGGGTCCGGGTGCGGTCCCGGTGGAAGTGACGGGCATGCAGTTTGCCTGGTATTTCCGCTATCCGGGCGCGGACGGAAAATACGGGCGGACCGAGCCTAAGTTGATGGATCCATCGGCGGGCAACGAAGCTGCGCTCGGCTTGGATACGACCGACCCCGCGTCCAAGGACGACGTGGTCACCGGGACCATGTATCTGCCGGTGAACCGGCAGGTTGATTTGACCCTGCGGGCGGTGGACGTGATCCACAGCTTTTTTGTTCCTTCGTTCCGGTTCAAGCAGGATGCGGTGCCGGGGCTTGTCATCCACATGCACTTCACCCCAACGGAAATCGGAGAGTATGAAATCGCCTGCGCGGAACTGTGCGGGCTTGGTCATTACAAAATGCACGGTATGGTGCACGTGGTGAGCCAAGAAGACTTCGACAAATGGCTGGCCGCACGGGAGGCGGAGAAACAATAATGGTTGCCCAGGATGCTCACGCGCACGCGGCCCCTCAGGGCTTTATCCGGAAATATGTTTTCAGTCTGGATCACAAGGTCATCGGCTTGCAATATTACTTCTTGGCATTGGTGGCGGTATTTGTAGGAATGTTTCTGTCGCTGCTGATGCGCATTCACATGATCTGGCCGACTGCCATGCTGCCGCTAATAGGCGAGATCAAACCCGAGACCTATCTGCAACTGCTTACCATGCACGGCACCATCATGGTGTTCTTTGTGCTGACGACGGCGCCGCAGAGCGGGTTTGGAAATTACTTTCTGCCCATCCAGATCGGCGCGCCGGACATGGCGTTCCCTGTCCTGAACATGCTTTCATTCTGGACGACATTCGTGGCTTTCGTGGTCATGCTGGCCGCTTTTTTCGCTGTCGGCGGAGCGCCGTTGCACGGCTGGACGGGCTACGCACCGCTCAGTGCTCTGACCAATTCCGGTCCCGGTGAACAACTGGGCGCGGACCTATGGATTACGAGCATTGCCATTTTCTGTATCGCGTCGTTGATGGGTGCGCTGAACTTCATCACCACCATCCTTGATCTGCGGGCCAAAGGTATGACCATGATGCGCATGCCACTGACCTGCTGGGCATGGTTCATCACGGCGATTCTGGGATTGCTGGCATTCGGGGTTCTGTTGTCGGCGGGGATTCTGCTCTTGCTCGATCGCAATCTTGGGACCAGCTTCTACGTGCCGCTGGTGGTCGTCAACGGTCAGGTGATGGGACACAAAGGTGGGTCGCCGCTGCTGTGGCAACACCTGTTCTGGTTCTTCGGACATCCGGAAGTGTATATCGCCATCTTGCCGGGCATGGGTGTGGCCTCGCAACTGCTTTCCACGTTCGCTCGCAAGCCGATCTTTGGCTATAAAGCGATGGTGTACGCCATCATGGCTATTGGCATTCTGGGCTTTGTGGTCTGGGGACACCACATGTTCATGAGCGGCATGAGCCCCTATTCGGCGTTCGCGTTTTCGATCATGACCATGGCGATCGGAGTACCCTCGGCCATCAAGACGTTCAACTGGCTGGGAACGCTTTACAAGGCGAAGATTCGCTTCCAGACGCCAATGCTTTATGCCATCGGCTTCGTTTCCCTGTTTGTCTCCGGCGGATTGAGCGGACCGTTTCTGGCCCAACCGGTGCTCGATATTCCGCTGCACGATACTGCGTTCGTGGTGGCACATTTCCATTTGATCATGGGCGTGGCCGCGATCTTCGGCATGTTCGCGGGAACGTATTACTGGTTCCCGAAAATGTTCGGCCGAATGATGAACGAGACCTGGGGCAGAGTTCATTTCGTGATTACGCTGATCGGGACGTATTCCATCTTCATGCCCATGCATTACCTGGGTATGGCGGGACAGCCGCGGCGCTATTCGCAATTCACCGAAGTGGCGTATCTGCAACAGCTGATGCCGCTGAATCGGTTTATTACCTATGTTGCTTTCGTAACGATTACGGCGCAGTTGATCTTCGTGGTCAATCTGTTCTGGAGTATGTTCAAGGGCCCGAAGGCAAGCGACAATCCATGGGAAGCGACCACGCTGGAGTGGACGACGTCCACGCCGCCACCGCACGACAATTTTGGCGGACATACGCCGGTGGTTTATCACGGGCCGTATGAGTACAGCGTGCCGGGAGCAGCCAAAGATTACGTGATGCAGACGGATCCGGCGGGAGTGCCGGCGCACTAGGAATTCGGCGGACAAGAGTGTCCGCCCCACACAAGCATGGCGACGTTCAGTTCAACAATTCGGGTTCCGCAGACGGGTCAGGACGGGGGTGGAACTCATCCGCCGGTTCGCGGTGGTGGCGGAGACGGCGGGCGCGGGGAGGGCTATCCGGACTACGGGCAGCGTCTGCGCCGGGTTCGCGTGGGCCTGGCGATCGGGCTGACTTCGGTCACCATGATTTTTGTTTCGCTGACCAGCGCCTACATTGTGCGCCGGGGACTGCCAACTTTTGACGATCACACCGGTACCTATATTCAGGACTGGATTCCGGTACAGCTTCCGCTGGCGCTGTTGCTGCTCAATACTGCATTGCTGGCGGCGAGCAGTTTGACGGCGGAGTTGGCGCGGCGGCAGATCACGCGGCAGGCGGCGTTGGCTCCGGTAAAGTCGATTCCCGGCGTGTCATTAGGACGGGAAAGTGGGTTCCCCTGGCTGGCGGTGACCGTGGTATTGGGGATGGGGTTTCTGACCGGGCAATGGCTGGCGTGGCGTGAGTTGGCGGACCGAGGGTTCTATTTGGCGACCAGCGCCAGCAGTTCGTTTGTGTATTTGCTGACCGCAACGCATGGAGTGCATCTGCTGGGCGGCGTGCTGGTTTTGTTGTATGCGGCGGCGGTTTCGCTGCTGCATCGGCCGGTTGAGGGACGGCGCATCGTGGTGGATGTGACCGCCTGGTACTGGCATTTCATGTTCGTGCTGTGGCTTGGAATCTTTTCGCTTATGTGGTTTGTGCGGTAAGAGCATTAACCACAAAGGACACGAAGGTACACAAAGGGAAATCTGGAGGAGACTGAACAATGTCCGATATGGCGGTGTCACATGGGATGGCGGGAGTTTACGAACCGTCACTGTTTGGCGCCTATTCGAAAAAGATCGGGATGTGGCTGTTCCTGCTCTCCGACACGCTGACGTTCGGAGTGCTACTGTTTGCCTACAGCTACGGGCGGATTTCGAATCCCGACTGGCCCACGCCGTTTCACAAAGAAAGCATCATCAACGCCACCATCATGACGGGTTGCTTGCTGTCCAGCTCTCTGACCATGGTGCTGGGGGTGCTGGCGGCGCGGCGCGGCGACCGCAGTTGGACGCGGAACTGGATTCTGTTCACCATGCTTTTTGGCACAGCGTTCATCGTGCTGCACAGCATAGAGTGGACTAAGCTGATCGCCGAAGGCATGACCCCGTCGAAGAATCCGTGGTCGTCCACGGTGCAACAGTTTGGCGGGACGTTTTTTACTCTGACCGGTATGCACATGATGCACGTGACCATCGGCGTGATTTACCTGGGGGTGGTGGCGCTGCGAAAGAAGTTCCTGCCCATCCTGCTGATTTGCTGGCTGGCGGCGTGGCTGGGAACACCGGCGGACAGTGTGTTTCATGTCGGAGCGCATGTGATTTTGATCGGCGCAATCGTGGCAGGAATGATTATGTTCCTCAAGCCAAGGGACTATGACGCGCACGATGTGGAAATTGCCGGGCTATATTGGCACTTTGTGGACTTGGTGTGGATGTTCATCTTCCCGCTGGTGTATCTGATGTCCACGCGGATCACGGGATAGCCGACGTCGTAAGCAACGTCTCTACGAGAATAGAGGATTCACGATGCACACAGTTGACACCCATCACGATGAAGGCAAGGGTCAATATTTCTGGGTCTGGGGCGCGCTGCTGGTCCTGACGGCGGCGGAAGTAGCGCTGGCTTACAACCAGGTATTTCAGCCGGTTCGGATGCTGGAAGCGCTCATGATTTTGTCGGTCATCAAGTCGGCGCTGATTATCGGTTGGTTCATGCACCTGAAGTACGAAGTCGCTGCCATGAAATGGGTGATGATGTCGGCGGTGACTATCTGCCTCTGCCTGATGTGTGTATTTTTCGCGGACGCATTCCGCATTGTCCACCTGGGAGTGAAATGAAACAGCGATGGTTACTACTGGCGTTCATGGGTCTGCTTTGGGCAGTGCCGGCCCTTGGTCAGGGCTGCGCCATGTGTTACAGCAATGCTGCCGGAACGACCAAAGACGGACAACGCGCCATCAGCCGCGGCATCCTGGTGCTGCTGGTGCCTCCGGTTGGGTTCATGACCCTAGGCGTGGGTCTGGCGTATGCGTACGGTAAGAAGCGCGACGCTGAGCAGGTAGACTGAGTTTTCCAACCAAGCCAGCCTAACTTGAGCGGAGTGATCGAAAGTGTCTTCCGCACCTCCAAAGTCACACACCCCAACTTCCCTTCCCGCGCCCACTCATAATCTTCGCCGCATTGGGCTGGTTCCCTTCGTAGCAGTTTTGTTTGCATATTGTACCGGCGGCCCGTTCGGGTTCGAGTCCATGATCTCCACCTCTGGCCCCGGCCTGGCGCTGACTTTTCTGCTGGTTGTGCCTCTGCTGTTTGCGGTCCCAATTTCTTTGGCAGCGGCGGAAATGGCCACTGCCATGCCGGTGGAAGGCGGGTTCTATCGCTGGAGCCGGGCTGCTCTCGGCGACTTCTGGGGATTTCAAACTGGCTGGTGGAACTGGACTGGCACTTTTCTCATGAGCGCCTCCTATGGCGTGGCCATGGCCGACTACCTCAACGCCTGGATCCCACTGCATTCCCGCTTGCAGCACTGGGTCGTCGCGGTTTTGTTCCTGGGGTTGGTTGCGCTTATTAATGTTCTCGGAATTCGCCTGGTCGGCCAACTCACGCTGCTTTTGCTGGTGGCGTCGTTCATTCCGGTGATCGCTTTCATTGTCCTCGGCTACCACCAGGCGCATTTCAATCCGTTTCATCCGTTTTTCCCGGCGGGAAGGCCCTGGCGCGAAGCTTACGGGGTCGGACTTTCTCTAGCCCTGTGGTCCTACGCCGGATACGAACAGCTGTCAACGGTGATTGAAGAAGTGGAAAATCCGCGGCGCAATTTTCCGCTCGGCCTCGCCCTCGTGATTCCGCTGACCATCGCGACTTATGCCGGCACCCTGGCAGCCGGTCTGGCAGCGCTGGGCAACTGGCAGGTGTGGGAGACCGGATACATGGTCACCGCTGCCCGTCTGGTGGGCGGCGCAGGCTTAGGCACGGCGATGTTTGCCGCCGCAGCTATCGCCAACTTCATATTGCTCGAGAGCACCATGCTGTCGGTGACGCGAGTGCCGCTCACTATGGCCGAGGATGGCTACCTCCATCCGTCATTAGCCCGGATCAACCACCGTTTCGGCACGCCGGCGCGCTCCATCCTGTTAACCACGGCGTTTTGCGCGGGGTTGGCAGTGTTCAGCGTTCCGCAACTCATCGCCGTGTATGCCTGGTCGCGCATCGCCACTTCCACGCTAACGCTGATTTCATTCTGGCAAATGCGCCGCAAGTATCCCGACCTGCCCCGTAGTTTTCGCGTGGGCGGCGGAACCCTGGGTGCGCTCACCGTTATGATCCTGCCGATGTTGCTGTTCGCCTGGGCGTTGTTCAATAGCGATCCCTCAACGCGCCTGTGGGGAACGCTAAGCCTGATTTCCGGGCCGGTGGCGTACGCGTGGATACGGCGGCACGGGGCGCGCGTTCAGAACTGATAGGAAACCCCGGTTGCGAAACGGCTACGGGCCTGGATGTCCACCCCCGGCATGATCTTTCCCACCGACTGCGCTACCCCGACGTCAATATTAAGCCTCCCCTTCTCAGGAACGGGCAGAAGGCGCGCAAAGTAGGTGAGCGAGGTGGGAACCGTGGCGCCGGGAAGGCCTGCAAGGTAGTGCGGTTCCTGGGCGGCCTCCGAGCCTACGACGACGCGGCTACGAAACGGCGCTTTGAGTACAAACCCCGCCGCGCCGAAGCAACGACCCTGCCAGTCTGGCGCATTGCCCCCGATTCCCATCACCGCGGCATTCGTTCCCCGGACACCCAGGTTCAGCAGGACCGGGAGCGCCTTCATCTGGGTGACCATCTTAGTGGCCACCAGGTAGACGTCGCCGTTGGAGGTGTCGTGGCCATCCAGGACTCCGCCCACACGCCGGACCTGGGTCCGGGCGACAAACCCCAGAGAGATTGCGGGCAGGTATGGCTTCTTCCATTGCTTTTCCCGTAGCAACATTACCTTGCCGTGCACAGTGTTGAAGCCGTTGGCGAACAATGGGCTAAGGCTGGGGGAGGAGCCGGCAGAGTCGAGGGTGCGGGTATAGCCGAATTCGGTGCGATTGAATAGTCCGACGGTGATCGAGGTTTGAAACATGCCGCCAATGACTTCACCGGCATCGAGGTAATGAAAGCTCAGTTGAGGTCTGCCTATGCTGTGGTCGGGCGATGCGCTGTTGTACGCGAACGGGGTAATGAAAGCACCGGTCTGACCTTGCCAGTTCAACCCTTGGGCCAGCCCTAGAATAGGCGAACCCAGCACGGCCACTAGGGCCAAAGTGCAGAATGCGACGACTCTGGAACTCGACCCCGGCCCTCCGATTGCACGCGTTTTCCGATTCATAAACTCACCTCCCTGCCATTCCTGTTTTGGCTTTGAAGGCCATGACCCTTGCTCGACCGCAAGATTGCCATTTGTAGTTGCATCGTCACCGACAGAAGAAACTTGAGCCGGGGCAGGTGGCCAGCCCATCGCTTCGACAAGCGGGATCAGTCGCCAAGGCGGTAATTGCTAAAGTGCGTCCCAAGTGAGCCGATAAATGGTTGGTGAGTTGACATGGGATCCTGTTGACGCAAGGAAGGCCGTGGGTCGTTCCCTATGTTTAATCCTACTCCGACCGAAATTCAGGACTTGATTTCGAACGTTGAGCAAGCCATTCACAACCATGAACGCTGGTATGACGAGCTGGCCACGACGCTAGTCTGCCGCCTGTCCTGTGATGAGAAGGATCTCAACGACGAGGCTTTCCGCAAGTGCCGGTTCGGCCAGTGGCTGTATGGTGATGGGGAAAGGCTCTTGGGCCAACATGCTTCGTACCCGGCCATCGAGGCTCAGCACAGGCGCATGCACCAACTGGCTGCCCGCCTCCTGAAGGATGCCGCCGCCGGAACACCGACCGCACTAGCAGACTACGAAGTCTTCGCGGGCGCCCTGAAACACATGCGTCTGGAAGTCAATACTCTGAAGCGTGAGCTGGAGGATTTGCGGTCAAACCTCGATCCACTGACGGGTGCGAACAATCGTTCCCACCTATTGACGCTTCTCCGCGAGCTCCAGGCACTGGTCAAGCGTCGGGTCATGCCATGTTCCGTGGTCATGATCGACCTTGACCACTTCAAGGCGATCAACGATACCCATGGACATCTGGCGGGTGACCGCGTGCTGGTTGCAACCGCCCAGTATGCCATGAACCATCTGCGGCCCTATGACAAGGTGTTTCGTTATGGGGGAGAAGAATTCGTTGTCAGCCTGCAAAACACAGGAACGGAACTGGCTCTCTATGTCATTGACCGCCTTCGTGAGGGACTCGCTGAAACGCCCATTTACCACAACGAAACCCTCATCCGCGTCACGGCTTCTTGCGGCATTGCTGCTGTCGAATCGGAGGTAAGCGTTGAGGAATCCATAGAGCGCGCAGATCAGGCAATGTACACGGCGAAGGCTGCTGGGCGCAATTGCTCGCGGGCGTGGGAGTCTGCCCCCGCCGAGCTAGTCTGATCGATCCTGCCGGAAACGCTGGATACCATGTGCCGTCAGCTCACCGATCAACTATCCACCGAAGCCCCTGTAGCGATAACCGCATCGGCGACTATGCGGTCGCGTCGTGCGCGCCTCTTTGGTTCTTACTAATTCGATTTTTCCCTCATCGCCTTGATCGCGAGGATGACCTGGGTAGAAGACTGGCCAAATTCACTCTTGGCACCCAGCACGGCATCCTCTGTCAGGGCTGGCCCGGAATCCGCTCTACTGATTATCTGTGCAGCCGCTGTGTGAAAATGTGCGTGCGCACTCTTGAGTTGTGAGTATTCTGGCATGCTGGAATATCGCGATCCGTCGCCGTATATCCACTGGCCAAGTGCGCATTTACTGTCCACTTCCGCCTCGGCAACCGTCAAGCTCTTGTCAGGCTTGCGGATATAGGTCGCCAGCTTGCGTTTCCAATCACTGTGCGCTGCAATCGCTTTATCAAAGTCTATTGTAGCCATTTTTGTCTCCTTTTCGCCAAGCAGAGAAATGTTAGGGTAGCGGCGGCCGAATCGCGCGTTTCCAGCCCAGTGCCCAACCGATTTGCGGCCCGCAGCTTTATGCCCTGCTCCTTGTATCGGCATGGTCCTACGAAGCCACAGGTTACGAAAGTAGGCGAATCCGCCAAGGCGGGGTGCCTCACCCTAAAAAGGAACTCATCAAACGGGCCGTCTGACACTCATACGCATCATCGTTCCCAGAGACCGCCTCCAGGCTAACGACAGTCCCAGCCGGGCTGGGGACAGCAGTTGGTCTCCGCTGGAGTCGGATAGGTGGTATAACCTCGGCATTTCACTAGTGGCCCTGAGTGCTGCTTATGCCATAACTCCTGGTCATCTTGGACTCCCGCATGGCAACATGAAGGAGATGGCAGATCAACTGAAGACAATCTTCTTCGACGTCGGCAATACCCTGCTCTTCCCCGATCGCAAGCATATCCTGGCTCCTCTCGAGCGGCTGGGACACTCGCCAAGTCTCGAACAGTGGCATGCCATCGAACGCGCAACCAAGAAGAAGTTCGACAGCATCGTCGAACACGGCGAACCAGCGGACCATGGATTTTGGTTCATGTTCTATGAGCGCTTGCTGGCGGACCTCGGAATGGAGAATGACGGCGTCCGTGACGCGATGGTCGAGTCGACGCGGCAGTCGGCAAACTGGTGCGTGATTCGTCCGGGGACGCGGGAGTTGCTGCGGCGGCTGGGCGAGCGTTATCCGCTGGCGGTGATCTCCAATGCCGACGGCAAGATTGCTGAAGTGCTGGAGCGGTGTGGAATCGCTGACTGCTTTGCCACCATCACGGACTCGGGGTTGGTGGGATACGAAAAGCCGCATCCGGCGATTTTTGAGGCTGCGCTGCGGGCGATGGAAGTGACTCCCAAGGCTAGTTTGTACGTCGGCGACGTCTATTCGGTGGATTATCTGGGCGCGACCCGGGCAGGAATGCAGGGAATGCTGTTTGACGTGGCGGGAGCGTATCGGGAGATGAAGCTGGCGAGAGTGGAGTCGCTGGAGGAGTTGGAGAAGAAGCTGGGGGCCGGGTAGCGCTTTAGAGCGAGATCAACTGATGATCGACACAGTCGGGGTGGATAGAATCGTAGAGATTACGGAGCAGATCGGAGCCGTAGCGTGCCAGGAAATAAACGCCGGCGATCTCACGCTCCTGAAGAACTTTGTTAGGGTAGAGAGCGTTGCTGAGCAATGCGGCATGACGGTCGAGGATTTCACTGTGGCGCAGTTCAGCGCGCGCGGCGCGGGCATGCAAACTCTCCAGCTGATGCAGCATCTTCGATTCCGCGTTGTTGGCCGCATCCACTAAAGTCTTGTCCAGGCGTTCCAGAGACTGGCGAATAGCCGCGAGCGACTGTTGCGTAGAAGCTTGCGCGCGCTCGAAGGCTGACTGCAAGTCTTTGGACAGAGCCTGGGCAGCCAGTTTCTCGCGCACCGGCTCGGGGCCAAGCAAATCGGTGAAGGCAAGACCGTAGCGCTCCAGCAAGCTCTTCGGCTTGGGTTCGATCAGGGTTGCGGAAAAGCGTGGGATTACGGGTGTGACTCGTCCCAGCAGCGCTTCGTACACTACCGCGGCCTGGGCAAAGTAGGCGACTTCGGCGGAGCCGCCAGTATAAGCCAGCGTCGGCAGCAGATAGTCCTGCACCACAGGACGCAGCAGTACATTGCCGCTGAAATCCTGCGGCTCCGAAGCCAGGTGGGTGAGCAATTGTGCCCGGGAAACGGTTTCCTGATCGATTACGAAATCAGCGCTGCGGCGATGGATGGAGACACGCGCGCCCTTATGCAAGCTGAACAAGAGAGAAGACGAAGCCACGATCTTGACCTGTTGGTGATAGCCAGCCGATTCCAATTCATGTCCGCGGGCAAGCAGGGCTTCTTCGAGTTCTCCGGAACGTTCGATGGCGGCGCGATAGATGGGCTCGGCGACGCGATGGAGTTCAGGATCCGAAGCATCGAGCAGAATCACGCCCCACTCGCCAAACCATTGAGCAAACAGCCGCGCGAACGACGTACCGAAAGTGTCGCCGGGCTGATAGCAGGCGCGCAGGCTGGACAAGGCTTCCGAGTCACCGAGCAAGGCCGTCGCCGCATCCACCGCTACCTGAATCTCATCTCCAAATTTGAGAGTTCCGACCGGAGCGTTGGGCAGGCCCTGGGTCGTGGTAGCGATCGTCTGTAAGGCTCCATCGGGCCCGGGCAGCGATACCCGGCTGACTTCTTCGCGGTCGTGATCTTCGGTCGCGAGCCAGAAAACCGGAACGCATTCGACGCCGTTGTTGGTGGCTACATCCGCGAGTTTGACAGCGGTCAGGGCTTTGAAAATCGAGAACAGCGGACCGCCGAGCAGACCGACTTGCTGGCCCGTAACCGCAGTCGCGGCGCCCGCGCGAAAACGGCGAATGTTCTCCAAGGTCTTGGGAGACGCGTGCCACCCTTCATTCTGGCGCAGCAGAATGGCAGCCACACGTTCCCGTCGGGCGGCATCGTAGCGAATGGCCGCGGATTCCTGCTTCATCCATTGGTTGAAGTACGGGGAACGCGGATAGAAGTGCCGGACTTTGGAGTGGTCTGAAAGGAAGTCGGAGAAAAGCGGCGTGGTATGCGGAATCTGGCTGAAGGGTAAACACTCCGACTTCACTGGCAGTTCTCCTGACAGCTTTGGACGATGGGAGGCATGTAAAGTCAACGCCTCATTGTACAGGCGTGTCCTAGATCAGATGTTGGAAAGGGCGACGGGATGCAAGAACTGGTTGCTTGATTCAGGAAGCGGAGACTTGGTCGTGCGGCTGTGCGTGTTTGGAGTGGATGCGTATGCCAAGAAAGGAAATGGGCAAAGCGCCGAACATTCCCAGGCCGATGCCGGCAAACGGGTTCCAGCCCAGGTCGACGGTGCGCAGGCAGACGGCCAAGGCCCAGAAGAGCGCCGTCGCCTGGAAGATGTAAAGCATGATCTGCCGTTTCATAACCTGCCCTCGATTTTAGTGTTTTGGCAACCGGCTGGCGATAAGAAGCAAGGGGTCCGGCGAAACGGAAGTAACCTCCTCGGGGGTATCGTCGAAGCGGGATCAGTAGCCTTTTGTTTTGTCTACCAGGGCGAGCAGGGGCTGGTGGGCCCGGTAACGGCGTAGGTTTTCAGAGATAAGAGCGTAGTGCCGCTCCCAGAGCCTGTCAGTCAGACCAGCGGTGTGCGGCGTAAGCAGCAGATTTTCCAGGTCCCAAAGCGGAGACTCGGCAGGGAGCGGTTCCTGGTCGAAGACGTCGAGGGCGGCGCCGCCGATCTTTTTACTGCGCAAAGCAACCGCAAGGGCTGCTTCGTCGACCAGAGGACCGCGACCGACATTGATGAGGAACGCATCGGGCTTCATGTGGGCGAGGCGTTTGGCGTTAATGAGTCCGGTGGTGGCCGGAGTGGTAGGGGCCGCGAGCACAACGTAGTCGGAGAGTTCGAGCAGAGTGTTGATTTCGGTCGAGGCATACACCTGCCCGACGCCGTCAGGCCTTCCCTTCTCTGGGTTCTCACGGGTCGCGATAATCCGCATACCGAGCCCCGCGGCGCGTTTGGCCACCTCGCGGCCGATGCTGCCGAGTCCAACCAAACCAAGTGTGGCCCCGGCGATTTCATGCGGGCGGGAATATCCGTGCCACACGATCTCCTGACCCCAGGTGTGCTTTTGCTGCAGGCGGACTGCCTGGGGGATTTGTTTGGCGAGGGCGAGGACCAGCGCAATCACATGTTCGGCAACAACAGGGCCGTGGACTTCGCGGGCGTTGGTGAGGATAACGTCGCTCTGAATGAGTTCGGGAAACATGAACTGGTGAACCGCAGCGGCGGGCGAGTGGATCCAGCGGAGCTGCTTGGCCAGTGTGAATTGCTCGCAGCGGAGTGACCAGGTGACGATGATTTCCGCATCGCGGAGGTGGGGTTCGATGCCATCGTAGCTTGCGAAGTGGACGACTTCGATTTGCGGGAAATCGCCCTGGAGGCGCTGGGCAAACCAGTCAGGCGCGTTCCAGAGTTCGAAACGATGATGAAGAACAATGAGAAGCTTTAGCATCGGAGATCTGGAGATCGGGTCATCGGGCGACGATCTTCTTCACGCGCAGGTCTGTTCCTGTCATCTCTCTGGGCTCATCCAGACCGAGCATGCCGAGAATCGTCGGCGAAATATCCCGTAGCGAGCCGTTGGCCTTGAGTGTGAATTGCTTGCTGTCTTCTGCGACGACGATGAACGGCACTGGATTGGTGGTGTGCGCGGTGTGCGGGCCACCGGTGGCAGGGTCGATCATCATTTCCGCGTTGCCGTGGTCGGCGGTGATCAGCATGGCGCCGCCTTTTGCCCGAACCGCGGGTTCGATGCGGCCCAGGCAGGCATCGACGACTTCGACGGCTGTGATGGTCGGTTCGATTTTGCCGGAGTGGCCAACCATATCCGCATTCGCGAAGTTCACAATGATGACGTCGAAAGCGCTGTCGTTGACGGCCTTGATGACGGCATCGGCGATGCCGGCGGCGGACATTTCCGGTTTCAGATCATAGGTAGCAACCTTGGGCGAGGGCACAAGAACTCGATCCTCGCCGGGAAATGGCTGCTCCACGCCGCCGTTAAAGAAATAGGTCACATGAGCGTACTTTTCGGTCTCGGCCACGCGCAGGTTACGCATATTCATCTGTGCCATGACATTGGCAAGAATGTTATTCATCGACTCGGGCGGGATAACGACCGGCAGACTGAAATTCTTGTCGTACCGGGTCATACAAACGTAGTGCAGGTTCTTGGGGACCCGGTCGCGCGGAATCGTCGCGTCGAGATCGTCAGCGCCCGGAAGGTCGCGGCCGCCTTTTTCGTTCAGGCCGCTGTTGCGGGTAAGGGCGCGGGTGATCTGGCGCACGCGGTCGGCGCGAAAGTTAAAACAGATGCAGGAATCGTCGTCGCGAATGGTGGCTAACGGCTCGCCGCGGTTGTCCACGCACACGAACGGAACCGTGAATTCATCAGTGACGCCGCTGTTGTAGGAGGTCTTTACTCCCTGGACCGCGTCCACGTACTTGCCTCCTTCGCCGTCTCCGTTAACCATGGCGTTGTAGGCTTTGGCGATGCGCTCCCAGCGGCGGTCGCGGTCCATGGCGAAGTAACGGCCGTTGACGCTGGCGATTGTGCCGGTCGAGTACTCGCGCATTTTCTGCTCGAGCTGCTCCAGATAGCCGGCGCCGTTGGTGGGCAGGGTGTCGCGGCCGTCCATGAAAGCGTGGACGAAGACGCGGTCAACCCCTTGCTGTTTGGCCATTTTGAGCAGGGCGTAGAGGTGGGTTTGATAGGAATGCACGCCGCCATCGGAGACGAGACCGAAGAGATGCAAGCGTCGGCCACCACTGCGGGCATTCTTCATGGCCGTAACCAGGACAGGATGAGAGAAAAACTCGCCATTCTGAATCATCAGCTCGATGCGGGTGCTGTCCATGTGTACGATGCGCCCGGCGCCGATGTTGAGATGGCCGACCTCGCTGTTGCCCATCTGACCGTCAGGCAGGCCGACATACTTACCGCTGGTGTGAATGAGCGTATTGGGGTACTCGCGCAGCAAGCGGTCGTAAGTCGGCTTGCGGGCCAGCGCGATGGCGTTAGCCTTAGTTTCGGCGCGGTATCCCCAGCCGTCGAGAATGATGAGAACGAGTGGTTTGGGACGCAATGGCAGCTCCTAG
Organism: Terriglobales bacterium; assembly: GCA_052147055.1. GTDB lineage: Bacteria > Acidobacteriota > Terriglobia > Terriglobales > Acidobacteriaceae > JABCZH01. Next base: position 18,945 of record JBKQLO010000216.1, read on the forward strand.
CTTCCGGCTAGTTCAAGACCAGCCACGGATTTTGACGGATGAACACGGATCGGAGAATATATTTCACCACAGAGTCACAGAGTCACAGAGAAAACGGCAAGAAGAGAATCTACAGGAGAGGAGCGAGAGTTTCAAATTGGTTCTCAGGGCGGGCTGCAAATTTGCACGGATCGGCACGGGCATACAAACCAGTTTCAATTTATACTGACGCCGGAGGAATTTCATGCCGATTAGCGAACTCTTACTGCCGGAATTCGACCACGAGATGCAGACTACACGGATCACACTGGAGCGGGTTCCCTTTGACAAAAAAGATTTTGCGCCTCATCCCAAGTCGATGGCGCTGGGCAACCTGGCGCCGCACGTGGCGGAACTGGCTGGGTTTGGCACCACCGTGTTGACGACTCCGGAGTTGGATTTCGGCAGCGGTCCTGCCCGCACACGTCCTCCGTTTGAGTTGGCAGGCCTGCTCAAGGCTTTTGATGAAAACGTGGCCAAGGCCCGGGCCGCGCTGCAAAGCATGAAAGACGACGCCTGGACGCAGCCCTGGAAGCTGAGCTTTCAAGGTAAGACCATCTTTAGCGGGTCACGATTTCTTGCTTATCGCACCATGTTCCTGAACCATCTGGTGCATCATCGCGCCCAACTCGGAGTGTATCTGCGACTGAATGAAAAGCCGCTGCCGGCGACGTACGGCCCTTCGGCAGATGATCGCATGGGATTCTGAGTAAGCTTCGGCGCAGAATTTGAGGCGATGAACGCTGATCAAAAGGGGCTTTCAGCCCTTATAGTTCAGCGCCTTCAAACCCAGAAATCTCGCCGCGCCGCCCAGTTCTTCTTCAATCCGCAGCAACTGGTTGTATTTGGCGATGCGGTCGGTGCGCGAGGCCGAGCCGGTCTTGATCTGCCCCGCTCCCGTGGCGACCGCCAAATCCGCGATGAATGTGTCCTCGGTCTCTCCTGACCGGTGCGAGATGACGGACGTGTATCCATTTCGCCGCGCCAAATCAATCGCATCGAGGGTTTCGCTGACGGTGCCGATCTGGTTGACCTTGATCAGAATGGAATTGGCAACGTGCTTATCGATTCCCTTTTGCAAAAACTCAATGTTGGTGACGAAGATGTCGTCGCCCACGAGTTGGATTTTGCCGCCAAGTTCTTGGGTCAGGTTTTGCCAGCCGTCCCAGTCTTCTTCCGACAGGCCGTCTTCCAACGAAACAATCGGATAATCTTTCACCCACTTTGCCCAGACGCGGACCATGTCGTCTGAACTCTTGGCCGACTTGTCGGATTTCTTGAAGACGTACTTGCCGTCCTGGTAGAACTCGCTGGCGGCGGGATCCAGGGCAATCGCAACCTCTTTCCCCGGTTTATATCCCGCCTGTTGAATCGCCTCCAGCACCACTTCAATCGCTTCGATGTTCGATTTCACCGAAGGCGCAAAGCCGCCCTCGTCGCCCACGGCCGTGTTGTAGCCGCGCTTCTTGAGCACACCCTTCAGCGTGTGGAACACCTCGACACCCCAGCGCAAAGCTTCGGAGAACGACTTCGCACCGACCGGCATCACCATGAACTCTTGAAAGTCCACGTTGTTGTCGGCGTGCGCGCCGCCGTTGAGGATGTTCATCATGGGCACGGGCAGAAGATTCGCCCCGGCCCCTCCCAAATACTGGTAGAGCGGCTGCTTAAAGTGGTTGGCAGCCGCGCGCGCAGCGGCCATGGAAACGGAGAGAATCGCGTTGGCGCCTAGGCGGCCCTTGTTGTCGGTACCGTCGAGCTCGATCATCTTCTGGTCGAGAGCTCGCTGCTCGGTGGCGTCCATCCCGGCCAGCGCCTTGGCGATCTTGGTGTTTACATTCTCAACTGCCTTGAGAACACCTTTGCCGAGGAAGCGCTGCTTATCGCCGTCGCGCAGTTCGACGGCTTCGTGTTCGCCGGTGGAAGCACCGCTGGGAACGATGGCGCGGCCCTTGGTTCCGTCGGCCAGCGTGACTTCGGCCTCGACGGTGGGATTTCCGCGAGAGTCCAGGACTTCGCGGGCGTGAATGTTGGAAATCGTGCTCATAAAAGTCTCCTCGTTGCTTAGAAAACCGCGATTATAAATCACGATGAGTGAAAGAGCAGTGACGAATGGACACGGGCGGAGACTGCCTTCTTGCCATAAAGGCCCGTGACTTCGCTGGTTCCAGCGACGCTTCCCTGCTTGTTCTGCACATGGCACTCACCTAAAGTCAATGGAGATGCAAAATCGCACGGAAACTTTGGAAATTGGGTCACGAGCGCCGGAATTTTCGCTGCCGTCAGCCAACCGGGAGGGCAGTATTTTCACCCTCTCGACCATGCTGGGGCGCGGGCCGATGATCATGGAATTTCTGCGCGGCACCTGGTGACCGAACTGCGTGAAGCGCATGGCCCAGTTCGAGCCATACCGGGACGAGATAAAGCAGATGGGAGCGCAACTGGTTTATATCGCGGCGGAAAAGGGCGAGGGGATGTTTAAACCGGCCAAATATCTGGCGGCGCATCCGATTTCGTTTCCTTTTCTGCTGGATGAGGACCGGTCGGTAACCAAAGCCTACGGGCTGTACCACCGGTTTGGGCACGATGCCATCAATATTGCTCATCCTGCGAGCCTGGTAGTGGATCGCGGAGGCGTACTTCGTTACATCTACCGGGGCGACAGCCAGACGGACCGGGCGCCGGTCGAGGGAGTTCTGAACGTAGTCAAGAAAGCGACCATTTCAGGTTGAGGATTAGCGTCTATCTCAAGGAGGCCCAATGAGGAAGTTCGAATTACTGCTGTGTGTGATGGCGTTGTCGCTGGTGGCGATGGCACAAAACAATATTTCATTGCCGACGGGGACGTCGCTGACGGTCAAGCTGGAAAATAACATTGCTACCTCTTCCAGCAAGACGGGCGATTCGTTTTCTGCGCGGGTGACGGAGGCGGTAGTGCTCGAGGGCAAAACCGTGGTTCCGGTGGGCGCGACCGTGCAAGGTAAAGTGGCCCAGGTGAGTGAACCGCGGCGGATTTCAGGCCGGCCCACGATTGGGATATTCCCCGAGGCGCTGGTCATGCCGGATGGGCAACGCTTCGTGCTCAGCGCGTCGCTGGTGCAGACCGACGCGCACCATGGCACGAGTGTGAGCAATGAAGGCGAGTTCAAGGGTCGAGGACACGACAGCCAAGACCTGACCGAGATTGGCATGGCCACCGGTGGCGGCATGGTGATCGGCGGGTTGGCAGGCGGCGGCAAAGGGGTAGTGATCGGCGGTGCGATCGGGGCAACGGCTACCGTAGTGCACTGGCTGGGCAAGAAGAAATCTGCGACCTTGCTGGCGGGAACGGAACTGGTAATGGAATTGAGCCGTCCGCTGGAAATGGCGCCGGCAGCGGTCGCAGGACAGTAGTAAGTCTTTCCGCGGCCAGAAACTCAAGGCGGACGTACATCGTCCGCCTTCTTTTTTGGAACCTTGACGATACGACCGCTGGATCGAGGAGGGTGACGCAATCTTATTTGGAAGAGCCGGCGGCCATCGAGCCGAGTTTCCGTGCCTTTTCGCAACAAGCCCGTCCCGCCCCCAAAGACTGGGCGGATTCCTATCTCGCCGCATTCGTTTCGGTTCTGAGCCTCCGGTTGGTGAGTTTTGACCAAGGCTTCCAGCGACGAGTGAAGGAATCGATAATTCTCAGGCCTGGTGTGTGATCGCAGTTTCCGTCCGTCGCTAGGCCTACATCCCCGCCGACATCAAGTCCTGTTCGCGTAGCAGTTGCAGTTCAATCCAGCCTTCGAGCGGCAGGGCATCCACCGGCAAACGGTCTCGCCAGAGGCTAAAGCGCAGTCGGAGTTTCGTGGTGGCCGGCGAGGCGCGGCCGACGGAGGCTACTGGGACCGCCAGCAGCCAAGATAGCGGAAGTTTGAACTCGAAGTTGCGGGCGAAGGCGACGCCGGCGTCGTTGGTCGATTGACCGAGGCTGGCCAGCGGCGGTTCTTCCCCGGGCGCGGTGATCTGCCACGTTTGCATGTTGCCGCCCGCGATCTTGACATCTAAACGCAGCACGCGGCGAGGGCGCGGTTCATCCGCCGCCCATGACTCCAGATTGACCACCAGATCGAAGTCAGTCTCTGGAGGTTTGTCGGCAAAGTCCAGGCGGCCGTACACATTCCTCTCGTCGATGCCAGCCTGCACGGAATCCACCAGGAACTGCTTGCCGTGCATGGCGCCGGCACGACGGTCGGCGGTATAAACGGCAGCACCCATCCATTCAAAGTAGCGCACCATGTTACCCTCAACCCGCGGATGGATGTACTGGGTCTGGGGCGTGAAAGCGGCCCGCGCCGCCAGCGTCGCGATCGGCTGGGCAAGATAATCAGGCGGAGCGACTCCCAGCGCCTGGTAAACGTTCGAGAGATGCTTGCGATACAGTTCGTCGAACTCGCGGTCGTTGGCGGAGTGATGCTCCGGCCCGTACCACCAGTTCCAGTCGCTGCCTTCAGCAATCAGCAGCTCTTCGTAGGCCAATTTTCGCTGGGGCTCGCTGGCACGAGAGGCAGTCTCCTCATAGAAGCTTCGGGCGTGGTAGAGGTAGTCCCAGGACTTGTTGTCTTCGGGCGCGCCGATCCAGACGTTGAAGTTGGCGTTAATCCAAGAGCCTGGAACCAGTGAGTTCAACGGGTGGAAACGCTGGTGGCGGGCGATGGCTTCGGAAATTGTGACCGCCTCGACGCCCGGTTCGCGTTGCAAGGTGTCATAGAAGCGACGCAGGAATTCACGGCCGGAACGGGGATAGTATTCCCAGGCATTTTCGCCATCGAGAATGATTGGAATGATGGCATCTCTTCCCTGCGCAAGAACAGGTTGCGCCACCTGCTTGATGTTGTTCATGAGGTGGGCTGCGGCGTCCGATGGGGCCATCCCAGAATACACAAAACCGACTAGGTCAGAGATGGTGTGATCGCGGAAGACGAGATGCATCTGCGTCTGCGAGTTCTCAAAGCGATGGATGGTGTAGAGCTTTTCCGCGTTTTCGCGTGGATTGATGCCGAGAGTGCGGCCGAGCACGCCTTCGTCAGTCGCCATCCACTTCACGCCCAGGCTCTGGGCGATGGTTAGAACTTCCTCGGAAACGCTGCCCTCCGAGGGCCAGACTCCGACGGGGCGAATGCCGAAAACCTTTTGGTGTAAATCGAGGCCGCGGAGGAGTTGTTCGCGGGCGTCCTCGGGACGACGAAAACGGTTTTGCGGAAGGGGCAGGCCGGGCGTGGAGACTGCGCCCATGTTGGTGTCACAGACCAGCGGCAGAATGGGGTGGTAGAAAGGCGAAGTGGAAAGCTCGATTCTACCCTCCTGGGCCGCGGTTGCGTGGGCGGGCAGAACCCGGCCCACGAGTTCACGTTCGCGGGCGATCACCAGACGCTGGTCGTCGAGCGAATAGCCTCTTTCCTTCTTGATGAGAGACGCGATGTCGGGCTCATCGAGAAAGAACTCATCGAACCAGGCGATCTGTGAGAGTATCTGTAGATCGGTGAAGTCCTGCGGCTGAAAATATTTCTCGGCACGATCGGGCGAATCTCCTGCCGCGCGGAAGCGTTCCCATAGCTCGCGGTAGCGCGGGTAACGCCCGATCATATGAACCGGGTTCGCCTGAAACAGATACTGCAGAGCGAAGCGGCGCTCTGGCGATGTGAGATCCCGTGCAGGCTTGGCAGCTACATCGAAGAATGGGTCATGCGCGGTACCATCGACGTAGTTCTGGATTTGCGTCATCAGCGACGGCACCAGATTGAATGTCTGATGGACGTTGGGGAACTCGTCCAGCAGCTTGACCATGCCGTAGTAGTCTTTGAGGGCGTGCAGGCGGACCCAGGGCAGGCGGTACTCGCCGGTGACCAAGTCCTTGTAATACGGCTGATGCTGGTGCCACAAAACGATGACGCGCAGGACGGGCATGTATGTGAATATTTAACGCCAGTCTAGCACGCGTGGGGTAGCTCCAGACGAGGGAGCGCGGGTGCCTCCTCTGGAGGATTCCCTATATGAAATGCCGTTCCGGTTCCGGACGGCTTATTTCTCAGACCAGACGGCCAGTTCGTTGCCGCTAGGATCAGTGAAATGGAAGCGGCGGCCGCCGGGAAACGGAAACGCATCTTTGGTGATGGCGCCACCGGCGTCGCGGACTTTCTTTTCGGTGGCGGCGAGGTCGCTGGCATAAAGCACCACCAGCGGCCCTCCGCGGACCACTTTGCCTTCTTTGGTGAAGCCACCGGCGATGCGGCCGTCTTCGAAGCTGGTGTAGTCCGGGCCGTAGTCGGTGAACTTCCATCCGAACACGCGCTCGTAGAAGGCTTTGGTTTTGGCCACGTCGGTGGCGGGAAATTCGATATAGTCGATCCTTCCGTTGTTGGCTTTGTTGTCCACAGTCTTTTGCTCCTGTTGTGCGAATGCGCTTGCGGTTACCAGTAGAACCACGGCGATCCAAACTGTTCGCATAGTTTTCATCCAGGGCGTGACCATAGGCGCCGCGCCGAGTGTCATGGTACGGAGTTACAGCCAGGTGGAATAGGAAAAAACGGTCACCGTGCCGCGCGCAGGTAAGCTGCTGGAGTCTGTCCGGCGAAACGCTGGAACTCGGCGATAAAGTGGGACTGGTCGAAATATCCGCAGTCGGCGGCGAGGCCGGCATGTTCACCGGCTTGGGATTGCACCCGAGCAAGGGCCTTACGGAAGCGTAGAACGCGGGCCAACAGCTTGGGCGATATGCCGGTCTGTTGCAGGCAGATCCTGCGGAACTGGCGTGGGCTCAAGCCGGTCTGGAAGGCAACGTCATCGAGGGAGACGCAGCCCGGATTGTTCTCCATCCACGCCAGAGCGCGCTGGACGGGCGTTCGCGCCCGTGATGGCTTCAGAGCTCGGCCCAGCATTGCGGCACATTGCTGCGGGGAGTCAGCACGCACCATCTGTTCTAAGAGGGCCCGGCCACGTGCGCCCCACACGTCCTCAAGCGGCAGGAGGGAGTCGGTGATCTCCGGGCTGGGAACGCCAAAATGTTCCCGCCACATTCCCGGCCGAAAACGCACACCCACCGTCTGCTGTCTAGAGGAAATCTCAAAATCTGCAAACCGGGTCATAGTACCGACGACCGTGAGGGAGGCTTTGCCCGAATCGCGGGTGAAGATGATATCGGCACAGCCGTCGGGCAGCACGCGATGGCGGAAGGATTCTTGTGATTCCATGGTCCAGAAGCACTCGACGCTATCGGCTAGCGGCGGCGGCGGGACGAGTTCCAGATACGGCGCCATACCAGCTAGAAAGATAGCAGGGGTGGAAAATCGAGTCTAGAGGGGCAAGCAGAGTAACTACCGTGCTGCCGAAATTCAGCCAGCGGAGCCTGGCTCCGGTAAACTAGAAATGGCAATATGGCCAAGACAATCGAAAGCTCGCCAGCCGGTGTGCGCGGCGATATTACCTTGCTGAGCCCGCAGGATCTCCATCTTTTCAATGAAGGCCGGCATTATCGCGCTTACAACAAGCTGGGCGCACACCTCACCGATGCCGGGGATGAGCCGGGCGTGTGCTTCAGCGTGTGGGCGCCGAATGCGCGTGAAGTGTCGGTGATGGGGAGCTTCAACCGCTGGGATCCGCAAGCGCATCGGTTGCAGGCGCGCGGGAGTTCGGGCGTGTGGGAGGGGTTTGTGCCCGGCGTAACCAAAGGGGCGCTCTACAAGTTCCACATTGTTTCGCAGCACAACGGATATGTGGGTGACAAAGCTGACCCGTTTGGCTTGCTGCATGAGAAACCGCCCCGCACCGCGTCGGTGGTATGGGACCTGGAGTATGACTGGGCCGACGATAGGTGGATGGCGCAGCGCAAGGAAAAGAATTCGCTACACGCGCCGATGGCGATTTATGAAGTCCATCTAGGCTCCTGGATGCGGGTTCCGGAAGAGAACAACCGGCGCCTGACGTATCGTGAACTAGCACCCCGTCTGGCGGATTACGCCACCCGCATGGGCTTCACCCACGTTGAGCTGTTGCCGGTGATGGAGCATCCGTTCTACGGCTCTTGGGGATATCAGACGACCGGCTATTTCGCGCCGACGGCGCGTTATGGCGAGCCGCAGGATTTCATGTACCTGGTGGATCACCTGCATCAGCACGGTATCGGGGTGATTCTCGATTGGGTGCCTTCGCACTTCCCTTCGGACGGGCATGGGCTGGCGTATTTCGACGGCACCCACTTGTTTGAACATTCTGATTCTCGCCAGGGGTTCCATCCCGACTGGAAGACGCTGATCTTCAACTACGGGCGCAACGAAGTGCGCAGCTTCCTGCTTTCAAGCGCAATGTTTTGGCTGGAGAAATACCATGCCGACGGGCTAAGAGTGGATGCCGTGGCTTCGATGCTGTATCTCGATTATTCGCGCAAGGAAGGCGAGTGGTTGCCCAATCAGTACGGCGGACGGGAGAATCTGGAGGCCATTGAGTTCTTGCGCCAATTTAACCATGAGGCCTACGGAGAGCATCCTGGAATTCAGACCTTTGCCGAAGAGTCAACGGCGTGGCCCATGGTCTCACGGCCTATTTATGTTGGCGGCCTCGGCTTCGGTTTGAAGTGGGACATGGGTTGGATGCACGACACCTTGACGTATTTTGCCAACGACCCCATTCATCGCAGGTTTCATCACAACCAGTTGACGTTCCGCATGCTGTACGGTTTCACCGAGAATTTTGTGTTGCCGCTTTCCCATGACGAGGTGGTACACGGCAAGGGATCGCTGATCGGGAAGATGCCGGGTGACGAGTGGCAAAGGTTTGCCAATCTGCGTCTGCTGTTCGGTTACATGTACGCGCAGCCGGGCAAGAAGTTGCTTTTCATGGGAGACGAATTCGGCCAAGTGAGCGAGTGGGCCCACGACTCCAGTCTGGAATGGCACGTTCTGCAATACCCATTGCACCATGGCTTGCAGAGCTGGGTGGAGCAGTTGAACCGGCTTTACCGGAAGTATCCCGAGTTGCACGAAATGGACAACGAACCCGGCGGCTTCGAGTGGATCGACTGCAACGACAGCTTGTCGAGCACCATTTCCCTGCTGCGCAAGGGGAAAGCGACAGGAAATATTGTTGTGGTGTGTAACTTTACTCCGGTTCCGCGAGTTGGCTACCGCTTGGGAGTTCCTACCGGCGGCTATTGGCGGGAGTTGCTGAATAGTGACGCTACGGAATACGGCGGCAGCGGTATGGGCAATATGGGCGGAGTGCAAGCGGAAGATCAGGCCGCGCACGGACGAGCGCACTCGCTGATTTTGACCCTACCGCCGCTGTCGGCGCTGTACCTGAAAGCCGAATAGTCGGCATCGGTGCCGGAATGTCGGCACTGCCGAGAACGGTCATGCGACCGAAGCAGGAGACTGTTGTGAGCGACGGTCTCCACATCAGACCGCGAGCAAGCCCACAGTCTACGCGTCAGCAGGATTCCATTTCTCGGCGGCTCAGCCACCATCACCGCATAAAACTGTACTTGCCGAGGAGATCCCAGTAGAAGCCACAGAATCTCCTCGGCATGGTCCACACATCACCACTCGACATCGGACAGGGGAGGGTTGTCCTTTCCTTTTACTCGCCCGAGGGGTAAGGCGAGGACTCCTACAAGTTGACATGCAGCTTGAATGCCATTCTCAGGGTGCGTGCTAGACTCAGGGAACCGGCACCTCATGCGGATCCTGACCCGCTATATTCTGCGCGAAGTGACGACTCACGCTTTAATCGGCGTGGGCGTCTTCACTTTCGTCCTGTTCACGCGCGATTTGGGACAAATTCTAGAACTAGTGGTGCGCAACAGCGCTCCCTTGCCCAGCGTAGCGCAAGTCTTCTTTCTGATTGTTCCGGTAACGCTCACCATCAGCATTCCAGCGGGGGTTCTGGTCGGGATCCTGATCGGGTTGAGCCGTCTGGCAGCCGACAGCGAGATCACCGCCATGCGGGCCAGCGGCATTGGGGTGTGGAGCTTCTTGCGAGTCATCTCCATTTTTGCAGTGGCCGCTTGGCTTCTGGCGCTGGCCAATAGCGTGTACGTAGCACCGCGTTCGCAGGCGGCCATGGCGCGATTGCAAGACCAACTGAAGTCGTCGCAAATCTCATTTGAAGTTCAGCCGCGCGTCTTCTACGAAGGCTTTCCGCAACTCGTGCTCTATGTTCAGAACGTGCAGGCCGCTGAAGGAGCGGCAGTCTGGAAGGGCGTGTTTATTGCCGACACCAGCACGCCGCAGTCACCCCGCATCACCCTGGCCGAAGAGGGGATCATGGTCAGCGAAGGCGCGAACACGCTTCATCTTCGGCTGACTAATGGCTCGACGCACGAGATCGACCCGAAAACTCCGGGCAACTACCAGATCTCCACTTTTGAGCATACCGACCTCCCTATTCCCATGCCCCAGGCGGAGAGCGGCAAAGAGCAGGAGCCGGCGCCGGTCTCACAACTGAAGACTACCGAACTGTGGCAGCAGGCCCATGACCAAACCAACCCCATGTCGCGATGGGACTGGATCGAACTGCACCGCCGTTTCGCTCTGCCCACCTCCTGCCTGGTGTTGGCGCTGGTAGGAATTCCACTGGGTCTGTCGTCCAAGAAGGGTGGGAAATCGACCGGCTTTGTGCTGGCCATCTTGCTGGTGTTTGCCTACTATTTCGCGTCATTGGTGGGAGTATCGCTGGCGCGGCAAGGCAGGGTTTCCACGGGTTTCGGGGTGTGGCTGGCCGATATCGTGTTCTTTTTGGGCGGAGCATTCCTGCTGTGGCGCGCCGAACGCAGGCCGCTTGATGTATCGGCGTGGCGCGACCGGCTGAACCCGTTCAAAGGCCGACGGAAAGCGAATGGCACGGAGGCGCTGCGAGCCAATCGCGGGGAAGATGTTTTCCACCGGGCCGCGACGCGGCGCCGCGTTTTCAGTGCCCGCTTCCCCATGATTCTGGATGACTACGTGCTGCGCGATTTTGCGGTGAATCTGGCGATGGTGCTGGCGACCTTTCTGATGCTGCTGCTGGTGTTCACCTTGTTCGAGCTGCTGGGCGATATCTTGCGCAATCAGGTCTCGCCTTTGGTGGTCGGAGAGTACCTGCTGAGCGTCTCCCCCTATTTTCTTTACAACATCACGCCCTTGAGCATTTTGTTGGCAGTGCTAATCACCCTGGGGCTGATGCAGCGCACCAATGAAATCACCGCGATCAAAGCTACCGGGATCAGCATTTACCGGATCGTGACTCCCTTGCTGGTGGCCTGCGCAGTGCTGGCTTGCGCGCTGTTTTTCTTCGATCAATTTTATTTGCCCCATGCGAACAAGCGGCAGGATGCGCTGCGTAACCAGATCAAAGGCAAGCCCACGCAAACCTATCTAAATCCCGACCGGAAATGGATCTTCGGACAGCATTCCAACATTTATTACTACCAATTGTTCGATTCGGAGCGCGATCAGTTTGGGCGGCTGGCGGTGTTTCAGTTCGATCCGGCCACGTTTCGATTGACGCAGCGAATTTACGCCGAGCGGGCACACTGGGAAGACACGCTGCAACGCTGGGTATGCACGCAGGGATGGGAGCGCGACCTGCACGGATCCGCTATCGAAAGCTTTCGGACCTTCGATGTGGCGACTTTCGCCGGGGTGGGCGAACCACCGACGTACTTCAAGAAGGAAGTCAAGCAATCCTCAGAGATGAGCTACAAGGAGTTGCGGCGCTATATCCATGACTTGCAGCAGAGCGGATTTGAAGTAGTGCGGCTTCGGGTTCAATTGGAGAAGAAGTTTGCCTTTCCCATGATTGCGTTGGTGATGGCGGTGCTGGCGATTCCCTTCTCACTCTCGGCCGGGCGGCGCGGGACTATTGCAGGCGTGGCGGTGGCGGTGGGAATTGCCGTGGTCTACTGGACGGTCTCGGGATTGTTCGAGGCGATGGGGAACATCAGTCAGTTGCCGCCGTTTCTGGCGGCGTGGTCGCCGGATCTGATCTTCGCCCTGCTGGGCGGGTACATGATTTTGAAGGTACCGACCTAGGTCAATCGTCGAGTCATTTAATCTTTGGGGAAGCCACTCCGAACGCCGCGTTGAATCAATCTCGCAATGAATCAGTCTCGCAATGACTCCATCTCCTAATTCACTGCGGCAACGGCCGTGGGGTTCACCGCGGTCTGAGCGGCCAAGCCTAACGTGGTGAGAACTCCGGTGGTGGTATTGAGGGTGAAAACGGAAAGTGTGGACGATTCGTTGTTGACCACATAGACGAAGTCGATGGGGTTGGTGAGGGTGTTGCCGATGTTAACCCCGGTGGTCCCGGAAACGATTACGAACGAAGCTGGAGCCTGGCCGGTGGAGACAGTGGGAGTGGTCGAAAGCGGGGTTAACACTCCGGTACCAGTGCCGAAGGCGAAAGATGAGACCTGATTGGACGTCTTGTCGAGCACGTAGAGAAAATCAAACGCCGGGTCCACCGCAATCGCAACCGGACTGCCGCCATCGGAAAAGGGCGAACCTGCGACCGGCGTCAAATTGCCATCCGGGTTGTTGACGTCGGCACAGCTAATGACGGCCTTGTCACAAATGTTGAAAGCGGAGATGTTGTTGGTTCCCGTATTTGCGACATACAGGAATGCTCCACTCGGCGGGAGAGCCAGACCGGAAGGCGCCAGTCCGACGGCGAAAGGCGAGGTACCCAACACCGTCAGGCCAGCGGCGGAAATGGAATAGGCGGAAACCGTGTTGGTGAAAGTGTTGGCCACATACAAGAAATTTCCGGTGGCGCTGACCGCAACCGCCGAAGGCCCCGTGGGGGCTGTGGTCCCCGCCGGTATGGTGGTGAAAGGTGAGCCTGCAACCTCGGTCAGGCTGGCGTTGCTGATCGAGAACATCGAAATGTTGCTGGATCCTTGATTGGCCACGAACAAGAATCTCCCTAACGGATCGATCACCATTCCCATCGGCATAGTCGCGGTTTTTACTGTGCCGGTACCGGCAGTCAGGGAACCATCCGAGTTGATGGTGTAGCTGGAGACGGTTTCGGAGACGGTGTTATCCACGAAAAGAGCGTTTCGGGCAGGCGAAAGAGCCATGGCGAAGGGAGAAGTTCCAGCGCTCTGCGCCGATCCCAGTTGGGTCAGCGCCCCGTTGCCGAGCGCCACGGTATAGGCGGTCAGCGAACTGTTGCCCTGGGCCGCGATGTAAAGGGTGCCCGTGCCCAAAGTAGTGACGACGCCGTTGTTGCTGCTGCAGGCGAGCAATCCGCACAGCGAAATGGAAAGCAGACAGGCAAAGAAGCGGAACCTCATCCGTATTGTTTCTCCCGTTCTGGCGTGGTGGGGCCTTCGCTTGGTGGCTGCATGACGCTGAAGAGTTCCCTCAAAGGTGTATCAGGAATGCGGGGTGAAGAGCAAACCCCAAACCAAACAGTAGGAACCGCGGAAGAGGGGAAAAGTTGCTTTGGAAAGCACGCTATCCGCGTTCAACGGTAGAGAAAACGTCGGAGACAGGGGTGCTGTTCTCGGGGCTGGCTTCGGGACCCAAGGGGAGACGAATCTCAACCATGAGACCGCCTTGCGGGCGATTGACGGCGCGGATGACGCCGCCATGGAGTGCAACCGCGCGTTCCGTGATGGCGAGGCCCAGTCCGACGCCGCCGGTCTGGCGGCCGCGGGCATCGTCGATGCGGTAGAAGGGGCGAAAGAGCTTATCCAGTGCTTCTTCGGGCACACCGGGTCCAGAGTCGGTGACGCGCACGACCGCTTCCGGCCCTTTTGCTCCCAGCCCCTGCTCCAGCCGGACCTGCACGTTGGTTCCGGGCTCGGTATAGCGCACGGCGTTGCGCACCACGTTCTCGATCGCGCTCTGCAACAGCCGCGCATTGCCTGTAACCACGCAGTCGTCCACCGCGTCGACTTCTACTTCACAACGCCGGTCTTGGGCCTCGAAGGCGGCGTCTTTGGCAATCTCGCTGATGAGATGTTCCAAATGGAGGGGTGATTTTTGAATGAATTCGTCGCCACCATCGAGCCGGGCGATGGTGAGCAGTTTCTGAATGAGCTCGTTGAGCCGGTTGGCCTCGCGATCAATCCGATCGAGCGCGCTGCCGGCGTCGGGGCCGCTCTTGCGGCGGGCCAATTCCAGAGCAACGTTCAGGCGGGCTAAGGGCGAACGAAGTTCGTGGGAAATGTCGGTCAGCAGGCGTCTTTGAGCATTGACCAACCTTTCCAACCGTTCCGCCATGCGGTCGAAATCGCGCATGAGTTCGCCCATCTCGTCATGGCGGCGGGATTGCGGATTGCCGGTGCGGGCGGCCAAGTTGCCTTCTGACAATTTCTGGGTAGCCGCGCGCAGGCGCACGATGGGCGAAGTCAAATAGCGGGCGAGCAGGTAACAGACCAAGCCGGACGACAGAATTCCCACGAAAATCGCCAGACCATGCGGGCCAAACATTCCACCGGGAGGTGGAGGAAGCTCGATCACCAAGGTGTAACGATGTCCATCCGCGGTCGTCATATCGGAACGCAGAAACTGCGGTGAGGTTCGCAGACGCCCCCAAAAACTCTCTGCGGGACGCATTTCACCCAGTTGAGCCCGGCGTACCCACAGCGGCGGCGTGCGCCCTTGCAGGTCCTTCCCCTGCTCGTCGCTAACAAAGAGTCGCACGTGATAGGTTTCGTGGACGTTGTGCAGATACTTCCACACTGCCGTCTGGCCTCCACTCTGATACGCCTGCACCGTATCGTTGAGAAAGGTCGCTTCCTGGGATTGCAGATTCGCGATTTCACCCGAGGGCCGTAAAGCCGACGCAATCACGATGGCCAGCACGACAAACAACGCCTGGGCCAGCCAGTAGGAAAGAAAAATCCGCAGGAACAGGCTCTTCATTGGTCCTCGCTCCTGGCATGTTCCCGGGGATGAGCGAAGATATATCCCACACCCCGCACCGTTTTGATGTGGTCGGGGCCGCTCTCGGAATCGCCCAGTTTCTTGCGGACTTTGCTGACATGCATATCAATGCTGCGGTCGAAGGGAGAAAACTTGCGGCTGAGAACAGTATCCACCAGATGCTCGCGGGTCACCACCCGTCCAGCGTCCCGCAGCAGGGCGTAAAGCAGATTGAACTCCACCGAGGTCAGATCGACCGGTGTGCCGTCACGCAACACGGTTCGGGTTGCGGGATCAAGTTCAATGTCCCCCACCCGGATGACCTCGGGGATGGCCTCAGCCTCGGCTTTGCCGCGGCCCTGGGTACGGCGCAGGATGGCCCGGATGCGGGCGACGAGTTCACGGGGATTAAACGGTTTCGGAAGATAATCGTCCGCCCCGATTTCCAGGCCCACGATGCGGTCAACGTCTTCGCCGCGCGCGGTCAGCAGCAGAACTGGAGTCTTGGAAGCCACGCGCAGGCGGCGCAGCAAATCGAAACCGTTGAGGCCGGGCAGCATCACATCCAGCACGATCAGCAAGTAGTCGCCGTTGAGGGCGCGTTCCAGTCCGCGGGTTCCGTCGTGAACCGCCTCGATCTGAAAGCCTTCCGGTTCGAGGTATTCTCCGACCAAAGCGCACAACTCTGCGTCGTCGTCGATGACCAGGATGCGATCCATTTTCTTCATATCAGTTCTATAACAACGCCGCAGCGGTAGGGGTAAAGAATTGTCAAAGGCCCGGGCACCCCTATTTACAAAACTTTACGCCGGTTGACTGACTCTTTACTACCTTGTTTGCCAGAATAGTGTTCTTATCAGAGAACACAAGATTCAGCGCTCCACGTCGGGCAAAAGAGGAGAGTTTTATGAAAAGCAGCAAAGTGAAACTATGGGCGGCAGGGCTGGCGCTTACATTGGTGGCGGCAGTAGCTGTGTCCCAGACCCTGCAAAAGGTGGACTTTCATCATCGGGGAGGAATGGGACACGAGATGCCATTCTTTGCCCTTCACGATTTGAGCGACGCACAGCGCACTCAGATCAAACAGATCTTTCAGAGCTCGAAAGCGACAATCAAACCCCTATGGCAGCAGGAACACCAGAGCCATCAGGCGATGATGCAGCTCATCACCAGCGGCACCTTCGACGAAGCCAAAGCGCAAGCCATCGCGAATCAGGCAGCACAGACCCATGCGCAGCTTGAAGTGGAGCACGCAAAGGTCGTGTCGCAGGCGTACCAGGTGCTGACCGCAGAGCAGAAGACCGAACTCGCTGCAATCATGGCCAAGCACCAGCAGCGTATGGAAGAACACATGCAGCGGCACGAAGGGACGCCGGAACAAGCTCCGAACCAATAACACGCAACGAGGGGATGGGGGGGAGGATCACGGGATTGCCCTCCCCCCAGGCTTTCAGGAAGGCGGTGGAGTCTTGGCCACAAGGGCAGCAGTGCCACGAGAAATCGTGGACGTGATCGCGGACGAAATGGCCTGCGGAGTGGACCGGGCAGTGGAGTGCTGGATGTCGCAGGTTGAACAGGCGCTCGACGATACCGGCCTGACTTCGCTGGGGCGGCTGTACGCGGTCAAGGAAGTCGTGGAGCGCTATAAGAGTTTGACGGGCAAGGCGGAGTTGGAAGTTCGCGGGCCTAGGTTGCGACTGGAACGGCCTGCCCACATTCCTCACGCTGAAGCGCATTTGGAATGACAGGTAGCCGGGAGTGGCAATGAGCTTCGAAATTGTTTATTCCTATCTGATCAACTCGGCCGTTTTCTTTCTGGGAAGTTGGGTCGCGTTTCTGCTGGCGGCGTCTGCCCGAGCATTTGGCAGCGACGTCCGGCCACCGAAGAGTTAGGCCGACGAGACGAAAACTGAAGCTGGTGCTGGTAGAATCTCATCTACTGGAAGCACATGCTGCCCAAGAGCCTTCGTCCCTTATTTCCCTATCTGAAGAAGTACCGCGGCAGCTTTGTGGTGGGGACGCTGTGTGTTTTCCTCAACAATGGAATCTGGATTCTGTTTCCGCAGGTCGTGCGGCGTGCGATTGGCGATCTGACGCATTCCATTGAGCATCACCAGCCTCTTCATTACCGGCTGCTTACCTACGCCGCGTTGCTGCTTGCGGTAGCTTGCACCCGGGGTATTTTCCAGTTTCTAACCCGCTGGATTCTTATCGGCATTTCCCGCGAAATTGAATTCGACCTACGTAACGACTTCTTTCGTCATCTGGAGAGCCTTTCCTATTCCTATTACCAGCGCACGCGAACCGGCGACATTATGGCGCGCGCAACCAATGACCTGAATGCCGTACGAATGCTGTTGGGACCGGCGATCATGTATTCGGCGAATACGGTGGTATTTACCGCCGGGGCGCTGGCCTTCATGCTCTCGATCAGTCCGCGGCTGACGGTTTACGCGTTTCTTCCCTTGCCCATCGTAAGCATCACCATCCAGTATTTCGGGAAGCGAATCCACGAGCGGTTCGAGAGAATCCAGGCGATGTTTTCCGAGATTTCGGCGCGGGCGCAGGAGAATTTTTCCGGCGCCCGGGTGATCCGCGCCTATGTACAGGAGGAGCCGGAGATCGCGGGGTTTGAAGCCTCCAACCGGGAATACATAGACCGCAGTTTGAAGCTGGTTCGTTTGATGGGTATGTTGTGGCCAACCCTCGAAACCATGTTGGGTTTCGCTATTGTGCTGGTGTTGTGGCTGGGTGGAAGAGAGGTATTGCAAGGTCGCATCAAGGTCGAAGACTTTGTCGCGTTCAACCTTTACATGGTGCAACTGACCTGGCCGATTATCGCGCTGGGTTGGGTGATTAACATCTTTCAGCGTGGTACGGCGTCGATGGCGAGGATCAACGAAATCCTGGTGGAGAAGCCGGAGATCGCGGATGGCGCGGAGGTAAAAGTAACGGGCGAGGATGTCGACGCCAGGGAGTTCCAGGGAGAGATTGAGTTTCGGAGCCTGAACTTCGCCTATGGCGGGAAGCCGGTGCTGCACGAGGTGAATTTGCGCATCCCTGCGGGGACCAGTTTGGCAATCGTGGGGCCCACGGGATCGGGAAAGACCACTCTGGTGAGTCTAATTCCGCGGATTTATGACGCCGCCGCGGGAAGTGTGCTCATCGACGGCAGGCCGATACGGGAGTACAGCCTGGAGTTCCTGCGCGCAAACATCGGTTTTATTCCGCAAGAGACCTTTCTGTTCAGCGAGAGTGTGCGGGAAAACATTGCCTTCGGAAAGGCAGACGCGACTGACGCTGCGGTGCGAGCCGCGGCGGAGGCGGCGAGCATCGCCGAAGATATCGAGGGATTTCCTGAGAGATATCGGACGCTGGTGGGAGAACGCGGCATTACACTCTCTGGCGGACAGAAGCAGCGGACGGCCATAGCTCGCGCCATCATTCGCAACCCTCGCATTCTGATTTTGGACGATGCGCTCTCCAGCGTGGACACGCATACTGAGGACAAGATTTTGAACCACCTGCGCGAAGTGATGCAGGGCCGGACTACGATTTTCATTTCGCATCGGGTATCGACCGTGCGCAACGCGGACATGATTGCGGTGCTGCACAGTGGCCGCGTGGTGGAACTGGGCACGCATGCGGAACTGATCGAAAGAAACGGCTACTACACGGAGTTGTATAACAAGCAACTGCTGGAAGAAGAGCTGGCGGAAGTGTAGGACGGTCCGGTTCACCCAGAGGACGCGGAGATCTTTGGGAGGCCCCTTGCCGGAAGTGTGATTTCCATGAAGAGGACGGTCATCCCCGAGCTGCTTGATTCCGACGCCGGTACTCCGTCCGAGATCAGCGCTTCTCTCTTCGACCTGAACCGCATCAATCACTGGTTTGGTGGAGTTGCGACCACACGATCCCTGGTTGAGCAAGTGGCGCGAAAGCTGGGGACGAAGTCGCTTTCGCTATTGGAAGTGGCCGCAGGCACCGGTGCGGTGCCGGCAGCGGTGGCAGCGGCTGTGGCGCAAAGCGGCATCCGGATTGACTTCACCCTGCTCGATCGAGCGCCTTCTCACCTGAAGAACGGCAATCGGCGGGCTGTCGCAGGCGACGCTCTGGCGCTTCCCTTCTCCGACGCCAGCTTCGATGTGGTGAGCTGTAGTCTTTTCGTTCATCATCTGGCGCCGGATGAGATCGTGCGATTTGTGAACGAAAGCTTGCGCGTGTGCCGCGCCGCTGTTCTCATCAACGACTTGGTTCGGCATCCGGCACATTTGGGGTTGGTGTATGCCGGCATGCCACTGTACCGCAGCCGGCTGACTCGACATGATGCGCCGGCCTCGGTGCGACAGGCTTACACGGTGAACGAGATGGAGGGCATGCTGCGGCAGGCGAAAACGGCGCGGATGGAGATCTCGCGGCGTTTTTTGTTTCGGATGGGAGTGATCGCGTGGAAGGCTGCGCCGGTGGCGAAGTAGACCTATGTACGACGTAATTGTTATCGGCGGCGGGCCGGCTGGATCATCGGCGGCGATTACCGCTGCCCAAAGCGGGGCGCGGGTTCTGCTATTCGAACGCGGACGATTTCCTCGCCAGAAAGTCTGCGGCGAATTCGTTTCTGCGGAGTCGCTGAGCCTGCTGGAAAATCTGCTGGATGCGAAACATCACTCTTGGTTGCGCGATGCCATACGGATTCCGCGGACACGAGTGTTCCTCGAGGATCGAGTGCTTCAAGCGACGGTCCAACCCGCGGCTGCCAGCATCGCGCGCCTGGACCTCGATGACGCCCTTTGGAGTTCCGCCGGGGCTAGGGGCGTAGAAACTGGGCAGCAAGTCACGGTTCAAGCAGTGCGGGGGTCGGGGCCGTTCGTAGTGCGCAGCTCCGCCGGGGATTTCGAAACTCGCGCGGTGGTCAACGCTTCGGGCAGGTGGTCGAACCTGAATCCCACGCCGCCGCCGAGCGCAGACCGTTCGCGGTGGATTGGCATTAAAGGATATTTTGAGGAAGCCTCGCCACAAGCTTCGGTGGATTTGTACTTTTTTGACGGCGGATATTGCGGCGTTCAACCGGTCGAACTCAGAGCGGACTCCACGTCTGGGCGGGTGAATGCTTGTGCCATGGTGCGTGCGGATGTGGCGAGCACGCTGGTAGAGGTGTTCCAGCAGCATCCGGCGCTGCTTGAGCGGAGCCGGCAGTGGAGGCAGTTAGGCGATCCAGTCGGCACTTCGCCACTGCTGTTTCGCGAGCCGCAACCGGAGCGCGACGGCATTCTGAGGGTGGGCGATGCTGCTGGTTTTGTGGATCCGTTCGTGGGAGACGGAATCTCGCTGGCCCTGCGCAGCGGCGCTCTGGCGGTTCAATGCCTGGTTCCGTTTTTTCGGGGAGAAACAGATCTCGCGGACGCGTCGCAAAGATATTGCGATGAATACGCCTTGCGCTTTGGGGCTGTGTTCCAGAACTCGTCGAAAATCCGGCGACTGTTGCGCCTGCCGCCGGCGGTGCGGGGTCCGATGGTGGCGCTACTAACCAAGGTGCCGGCGGTCACGGAGTATCTGGTGAGGAAGACGCGGTAGGTTGCTCCCGAAGGCCCGGTGATTCCGCAAGGTGTCGATGCAGCTTCGGCGGCGCGCCTGAAGACGGGCCCTTTCAAGACACCACCGCTTATCCACCAGCTTTCTCTTACCGCACCACCAGGACTTCGCGAATGTTGTCGCGGGTGAGGAAGAACTTGATGGACGTGAAATCACGAAACAGGTTTTCGATGTGGCGGTTATTGAAGACGCGCTGCAAGCGGAAAACGCCGCGCGAATTCGGTCCGCTGGGGCCCTTTCGCACGTCACCCCGGGCCTCGATGTGCTGCATTTCGAGCGTGTCATTGCCCATGATGTGATAGCGGTAGCAGGGCGCATCCGGTCCCGCTTCCTGGGTGTGAAAAAAGGCCAGCAGCATGCCGCCGGGGCGGATCATCGACCACAAACGTGCCACCAGGGGTTTCACCAAGTCTTCATCCAGATAGTCGGCCAGGTTCCAGCACAGAACAACATCGAAGTGGGCATTGCGGAAGACCAGATTCTCCGCCAGGAAGCGTTTGTGATCAAGGGCAGTATGGCCCTGCTCGTCCCGCAGCACCAAAGTCGGATCCGTCGAGGCATCCAGAAGATCCTCGCTGTAAATCTTGTGGCCGCGTTCTGTCAAATAGCGGATATTGGCGGCCGAGGTAGAGCCGATATCGAGGATGCAGAGCGGCTCTTCAGACAGCAGCAGGCGCGACAACTCCGCTAGACCGCTGGAGCGGCGAGTGAGCCGCTGGGTGGCCCGGGGCAGCCGCACACTCTGGCCATGATCCGGGGCGGACTCGGTGGATGGACCTCGAAAAAGCTTCATGAAGCTATGCGTAACGGATGCCATTGCGACTGCTTTCGGCGTCCGGTTCAGAGTGCCTCTCAAGACCAACTATATCGCGAGGCCCAAAGCTAAACCGGGCAAAAACTCTCAAACCTTGGTTACCGACGTGCGCTGTGCCATGGAATTGCTGCCACCGCCGGCCGTCGCCGATGCGCTGGTGGCGGAGGCAACAGGTACCGGAGCCGTGCTTTTGGCTTCCGGTTCTGATTTCACCGCCTGGGTCGAGGCCGGCTTGGCGGCCTCCTGCTGGATATCCACCTTTCCTTTGAAGTAGGCGCCTTCTTCGATGGCAATCCGTTGAGTGAAAACGTCGCCCACCGCAATCGCGGACTTGCGCAGTTCGGCTCTTTGGCTGGCGCGGATGTCCCCATCCAGTTTGCCCTGCACCACCACACCCTTGGCGTGGATATTAGCCTTCACCTGGCCATTCGGGCCGATCACCAGATTGTTGTTGCGCAGCTCGATGGTACCTTCGACCACGCCGTCGACGAATAGATCTTCGCTACCGGAGAGTTCTCCCTTAATGATGACGGATTTACCGATATGAGCAAACTCGTTGGTTTTTGGCGCGTCCATAACCCCAGCCTCCTTAGGTACACCGCTGCGTGATGCCAGCGAGACTACCGGATTCTAAACCATTTGGCGAATTTGCGGGCACACGAAGGGGCGCAAGCCTTCCCAGACGGCTTAGAATAGGCGAAAGTGGGCGCTCCCCGGCCGAGCACACGGATACAACGGCACGGGTGGGAGTTTCGTCTAAATTGCGGGAGAAATTATGAGATCGGTTGCCCTAAGACCGGAACTGCTCGTAGGGGTTCTGCTGGTGATCATCCAAGGGGCACCCGCGCCGGCGCAAAGCGTGTCCGCAGCCCCAATCGAACTGGTGCGGGAAACGGTTCGGAACGAAATCAACTCCAACGACGCCAGGTTCATGTTCCGGGAGCGCGAGGAAACCGCGCACGGTTCGCAAACCAAGCTGATCGTGGAGACCAAGGAGATGGCGGCGGGCATGCTGGTGGCAATCAACGACAAGCCGCTCGCCGTGGAAGAACGTCAGAAAGAAGAGGCCCGCTTGGATGACCTAGTGAATGATCCCCAGGAACTGAAGAAAAAAATGAAAGCGGACAAAGAAGACACGGAACGCACCAATCGAATCATGAAGGCATTGCCGGAGGCGTTGCTCTATGAGCCCGACGGTGTCCAGAACGGCACAGAAGAGATGGGCAATCCGGGCGATGAACTGGTGCGCCTGAAGTTTCGCCCTAACCCGGACTACAGCGCGCCGTCTCACACGGAGCAGGTGCTTACCGGAATGGCCGGATACATGCTGATCGACAAGCTCAAGCACCGAATTGCGCTGATCGATGGCACCCTGGAAAAAGAGGTGGGCTTCGGTTGGGGCATTCTCGGCCGCCTCGATAAGGGTGGGCGCTTTGTGGTGCAGCAAGGCACGATGGGAACCGGGGCGTGGCAGGTCACTCGCATGAACCTGGATTTGACCGGCAGGATATTGTTCTTCAAAAAGCTGGTGATCAAGTCTACCCAGACGTTCAGCGACTTCCACCAGGCGCCCGCCGATCTTACCTTCGCACAAGGGGTCGAGCTGCTAAAGAAGCAGGTGCAGGAACTGGCGGAGAAGCAGCCGCGGTCGGCCGCAGATCAACGCCAGAGATAGACGGGTTGGGTGGTCAGGAAATGTGGTCAGAGAATAAGCATGCGCGCCTTTCATGCGCGGGCGTGAATCGGCGCGCCCAGATCCCGCGCGGTGAAAAGAACGCTTACTCGGGGTGACCCGTTGAAGGGCGATCACTTAGCCGTGATGGTTTCTTTGCGGACGGTTAACTTCTCAATTAAGCCTTCACGTACGCGGTACCCGGTGCCGGGAATATCTCGGATGGCAATCATGCCTTGCGCACTGACCTCGACTTCCGGCTCGATGATGTCTTCCTTCCAATAACGCCTGCTGGCGGAAACATCTCCGGGCAGGCGGAAGTTCTCCAAGGTCGAGAGGGCGACGTTGTGGGCGCGCCCCACGCCGGATTCGAGCATTCCCCCACACCACACAGGAATCTGGTGCGCGGCGCAGACGTCGTGGACCTTGCGTGCCTCGCTGAAGCCTCCTACCCGCCCGACCTTGATGTTGACAATGCGGCAGGCGCCAATCTCAATGGCCTGCGCGGCATCGCGGGCGTGATGGATCGACTCGTCCAGGCAGATCGCGGTGCGCAACTGGGGTTGCAGGCGGGAATGGTTATAAATGTCGTCGTCCCAGAGCGGTTGCTCGATCATCAGCAGATTGAACGGGTCGAATTTGCGCAGGTGCTCGACCTGGTCGAGCGTGTAGGCCGAGTTGGCGTCACAACTCAGAGTGATGTCAGGCCAGCGCGAGCGAATGCGTTCCAGAACGTTGAGATCCCACCCGGGTTTCACCTTGACTTTAATGCGGCGGTACCCGGCGGCAAGTTCGCGTTCAATCTTTTCCAACAGCTGTTCGATGGAATCCTGAATGCCGATGGAAACTCCACAGGGAATATCGCGCCGGGTGCCGCCCAGTAATTTCCAGAGGGGCTGTTGTTGCTGGCGGGCGGCAGCGTCCCAAAGCGCGTTTTCGATTGCGGCTTTGGCCATGCGGTGACCACGCACTTTGGCCATCAAGCGGGCACTCTGTTCGGGGTGATCCACGGTCTGGCCGAGAATGGCGGGCGCGAGCCAGTGCTGGATGGTGATCCAGGCGGAATCAATCCACTCGGAACTATAAAAGGGCGCGCCGTCTGCGACGCATTCGCCCCAGCCCGTGACTCCGTCGCAATGAGCGCTGACCAACAGAATGCGACGATCGTAGATGCGGCCAAAGCTGGTCTCAAAGAAATCGACGAGCGGCATTTTGACTTCGCGCAGGGTGAGGACTTCAATTTTCATAGGTGTGGACTGGTCAAATCTAAATCAACCATAGAGAAAACAGAGGGCACAGAGAAACCTCTAGCTCAATTTCTCGGCCCATGGTCCCAACAGAAACTCCCCATTGCCCTGGGGATCGCGCCGGTAGCCGACCACTGCCAGACCGCTGGCGAAAGCCCTTTGAAACTCTTCCCGGTTACGCTCTTGAATCTGCAAGGCCTGATTCCGAGTCGCCACGTCGGCCTTCCAATCGTATATCTGGGCGGGAACGGAAATCGTGCAGACGGGGGTGAATTGTGGATTCTTGCCGGTGGCCAGGAGTTGCTCGACTCGTTTCGACTTCAGCCACCACTCAGCCACCAGGCGATCCGTTGGCAGACCGCCCTGCAATGGCGATGAAGTAATTCCGTACTGGTTCACGTTATAGCGACGGGCAATTGCTCCCAGCCTTTCGAGATTAAAGTAAGAATTCTTGATTTCCAGTGGATCGAACGTCCACTCCATGAGGTCAAGGCCGCGACTCAGGGCATCGTCACGTTGAGCCAGTTTCACGCGGCGTCCCAACCCGGTGTTGCGATGGGGCTCGCGTACGGCCAGCATATGAGAGTACAGGTACACATGTTGGTCGCGCACCCCCGGCACAGCAAGCGCAAAGGCGACCAGGTCATTGCCCTCAAAAGCTCCCATGACCTGACCGCCGACCTTCTCGGCGACCACGAACATGCGCAGCGGAACCAGTTCGATGTCAGCGAATCCCCAGACTTCTTTTTGCAGAGCTACACAGGCCCGCATTTCGTCGAGGCCCTGGCACTTGCGGACCAGGAGCGAACTGCGGTTCACGGTTCGCTCGATTCCTGCCGTTTTGCCTGTTGCCATAGCGACTCTAGCTCCTCCATGGGGACTGCCTGCGGGGTCCGTCCCGAGGCATGCAGTTGCTCTTCCATCCGTTGAAAGCGGCGCCGGAACTTGCGGTTGGTTCTTCGTAGCGCGGATTCCGAATCGAGCGAAAGATAGCGGGCGATGTTCACCAGGACGAAGAAGAGGTCTCCGACTTCACCTTCCAGGCGGCGGCGAAGCTCGTCGGGAACCTGGGGCTGGCCCGATCCCGCCACGCCCCGGCCCTGGGGTTGCGGCCCAGGCGCGGGAAATTCTTTGAGGTGTTCCTGAAGTTCTGCGGTTTCCTCGCGAAGCTTGTCGAACAAGCCTTCCACATTAGGCCAGTCGAAGCCGACGATGGC
Organism: Terriglobales bacterium; assembly: GCA_052147055.1. Taxonomy (GTDB): domain Bacteria; phylum Acidobacteriota; class Terriglobia; order Terriglobales; family Acidobacteriaceae; genus JABCZH01. The sequence continues at coordinate 44,378 of JBKQLO010000216.1, forward strand.
GGCACGCGAACTGAGTTTGTGGGCCTCCAGCAACGCCGGCATGGCGGAAGAAACACTGGACAGAATCGACTCGGGGTGTTCGGTGCTTCCAGCTTTGCCTGCGGCCCGCTTTTTCTTTTCTTCCGCTTTCAGCGCTTCCCAGTTGCGCAGGACTTCGGCAGGGGTCTCTGCCTTGACATCGCCGAACACGTGAGGATGGCGGCCAATCAACTTGTTCGCCAGGCGGTCCAACACATCATCAATGGAAAAAGTTCCCTGCTCACTCGCCATCTGGGAGTAGAACAATACTTGCAGCAGCAGGTCGCCGAGTTCGCCGGCGAGTTCCGGCCAGTCGCGCTGGTCGATAGCTTCAAGAACTTCGTAAGTTTCTTCCAGAGTGTAAGGCTTGATGGAGTCGAAGGTCTGCTCGCGATCCCAGGGGCATCCTCCGGGAGCGCGCAACCGGGCCATGATCGACACGGCGCGTTGGAAACGATCTCCGGTGGTGGGCATGGACAAATCACTCTAAATGAGGCGGACGGGTGTGGGCAATCCGTCGCGGGAGAGTTGGGCTGCCGTGCAGACGCCGTCGCATGAGGGGTAATCCCGTGGATGCGGAGTTCCTCAGGCAGGGATGACAGTTCCTCACACCCCGAATATACTGAGTGAGAATGGCAGACACGAGTTCTTCAAAACCATCTTCTGGCTCATCACCAGACTCCACTTCAACCCTTTCATGGCCAAAGCAGTTGATCTTTGGGTTGATTTCGATCGTTGTCGCGTTCCTGGCTTTGGCTTGCGTCGCCGAAGTAGCTCTGCGTGTGCTTCCCATGGGGCGATACACCAGCAAGCCGTTCCGGCGCTACGACCCGGTGATGGGGATCGCGCTGATCCCGAATATGAAAGTGGTGCACAGTCGTGGATGCTTCACCGGATTGGTCGAGACCAACCGCTGGGGCTTCCGCGATCGTGATCGCACGCTGGAAAAGCCGCCTGGCGTATTCCGCATCGCGGTGATGGGCGATTCCGCAGTCGAAGCGGTGCACGTTCAGCCCGATCAGGTCATGAACATACAGATGGAGAAGGACCTCCAGCAGCAGGGGTATAAGAACATCGAGGTCATGGACTTTGCGGTAGAAGGGATCGGAACCACCCAGGAACTGATCATGTACAAGAACCAGGTGCGGCAGTTCCATCCCGACCTGGTGGTCATCATGTTCTCCGACAATGACGTGATGAACAATTCTTCCGCCCTGCAACCGAAATCGTACGGAATTCACACCTGGTATTCGCCGTATTACGATCTGGGCCCGGATGGACAACTGGTTTTTCGTCCAGTGGACCCCCGGATGCTGAATGGTTTGCGCTCTTTTCTGGAACAGCATTCGGTACTGGTCTATTACCTGGAGCGTATGTGGTTCAAGTTTGACCCTACGGTTTATACCTGGCACGGACTTCCGGTTTACTACGGAACCTACGGCGACGATCCGATGGACGCGGACTGGCAACAGGCTTGGCAGATCACTTCCAAGGTGATGGGCATGATGAAGCAGACGGTGGAAGCCGACGGCGCCAAATTTGTGATTCTGACGCAGGCCAGCCTGTTCAGCATCGATCCCAATTGGCGTACCACTATGACCCGAATGACCGGCAAACCGGTGCCGCCAGAATTCAACCCGCCGAAGTTCCTGGAACATCTACAGGACGCGGCGGCGAAGGCCAACGTCCAACTGGATTCGCTGATACCTTACATGGTCACTTATCGCGACGAACATCACTTGCAGTTTCCCTTCTACTCGCTGGGTTGCGACCCTCACTACAATGCCATGGGGCACCAAGTAGTGGCGGCCGATGCCGTCCAATTGCTCCAGAAGGATGGATTACTTCCGCCTCCTCCAGCAGCCAACCCCCAGTAATCTGGCTGGGCAACCGCCCGCGATGTGACAACTGAACAGACAAGCGTGAGTTGAAATGCTTAGACTCTCCCCCAACGGGAGAAACCCTCTTGGTCGTTCTAGTCGTGGGCGGTGCAGGGTATGTTGGCAGCCATGCGGCCCACGCTTTGCGGAGTGACGGGCACGATGTCGTCATCTACGACAATTTGTCTACCGGGCACCGGTCTCTAGCGGATGGATTCGAGTTGATCGTCGGCGAGATTGCCGACCGGGTGAAACTCTCGCCCGTGCTGCGGCGTGTGGATGCGGTGATGCATTTCGCCGGGCACGCCTATGTAGGCGAATCGGTCGAAAACCCACGAAAGTATTTTCGCAACAATGTGGAAGCCGCCCTCACCTTGCTCAATGCTTGCGTGGATGGCGGCATACGGCGCATCGTCTTCTCTTCGTCGTGCACGGTGTACGGGATTCCTTCAAAGATACCGATGGCGGAAGATGCGCCTCGTGAGCCGGTGAGCGCGTACGGAGCATCCAAACTGTTTTTCGAACATGCGCTGGAGGCTTACGACCGGGCCTACGGCGTGAAGTATGTTGCCCTGCGTTACTTCAATGCTGCCGGAGCCGATGAAAGCGGAACGATTGGCGAACTGCACCAGCCGGAGACTCATCTGATTCCTTCCGCACTCCAGGCGGTACGCGGAGAACGCGCGCCACTGGAGTTGTTTGGCAGTGATTATCCGACGCCGGACGGCACTTGTGTTCGGGACTACATTCATGTGAATGATTTGGCGGAAGCGCACGGGCTGGCTTTGCGGTATTTGTGCGGCGGAAATGATTCCGGCGCGCTGAATCTCGGGACCGGCCGTGGCTACTCGGTGGAAGAGGTGCTCAAGAAAGTGGAAGAGGTGACCGGGCATGTGGTTCCGCGGCGGATGGCGCCTCGCCGGCCGGGAGATCCACCTTCCCTGGTGGCTGATCCCAGTCGCGCGAAAGAAGTGCTGCGATGGAAGGCTAAACGCTCGCTGGATGACATCGTCAAGAGCGCGTGGGACTGGATGGGACGATGGAAGCGGTGGGAGCGCAGCGCGTAGTCTTCCTATAGACACACCCCTGAAAGAGCCCGGCAGAACCATTACAGAAAGCTGGTGGCGGTATTTTCTCGAGGGTGTAAGTGCTGGCGGAGATTGGGCGCGAGTCTCCAGCGCGAGCCGTAGAACCCACCCAAAGGTATGGGAGACTTTCCTCCCCGATGACACGGGGCCGAATTCAGGATATTCTGTCCCTCCGGTTCGTGATTGACTGGAAACCAACATCCCCCCCGATTTTTGCGAGGAGAAAGTATGCCGCACAGGGTTGAAAGATTCATGCTGGTATTTCTGTTGCTCGCTGGCCTGGCCAGCGCCCAGGTCACGGTGACCACCCTTGAGGGGATTGACGCGTCGGAATACAAGAGCGCTGGTCTGAGCGTCGACCCCAACGGAGCAGTGGGTACGGTTCAATTCACGGAATGGACGAATGCCGTGTACTGGGCTTTTAACAAAGCCACAGGCGCGCCGCTTACTGCCGCTCCGGTCGAAGGAGACACGCCCTGGCGGAACAATAACATGCCGGATTGCTACGGGGCATCGGGCAATGTTGAACTGCTATTCGATCACTTGGCGAAGCGCTGGATCATAGGGCGGCGAACGGCGCAGAGTGGTCCGACGTATTTTTACTGTATTGCGGTTTCCAACACCGATGATATGACCTCGCCCACCTTCACGTGGTACACCTACGAACTGCCGCTGATCGCCATTCTGGGACAAAAAGGCGATGGAAAGACCTACTACCCTGACTATCCGAAGATCGGCACCTGGTTAGACGGGTATTATGTGGCCATTGACGTAGAGGATCCTGACACTTTTGCGGAAGTGGGAATCGTTGCTTGCGCCTTTGACCGCACCACCATGCTGACCGGTGGGACCATGCGGACTCCGCAGTGCTTTAAGGTCACAACTAATCCCAACACTGTTTTCCGCGCCCATAGCCTGGAGCCCGCCGACATTGACGGAACCGTCGCGCCCCCGGCAGGAGAGCCCGAGTACTTTGTGAGCATCCAAAACCCGGCGGTGGGGCAATCCACGTCAAATACGCTGAATGAGTGGATATTGCACGTTAACTGGAGCACGCCGGGGAATTCGACATTCTCCGGGCCCATCTCGTTGGGCGTCAATCCGTATACGCCGGGGTGCTTCAACATTAACAACGTCACCGACACGGTATGCGTGCCCGAGCCCAGCACCGCAACCACCGGCCAGCCCATCGATTCGGTGGGTGACCGTCTGATGCAGCGGCTGGCGTATCGCCGCTTTACCGGAACCAACAAATATCAGTCCTGGCTGGTAACGCATGCGATACAGACGGGAAGTGGGCCGCTATCGCAGACGGGGATCCGCTGGTATGAAGCCCGAGACAACGGAACCTTCAATGTCGGCACCATCAGTTACAACGACCCCAATTACCGCTTCATGCCGAGCGGCGCTGAGGACAAGGTGGGCAACATGGCGGTGGGCTACAGCGTCTCCGGGAACAATCTGCATCCTTCGATTGCGGCTTCCTATCTGAACCTGCAAAACCGCACCCTGCCAACCGAGATTCCGCTTTGGGGGGGCACGGCCGACGAAGAAAATTCCTACCACTGGGGAGTGTATACCAGCATGACCATCGATCCCGTGGATGATTGCACGTTCTGGTACGTCAATGAATATTTCGACACCGCCCAGATTGGCAGTGCCGTGACCTGGCAGACCAGAATTTCGCACTTTGCGCTGCCGAACTGTAACTAGAAGTACTCGACAACGGCGGGAACACTCTGAAGCGAGCGCGCTGGCTACAGGCTGGAATCGCCGTCGAAGTGCGAGGGATCCCAGACCTCCGGGTCTTTCAGCTGTTCCCCCAGGTCCTTGTCCCAGGTTTTATAAAAGTAAAACCATGACGGCAGGCGGCGCCGATAGGGCGCCAAACTGTCAATCACGCTTTGCTTATCAGGACGGAAACCGTAAGCCTCCATCATATGGATGCCTTCGTTGCGGCATTTTCGCAGCGCCCAGGCCAGCATGGGCCGAAGCAGCTGAGTGTCGCCGCTCAACACCTGGAAATCAATCAAACGGACGCGCTTCAATTTGATTTCCCGATTGTCGTGACGGAAAAAGATCGCGTACGCCTCAATGCGAGACGCATCACCGACGGTGAGAATCCAGACACGTTTTTGTTCCAAGGCATACTTGAAGTGCCACTGCAGGACCTGGCGCGAGCGGGTCGCCAGAAGCCGGTTGGGATAGGCCCGCTTCAGGTCTTCCCAAAAAACATCAAAGCGCTCATCGAAATCGGAGCAGGTTTTCAGTTCACAGGTCTGGCGCATCCACGAAGGTGACCGGGTCAGGCGGTCGCGAGCGCGCAGGGCGGCGGCCGCGGGATAGGCCAGGAACTTTGGCCATCCTTGCCTCCCCAGAGCACAGGCGAGAAAGCCGCGGTAGTTGGTAATCCAGAACACGGAATTCCCCCAATCCCCGGTGGGAACATGAGGGGCGCGGCTGCGTTCAATGAGTCTTGAAGAGCTGGCATTGGCCGTGGTGCACACCATGAACTCAATGCCGTGACTCCACGTCAGGAAGCGCTTGATCAACAGGATGGCATGGCCGCGGTAAGGCGGATCCATGGAGGTAGAGTAAAGGCTGGCGCCGAGAATCTCCCGGCCCTTGAAGAAATAGCCTACGGGGATGTTGCCGAAATAGCCGACTACGACGCCATCGCGCTCCGCCACCCATCCGATGGGCCAATGGGGAAACTTCTTGAAGACGGGGTTGTCGACCCAGAGGTGCTCCCACTCCTGGCGGCCACTGGTATCCAAACCATTGCGGGCGCCGAGGGCGGCGATCTGGTCGTAGTCGGCCAGAACGGCTTCCCGAATCTTGACATCAGCGGTCGTTGATAGCCTGGCTTCTGTATCCTCAGTCGGCATTTATCTTCCGTGATGGCACGGCGTATTCAAGAACAACCGCAAACCGTCCCTGTCGCTCAAGATTTCTGGTCTTTCTTACGCAACCTTTCCCGGCCTTCAACTAAAAGCATACTCAGGTGGTGGCGGTGAGTGTTTCCTTTTCGTCCCAGCAGCCAATCCTAGAGTTATTGGACTGCTCTTCGCAACTGAACCCGGTGTTCATGAGACGGTTCCCGGCGTCAGTCCACAGGTCAGACATTGAAACCCACACTTTACGAGCCGCACGTGGTCGTGCAACGTAGCATACCGTGCCGGTATAGGGCAGGTTCGCTCGCCGGGCCGGGGACAGGGGGGCCCCGACAACGCTGTTGTCAAGCCCGACACGAGCTCTTTCATTTATCAAACTAACGCAGGAATAGCGAACAACTTGGGCAGGATTCTAGCACCTTCCCGATTGGCAGAACAAGCCACGGTCAGCGCATGCCGTTGCCGTAGTGGCGGAATATCAGCGAAGCGTTGGTCCCGCCAAATCCGAAAGAATTGGAAAGCGCATATTGGATTGGCACCGGGCGGGCGCCGGCGGAAACGTAGTCCAGATTGCAACCTTCTCCGGGAGCGGCAAGATTCGCGGTGGGAGGTGCGACCTGATGGTGGACGGCGAGCACGGTAAGTCCAGCCTCAAATGCACCCGCCGCACCCAACAGATGACCAGTCGTGGACTTGGTGGAGCTCACCGCAACCTGGGAGGCACGCTCGCCAAACAGAGCCTCGATGGCCTGGCTCTCGGAGCGGTCACCAATTTCGCTGGAACTGGCATGCGCGTTCAGGTACTGGACGTCACAGGCGCAAATATTGGCGTCGCGCAGGGCCGCGCGCATGGCCCGCAGAGCTCCCTCTCCGTCGCTGGGAGGGCTCGTAAAATGGTAGGCATCGGAGGTTGCAGAATAACCAACCACCTCGGCGAGAATCTCCGCCCCGCGACGCTCGGCACTCTCCATTTCTTCCAGCACCAGGACCCCTGCGCCTTCTCCCATGACGAAGCCGTCACGATCCTTGTCCCAGGGACGGGACGCCGTCTCCGGAGAGTCGTTGCGGGTGGACAGGGCGCGCATGGCCCCAAAACTGGCTATCGCCAGCGGCGTAATGGCAGCTTCGGCGCCGCCGCAGATCATGGCGTCCACTTGCCCCAGTTGAATCAGGCGGTAGGAATCGCCGACGGAGTGGGCTCCGGTTGCGCAGGCGGTGGAGTTTGCGAGGTTGGGGCCGCGGGCGCCAGTGCGCAGCGAGATAAAACCAGCAGCCAGGTTCACCACCATGGCGGGAACCAGAAACGCCGAAACTCGTGAAGGGCCACGCTTCAGGAAGTGGCGATACTCACGTTCCAAAATCTCCAGCCCGCCAATCCCGCTGCCGATGCAAACTCCAACCCGCTCGTCGTTGCCGCGGGTGATCTTGAAACCGGACTGCTGCATGGCCATGTCCGCCGCGGCGATGGCGAACTGTGTAAAACGCGCCATCCGCTTCAAATCTTTGCTGTCGAGAAAACAACGGGGATCAAAACCCTGGACCTCGGAAGCAATTTTTGTGGCGAAACCTTCCGTATCAAACTGAGTGATTCTGCGGACACCAGACTTGCCCGCAAGAACGCCCTGCCACACCTGCTCGGTGGTATTGCCGACGCTTCCGATCAGACCCATACCGGTGACTGCGACCCTGCGGAGTTCGATCACGTGAGCGCCATTTCTCAATGTTTTGTCCCCTGACTACGACCGCCAAAATGTGTTGTGGATACTTCCGTTCTGGTGGACGGGCCACCAGTCGCCGAAACTCGGCCCGAAACCCTCTGCGTCAGCTCGGCTCGGCCGATCAAATTTTCTTGGGGAACTTCAGACTTGCTGAACTGTCCGCGTTGCGGAGCTCGGACCAGACAGCCTTCTTTGTATCTCCATTCACGGGTCGCCCCACCCTAACCATCACCCGGGCACAATACAGGCTGAGTGTACACCGCATGGGATAAGGCGCAATGTAACTAACGTCTCCGGATTCTGGGAGGCAGAAAGTCTCTAACTTCGGCGACTGCGCGGCTGGAAGCGGGGATTCCATGCAAGTGCAGAGAGATGCAGCCGGCCAAGCCTGAGAACCGGGCACAAGATGTAAGCATTTGATTGTCTGCTACTTAAGGCCGCAATTTCTGGCATGAGAAATGCCGTGGTTTGATTGGAGAAGTTTTGGAGTATAGTGCTGGCGTGCCAACACCGGCGGAGGAATGTCTTTGGCCCATGATTTTGAGACCCCGTTTGACAGCATCGAGGGTGCTCAGGAATATCTTGCGCTGCTGGCGCAGGCGCTGACCGAAGCCAAGGAAAGTACCGAGGCCGACTTAGCGTCAGATATTCACGCGAAAGCGCCGCGGCGCCTGGAAGCGATGCGCCTGGCATTGTACAAGTTGGAAAAGCTGGAACAGCACATCAAGGTGAGCCATCGCCTGCTGAATGATCTTCGTACTTTGCGACGACTGCTGTTTGAGGAGCGGGCCCAACCCGCGAGTTCGCACAGCGGTTCAGAATCCAAGAAGTAGCTGGACCGAAGTTCGACTATTCGCGTTTCATTGCCTATTGCAGCGTGACCAGCACCTGGATCACGCCTTTGCCTTCGCTGAGCGGCTCCAGTGCCTTGCCCACAACTGCACCTAACATGCGGCTGCGATCAGTTCCCTTCATCGCGTGACCTGGAGTAGAGGAACTCACCAGCAAATCACCGGGTTGGATCGGACCATTTTCCGCGCTCACTTTACAGGGAACGATTCCGACGATGGCCAGCGGAATTTCGTTGGCGGCAATTTCGTCCATGTAATGCGGAGTCGCGAGCACGCCGGGTTTGGTGGAGTAGATGCCCGCGACCAAGGTTGAATAAGGCTGCGTGGACAGCGCGAGTTGGCGCGAGGCGGTGGCATCCACCACCAGTAAATCACCGGGACTGCGCAGGCTGCGGTCTCCAGCGATGGCCACAGATTCGGCGAAGTCCGCGCCGCCGGTTACTGTACCGCCGTCAAAGTAACCTTTTCCAGTCCCGTCGACGCGAAACTTGTGAACGCCGCTGACCGCACCGATGAGGATATTGCCGGCGGCGGTGTTGTCGAAGTAGCCGGCTTCGCCTGAAGATCCGTTGGTGACGCCACTGACGCCGATGCTGCTGGTGGCCTGTCCGGAAACGCCGGCGCCCTTCGGCGCCAGAGTTGTTCCGATGACACCGCTTCCCGTCCCGCTGGTGCCATTGAACAGTCCGGCCACGCCGCTGGCGTTTCCACCGTCGCCGCTGCTGGCATCACTGATACCCTCGACCCCAATACCCTCCGGGCTGACGGTCACACCTGTCGTTCCCACGGCGGCGCCGGTGGTGGAAGTCGCGTCGCCATAAACTCCGATTCCCATTTGTGCAGCGGCGAATCCCACAACCCCCACGGGAAAGGTGGTTTCTGACGTCGAAGCATTCTGCCCCAGGATGGCGTAACCGCTGGCACTGGTCGTGACGGCGTGCAGGGGCGCGACCGGGCTCTTGGTGCCGATTCCGATGTTGCTGCCGTTTTGGTACAGAACGGAATTACCCAGCGCCGTGGCGCCAGTCCAGAGCGGGATGAAATTCTTGGTTCCCGAACCAGTGACCTGAGAGTTCCCCAGCACAGCCCAGAACAGAAGGATCAAGAAGAGACCGGCATTTCTACACTTCATGGCACACCCCCTCGTAGCCCAGCGAAGTTGGGTCTTCAGGAAAGCCCAAGCTCACGGCGTAACCACTGCAACCCGGACACACTATGGCCAGTCACTTGAGCAAACTGCGTAGTGCAGGCCAAGCATTCTTCTGGGGGAAGGCGTTCGCCGCCGAAAACACTCCACGGCGACGGCTAGTCTATCACTCTGGGCGAGCAAGTAAAGATGAAAGAGTTTGCGCGCCAACCACCACGGTTACGCCCTAGTGTCGAGTAAGCGACAGGCAGCACTGGGCGACCGGCAGAGCGTTGACTGGTAGGTGGTTTGATCGGCGCGTCGATCGGCGCGTCTAGGTGGAACTGCGAGCCGAAGAGAGTTTGTTTTCGCCGGTGCGGCGGGGGCGCCGACGCGGGTTTGCAACCGTGGGACTATCGGTATGGCCAAAGTCGTGTTCTGTCAGCCACTCCGCGGCCAGGCGTTGCGCGTCGTGGATGGCGCTGAGGTCGATTTCCTTGGTCATTTCTTCCAGAGCAGCATGGGCATGGGCGCTCATCTCACGGCTGATCCGGTCAGCAACTAGAAACCACATGTACGCGGAGGGCGCATCCTTTTCGGTTTTGCGTCCGTCCCGGAACATCTCGGCGAGACGGAGCGGGGCCATGACCGCGTCGGAATCTGCCAGCCGCATATAGCGTTCGAGTTCTGGCATCTCATCCAGCGAAACCATCGCTGGGCCCTTGCTATCCGCCTTCTGCGAATCGCGCTGGCTAAACGCGTAGAGCACCATCTCCACCCGAGTCGAGACCCCGAGCCGGTCAAAAATGCGGAAAATGTAGTTCTTGACGGTGTGTTCGCTCAACTTCAGGCGAGCCGCAATCTCGCGATTGGTGAGTCCTTCGGTGATGCAGCGCACGATATCCTGCTGTCTTTTGGAAAGCAGCACGGTGCCGCGGGAATCGGTCAGGCGGGTGGGAGCCGCGTCGGCAAAGGCCTCCAGCACATGGTGCATTTCCAAGCTGTTGGCCCACACCTGCCCGGAATGAACCACTTCGAGGCACTTGCGCAAGGTCTCGATTGATTCGGCGCGGCAGAACACGCCCCGGGCTCCTGCGCCAAAGGCGCCCAGGACAGATTCCTTCTTGGAGCTTTCAAGCAGCACCACGAACCTGCATTCCGGAAGCAGGGCGCGCGCCTGCCGACAGACGTCCAAGCCCTTCAAGGGCTGCTCATCCAGGTTCATACTCAGGATTGCAATGTGGGGGCGCGTGCCGACGAGTGCCGTCAGCGTTTCCTCGGCGCTCGCACAGACGCCGACGACCTCAATGTGGGCGTCCCGCTGCAAGGCGTCGGCCAACAGTTGACTTCCCATCCGCGTACTGTCAGTCACGAGTATGCGGATAATGGCTGGTTGCGAAGACAAATCTGCCCGTGTCATGCCGTCTCGCAGTTGAGTCCTCTCTCGGGGAGGGAATAACTTCTGGCGAGATAGTACCAGCATGGAGGCTCCTAGTCTAGGGACTTTCATCTGGTTACTAGGGTAGTTTTTCTCTATCACAAATAAGGGGTATTTCTTACTCCACGATGGGGAGGATATCGCCTACGGTATGGAGGGTACGCTGCCCCCTGCGCCGATTTGAGCCGAACAGTCCTGTACCAGCGAAACTTTCCGCCTCTTTCAGGCACCAGCACAATTTCGTAAGGTAGACAGGCCGTTTCAAGCAGCAACACCAAGCTCCCCCAAGTACACATAAAAGTGGTCAGCCCTCTACAACAGACTGTTTGTGTCCCCGTGCAGCAACGCAGCTGCATGCGATACCGGCTAAGTGTTCCGGTGATCTGTAGGTGGAAGGACGAGAATGGATCACGTTGTCTGCGACGTGGCTGGACACGCGACATCAGCACCCGCAGTGTATTTGTTTTCTGTGCGGATGTGCCCGCGGTCGGAACCGGCGTGCGCCTGGAATTCCTGTTTCCGCCTCTTGAAGAGTCGGCTGGGGGGCTTCGTCTTCGCGCCGTGGGAGAAGTGGTGCGAGTGGACAAAGCCAGCCAAGGAACGGGGTTCGCAGCGGTCAATGAATTCACCCGATTTGAGCGTTAGTGTGGTACAGTCGCAAACCCGCACCAACGCGAAAACGGCTGAGCAAGAAGCACTTATCGCAAAGTGTTCGAGGAACTGAGAGGGCGGAGCTGTGTTTGGCACCGCGAAGTCTTGAAGGGAACATGGGATGGAGATGAGCACAATGAAGAGAGCATGGAACTGGGTTCTGGTCGCCGTGGTTTTCGCATCTGTGGCCGCAGCGGTGGGGCAGGAGAGCACGCCCGCAGTGAACAGTGCCTCCGCAACCACGCCGTCGGGACAGAGTCACTTTAGCAATGCACCCACTTTCTCGGAGCGTTATCCGCGATACCGGCTGCACGCCAGCGACAGCTTCGACCTGGTCTTTGAGTACACCCCTGAGTTCAACCAGACGACCGTGATTCAGCCGGACGGTTATGTGACGCTGCGCAGCGTGGGCGACGTGTACGTCAACGGACTGACGGTCGAACAAGCGACGGCAAAGCTAACCGAGGTTTACGGCAAGATTCTGACCAAGCCGGTGATTTCGCTGTTGCTGAAAGATTTTGAAAAGCCATATTTTATCGCGGACGGCATGGTGAATCGGCCCGGCAAGTACGAACTACGCGGCGACACCACGGCCACGCAGGCGCTTGCCATGGCGGGCGGGATGAATCCGCAGTGGGCAAAACATTCCAGTGTGGTGTTGTTCCGCCGAGTGGATGACAACTGGGTCGAAACCAAGGTGTTGGACGTGAAGAGTATGGAAAAGAACCATGATTTATCGGAAGACGTGCACCTGCGGCCCGGGGACATGCTGTTCGTGCCGAAGAATACTCTTTCAAAAATCCAGCAATGGATACCGGTTTACAGCGTTGACATGATGGGTGCGCAAACCAAAGCTTTTTGAGCAGATACGCGAGGAGATTTGATTATGGAAGGTCAAGAGATCGTAGTTCATACCGGACAGCCAGCCGCCATTTCCACGTTCACCACGCGCGACCTGGTGGCCATGGGTTTTCGGCATCGCAAGGCGTTGCTGATCAGCTTTTTCGCCGTGCTTGTGGGCACGGCGATCACCGCTGAGATCATGCCGCGCTATGAAGCGCACACCGAAATTCTGGTGCACCGCGAGCGCGTCGACCCTGTGGTCTCAGCCCAGTCGGGCAGCCCGATGGTGGTGAACGACGTCGTCACAGAAGAGCAGATGAACTCGGAAGCCGAACTGCTGAAGAGCGACGACGTGCTGCGGCCGGTCGTGCTCAGCATGGGGCTGGACAAGGAGCAGCTCCACAGCTTCTTCTTCCGCCGTAAACCGGAAGAAGCGGTGTTCAAGGCTGTGGCGAACTTGAAGGGTAGCCTGCGCGTGGAAGCTCTGCCCAAGACCGACGTCATCAAGGTGACGTTGCCTTCGACCGACCCCAAGCAGGCAGCGCGGATCCTCAGTTCGCTGGACGATGTGTACCTGCAGAAGCACAAGGAGTTGCACAATCCGGCCGGGCAGTTCGCCTTCTTTGATGAACAGGCCAAGAAGTCGCAGGCACAACTGGCAGCCGCGGAAGAAAAGCTGAAGGCTTTTCCCGAGGCGGCCGGAACTCCAAATCCGGGGTTGGCGCGGGACATCGCCCTGCAAAAGATCAACGATTTTAACTTCTCTCTGGGTGGGACCCGCGCCGATCTGGCGGAGGTGCAACAGCGAATTGCCGCTTTGGAAGGACTGCAAAAAAATACTGATGCACGTTTGACGACGCAGCAACACCTATCGGATGACGGCAATTCCCTTAGGGACATGAAGTCCAAGTTACTGGATCTGGAACTGCGGAAGAGCGACCTATCCTACAAGTACCAAGCTGACTATCCGCCGCTGGTTGAAATCGAGCGGGAAATTGCCCACACGCAGGCCTCCATCAACGGGCAAAAGCCGTTGAGCGACGTCACCACCGACCGCAACCCGACCTTCACCTGGATCGACGATGAACTGGTCAAGGCCAAGGCCCAGGTGAAGGGCGACGAAGCCCGGATCGTGGAACTGGAAGCGGTCATCAACCAAAACATGCAAGCGGTGCGGCAACTGGACGTGGATGGGGTCGAACTCAAGGACCTGACGCGGGCCACCTCGGAGGCGGAGACGAACTATCTGCTGTATGCGCAAAAACGCGAACAGGCGCGCATCACCGATGCGCTGGACACCACCCAGATCGTTAACGTTGCCATCCAGGAACGGCCGGCGGTACCCATGTATCCCGCCCAGTCGGGATGGTTGTTCGCCCTGATCGGATCGGTACTGGCCCTGACTGTGAGTACGGGCGTGATGTTCATGAAAGAGCGTATGGATGTCTCGTTCCGCACCCCGGCGGAAGTGGAAACCATCCTCAGCTTGCCGGTACTGGCGGCGGTCCCCAGCCAGAATGGGAACGGCTATCATTCCAATGGTCACGGACGCAAGACACTAGCGGCCGACGTAGTCCGGGAATCTTTGTAAGCAGGGCCCGGAGTTTTGCAGCACAGACGGATCCGAAAGCTCCCTAGAAAAGGAACAAACAAATGAGCAGGAATTTTGAGTTGTTGCAAAAAGCAGCGGACGAACGAGAACACCGAGGGGTTGCCTCTCCAGTGCCGGAGTCGTCTGCCTCATGGGTGGAACCGGCGACGGCCGAAGGGGAAGCGACGGGGTCGGTGCCGCGCTCACTCGAAGGAGTTTCCCGCGAAGAGATGACGAAGCTGGTGCAGCGCTTGTTCCTGCTGCCGGATTCGTCCCGGATGGTGGTGTTCTCGGGGGTGGAACGCGGCGCAGGGTGCACCTGGCTCACCGCACAAGTGGCCCGGTCCCTGGCCGAGCGTGGCCGCAACACCGTCTGCGTGGTGGACGCCAATCTGCGCTTTCCTGCGATGCACGACGTCTTCGGAATTGCGAATCATAACGGCTTGACGGATGCCATCGCCGCTTCAGCCTCGTTGCAGGGATATCTCCGCAAGACGCCGATGGCGAACTTGTGGCTGTTGACCTGCGGCTCTCCGGAGAAGACCGAACAGGCATTGAATGCCTCCGACCAGATGCTGTCCTGCATTCAGCAACTCCGCAGTCATTTCGATTTCGTGCTGATTGACAGTCCTCCGATGAACTTGTTCAATGATGCGGTCCGGCTGGCATCTGTGGGCGACGGGATCGCCCTGGTGCTGAAAGCCAATACTTCCCGCCGGGAGACCGCACAGCGAGTGGTGCGGGAGGCCAGAGCGGCCAATGTGCGCGTGCTGGGCGCGGTCCTGAATCAACGGACGTTCCCGGTGCCGGAATCGATCTACAAGCGACTCTAACCCTCGCCGCGTAGAGCCAAGATTGCGGAACTGGCTAGCGCGTGCCGCTGTTGACAAAACTTCGTCTCTCCTCCCCTCTGGCAAGCCAGCCGCGATCTGAGCCAAGCAGCGCGACTGGTTTTTGCAGTATTGCCTGCCCTTTGCGCCCCGCGTCCACAACGTAAGTTCGGGAAAGACCTGCTATGGGACCTGCACGACGACAAATTCTACTGAATGCCTTGAAGGTGTTCGATTTGGTGTCGATGGTAGGCTGCTTTCTGGCAGCCACCTTGGTGGCATTGCGGCAGACGCAGACCAGCCTGACCTTTGAAGAAGTGCTTTCCATGCGCATCCGGCTGGTGAATTTCTTCCTGTTCGCCGCTTTGATGTTTGCCTGGCACCTGATTTTCACCCTGTTTGGGCTTTACGGATCAAGGCGTTTCGCCGGCCGCCGTGCGGACGTCATCGACTTTGCCAAGGCATCCACGGTAAGCGCCGTGTTTATCTTGTTGGCGGCGGCGGTGTTTCGCATCCGCCTGGTCACCCATCTTTTTGTGGTGGTGTTTTGGGTGACGGCGATGATCACGACGATCAGTAGCCGGCTGCTGCTGCGCGCCATTCTGGAACGTTTCCGTATTCGTGGGCGAAATCTGCGCTTCATGTTGATCGTGGGGACCAACCGGCGCGCGATCGAATTCGCCAACCGCATCGCCAGCACTCCGTCATTGGGGTATCGCATCCTGGGTTTTGTGGACCAGGACTGGCACGGCCTGCAACAGATTGAGGAAACCGGTTTCCCGTTGGTCAGCGACTTCGAGAGCGTTCCCCACTATCTGCGCAGAAACGTGGTGGACGAGGTGGTGATGACGCTTCCCATGCGTTCGCTGCACGAACATGGCGCGGCCATTACCTCGATTTGCGCCGAACAGGGCATCACCATCCGGGTTCTGAACAACCTGTTTGATCTGAAGGGAACGCCGGCCCAGGCCGAGGAACTGGAAGGCGCCACCCTGATGACCCACTATGCCGGGATGGCAGAAGGCTGGCCCATGATCGTCAAACGCGTTTTGGACGTACTTCTGTCCTTGGCGCTGTTGATCGTGTTGGCGCCTCTGCTGGCGCTGGTCGCGCTTCTGATCAAGCTGGCTTCTCCGGGTCCGGTGTTTTTCATGCAGCACCGACTGGGACTGAATAAGCGGCGTTTCAGCATTTGCAAGTTTCGCACCATGGTCGCCAACGCCGAACAGCGAATAACCGAGATCGAACATCTCAACGAGGTTTCCGGGCCGGTGTTCAAGATTAAAGACGACCCGCGCATCACCCCCGTCGGAAAATTCCTGCGCAAAACCAGCATCGACGAATTGCCGCAGCTCTTTAACGTGCTGAGGGGAGATATGAGCCTGGTGGGTCCGCGACCGCTCCCGGTGCGGGACTGGGAGGGGTTCGACAAGGATTGGCAACGGCGCCGCTTCAGCGTGCGTCCCGGAATCACCTGCTTGTGGCAAATCATGGGCCGCAGTTCCATTTCTTTCGAGAAGTGGATGCAGCTGGACTTGCAGTACATCGACATGTGGTCACTTCGCCTCGACCTGGAGATTCTGTTGCGTACGATTCCGGCAGTGCTGAGGGGTTCAGGCGCAGCCTGAGCGACTACCACGACCCACTGTCCTTCTCACCCCAGAGCCACCAAGATCGAAAGGCGGCATGAGCAACACCTTCACCAAAGCAACTGATACGCGGAATTCCCGGCAAACCACTTCTGAACTGCCCCGCCTTTCGGACGATGAAAGAAGGCTGGTAGTGGAGCAGTGGAACCGCACCAGTGTGCCC
Organism: Terriglobales bacterium; assembly: GCA_052147055.1. Taxonomy (GTDB): domain Bacteria; phylum Acidobacteriota; class Terriglobia; order Terriglobales; family Acidobacteriaceae; genus JABCZH01. The sequence goes on from JBKQLO010000216.1 coordinate 61,118, forward strand.
TTTCCTTCCACGGAATGCCTGCATCAACTCTTTGAGACTCAGGCGCTGCGCACTCCTGCAGCATGCGCGGTGGAGCAGGGGGGGAAGCGAATCAGTTACGCGGAACTGAATGCGACCGCGAACCAATTAGCGCATTACCTGCGGTCGTCAGGGGTGCGCAGCAACGATCGTGTTGCCATTTGCCTCGGTTCTTGTCCGGAATTCCTCATTTCCTTGCTGGCGGTCTTAAAGGCTGGCGGGGCTTGCGTTCCACTCGATCCCTCTTACCCCAAGCAGCGGCGGAAGTTCATGCTGGACGATGTTCAGGCGCGGACTTTGTTGACGCTGCCGGAAATACTCGCCGAGATCGCGCCGACTTCCACAGATGCCATTGAACTGAACGCGGTCTGGCCGTTCGTCCGCGAGCAGAACAGCCAGAACCTGCGAGACACTTCCACTCCGGACAACCTGGCGTACGTCATCTACACTTCCGGGTCCACCGGGACACCGAAGGGTGTGCTGCTAGGTCATCGCGGGCTGGTGAATCACGCTACGGCCGCGGTCGAGCTTTATGGCCTGGGCCCTGCCGACCGCATGCTGCAGTTCTCCTCGCTTAGCTTTGACATTGCCATTGAAGAGATATTTCCCACCTGGCTGGCCGGCGGGACCGTGGTGCTGAAGGATGCAGGTTTCTCGCTGGGGTTCCAGGAGTTTAGCGACTTCGTCCGCAAACAGGAAATCACCGCTCTCGATTTGCCCACCGCATATTGGCATGAGTGGACGAATTATCTATTCGACCACCAGCAGCACCCGCCTGAGAAAGTTCGTCTGGTGATCGTGGGCGGGGAAAAAGTCTCCGCTCCGGTTCTCGAGCGCTGGCATTCGCTTGCCGGCCGTACGGTGCGCTGGGTGAATACTTACGGCCCCAGCGAGGCCAGCGTAATTGCCACCGCGTACGAACCGGCGTCCGCAGAATCCGGAACGCCCACCAACGTTCCTATCGGCCGGCCGATCGCAAACGTACGAGTGTACCTGCTGGATGCTTCATTGCATCCCGTGCCGATCGGGGAGCGCGGAGAACTTTATATTGGCGGCGTGGGGATTGCCCAGGGATATCTCAATCGCTCCACGTTGACCGCAGAGAAATTTGTTTCTGACCCGTTCGCGGCAGAACCGGGTGCGAGGCTGTACCGCACTGGGGACATGGCGCGCTACCGGCCTGACGGTGAGATCGAGTTTTTGGGCCGCGAAGACGATCAGGTCAAGATCCGCGGGTTTCGCGTGGAGCCGGGTGAGATCGAAGAAGCGCTGGGCCGCCACGCCAGTGTGCGGGAAGCGGCGGTCATCGCCCGCGAAGATGAGACCGGCGGAGAGAAACGCCTGGTTGCCTATGTAGTGCTGGCGGACGGTCTGAGGACCGGAGAGTCCGAGTTGCGCACTTACCTGAGCGAGCAGTTGCCGGATTACATGGTGCCCTCCGTGGTTGTGTTTTTGGAAGCCATGCCGGTGACGGCGAATGGCAAGGTCGATCGGCAGAATCTGCCAAAGCCGGCGGCGCATTCCGGACCGGAGAGCGAAGCAGCGAAGGAAACGGATCCGCTGCAACGCCGGGTGCTGAAGATCTGGCAGGAGGTTCTAGGCCGCCCGGTTGGCCCGCAGGACAATTTCTTTGAGTCGGGCGGGCATTCCCTGCTGGCCGCCAAGCTCATGCATCGCATTGGGCAGGTCATGGGCAGGCCGCTTCCGCTGGCTATGTTGCTGGAGTCTCCGACGGTGGAGCGTCTGTTGATGGTGTTGCGCCAGGAAGGGTGGTCGCGACATTGGTCTTCCCTGGTGGCCATCCAGCCCGAAGGTTCGAAGCCGCCTTTCTTCTGCATTCACGGTGTGGGTGGCAACGTGGTGGGATTCCGCGACCTAGGCCGTCACATGGGCCCCAGCCACCCTTTTTACGGATTGCAAGCACGCGGCCTCGATGGCCGGCAGCCACATCTTTCCACGATCGAAGAGATGGCGTCAGTTTATCTACGGGAGATTACCTCCGTTCAACCGCGGGGCCCGTACTTCTTTGGAGGCTTTTCGTTTGGCGGGTTGGTGGCGTACGAGATGGCGCAGCAACTGCAAGCGCAAGGTGAAGAAGTTGGCTTGCTGGTGTTATTCGATACCTATCCTGGCAACCTCAACCCGCTGACCAGTTCCCTGCTCAAGTCTTTGCGGACGCCTTCAAAGCAGTTGCTGGTGCTGTTGGGTCGCTCGATTCGCCGCAGGTCGCGCGTGTTCTGGAGAATGTTGACCTTTCCCCGGGCGCTGCGGGAAGTGTTCCAGGCCAACAGCCGCGCCGCCGGACAGTATCGCCTGAGGCCTTACTCGGGACCGGTCACGCTGTTCCGCGCCAGCGAACAATCTCCGCGCAATGGCGATTCTCCCTACGCGGCGTGGCATGACTTATTGCCAGCGGGACTGGAAATTCAGGACATTCCGGGCAGTCACAATGGGATTCTGGTGGAACCCGAAGTTGCCGTTTTGGCACAAAGACTCAAGAGCTGCATGGACACGGTGCTGACCCGCGACCGTGCTTTGACCACACAATAGCAGGTAAACGACCGCGGTAATCAGAATTACGACTGGAGATGGCTACTTTGTCCGGACTCGAAGGAACACCGGTTTCGCTGGAGGACAATCCAGCGCAAGCCGCGACGAAGCCCCGGCTGGGACGCATTCTTGGCATTGATGCCGGGATGGTGCGTCACAAGCTGATTCCGTGGGCCAGCAAGGGCAGCCTGGCAATCGTCGACCAGGGATTGATTTCGGGTTCGAATTTCCTGGTAAACATTTTGCTGGCGCGCTGGCTGGGCGCAGAACAGTACGGAGCCTACGCCATCGCCTTCGGCGTGTTCGTATTGCTGTCGTTGGTATACCAGTCGCTGGTGCTGGAACCGATGGCGGTCTACGGCGGTTCCACCTACCGCAACTGCATGCGCAGCTATCTAAGCACGCTGCTGCAGATTCACTTTGTAATTTCCCTGTCGCTGCTGGTGGTGTTCGGCGCAACCTCGTTCGTGATCCACCTGGTCGGCCCGGGAAGCGGTCTGGCAGGCGCCTTTGCCGGAGTGACGGTCGCCTCGCCCTGTGTGCTGGTATTTTGGCTGGCGCGACGGACGTTTTACCTGGAGCTGTCGCCGGCAGAAGCCGCGGCGGGATCGCTGCTGTATAGCGGGCTGATCATGGTGGCGCTGTTCGTCGCGTATCACCACGGATGGCTGTCCGCCTTTTCCGCTTTTTTGCTGATCGCTCTAGGAGCAGCGGTCAGCAGCATCGCCCTGTGGTGGCGACTGCGAAACCAGTTGCAGCGGGGCCAGTCCGGGCCCGGTCTCGGCGACACGTGGAAACGTCATTGGAGCTATGGGCGCTGGGCGCTGGCGACTTGCGTAGCCGGATGGATTCCAGCCTACATCTACTATCCGATCCTCAGCAGCTTTACCGGTATGGCCCAGTCCGGGCAGTTGAAAGCCCTGATGAATCTCACCCTGCCGTTCGAGCAAACCAAGGCCGCATTGTCCATGCTTTTTCTGCCGTATGCAGCCCGCGTGGCGGCGAGCAAGAGCAAGTCGGGAGCAGCGGCGATGACCGGACAGATGACCCTGCTGGCATTCGGCGGGGCCATCGCCTATTGGAGCATCGTGCTGCCCTTTCGTGCCCCGATTTTCCATCTGATGTACTCGGGAAAGTACATGGAAGTCATGAACCTGTTACCGCTGGTGGCCTTCGGACAAATCTTCTGGAGCGCGGCCTATGGTCCGGCCATCGCTTTACGCGGAATGGAAGCGCCCGATGCAGTCTTCAAGGCTTTCGCCGTGGCCACGGTGGCTTCGCTGGTGGTGGGGGTTCCTGCAACCTGGTTTTGGGGACTCAAGGGAGCCATTTGGGGAAGCAATCTGGCGGACGTCACTTCCCTGATCATGGTGTTTGCCATGGTGCGGCGAAGATTGAACAGCGTCGACGCCGGGAGCATGGTGATCGCCAACGAAATCAATGTGGCAGAGCAGGCATAGAGGTCGCTGAAGATTCACCACGCACCGCGCCTCGAGCAGGGCGGGCGAGTTCACTGAATTACAGCCCAGGGAGACAAACCGGATGACCCAACCAACAGACGCGAACGCAACTCAGAAACCAGCCCGAGCCTCGGCCAAGAAACCCGAGTCGACGATCGGCAAGCTGCGTTTCCGGCTGTCCAAGACCAAGCTGCGTGTCCCGATACAGTGGCTTCGTCATCGCGGCTTCCGTCCCGCCGATTTATTCTTCTCAACCTACCCGCGATCCGGCACCACCTGGACCCGTTTCACCGTGTTCGAAATGCTTACGGGAGAGAATGCCACTTTTGAGTCGGTAAATTCTGTGATGCTCGGAGTTGGAATGCACGAGCAGGCACGGCCGGTGTTGCCCGGCGGGGGCAGGCTGATCGGGACGCATGAGTCCTATCGCAAAGAGTACAAGCGAGCCGTGTACCTGGTGCGCGATGTGCGCGATGTGATCCTTTCGGAGTATGCCTTCATCACTGCATTGGATCGTTTCCACGGAAGTCTCGATGATTTCATTAGCGCTTTCTTTCGCGGCAAGATCAATGGTTATGGCACCTGGCCCCGGCACGTTACCTCCTGGCTGAACAGTCCGATTGCCGGAACTCCGAACCTCCTGGTACTGAAGTATGAGGACCTGCGAAAGGATCCCGAAAGCCAGTTTCAGCGGATGCTGGACTTTGCCGGGTTGAAGAGGGATCCGGAAGCAGTTCGCCTGGCCATCGCCAATAATTCGCTGGAAAAGATGCGCGCCAAGGAAAACGACTCCCCGCGCAAGGCCTCGGTCCGTGGCCGATTTGTGCGGGGAGGCTTTGTGCAAGGATGGAAAGACAAGCTGTCGGAAGAGCAGTTGCGCCGTATTGAAGCCAATGCGGGAGAAACATTGATGCGCTTGGGGTACCCTCTGGTGACCGGAAAGTTCGCCACGGAGTCCACCCAGGTTTCACCCGAGGACATAGTGGCCGCGGAGTGAGCAAACGGAATCGAAAGTCGCTGAAGTGAAGATCCTTCTAGTACACAACTCGTATCAACTGCCGGGCGGCGAGGACGTCGTGTACCAGCGGGAGCGCGACTTGCTGGTGGCTCATGGCGACGAGGTCGTCGAGTATTTGCGGAGCAACAAGGAAATCGAACAATACTCGCTAGTGCAGCACTTGAAGCTGGCTCCCGGGGTGATCTGGTCTTCGGAGTCGCGGCAAGAATTCAGCCAACTGCTGCGCCGTAGCAAGCCCGATGTCGTGCATGTGCACAACACCTTCATGGTGATTTCACCCTCGATTTACAGTGCCTGCCGGGAACAGCGGGTCCCGGTGGTGCAGAGCCTGCATAACTATCGCTTGCTTTGTCCGCAGGCGAGTTTTTTTCGTGACGGCAAGCCCTGCCACGACTGCGCTTCCCATCTGGGACACAGCGTTCTGCATGCCTGCTATCGCGGTTCGAGGGTGCGTACCGCGACTGTAGCTGCGATGATCGCCTGGCACCGGGCGGCGGGCACCTATTCCGAGCTGGTAGACCGTTACATTGCGCTGACGGAATTCTCACGCAGTACTTTTGTGGACGGAGGATTTGATCCGGCGAAGATAACGGTGAAGCCGAACTTCGTGGATCCCGACCCGGGCGCGCGCCCGAATGATGGATCCTACGCGCTGTTTGTGGGCAGGATCTCTCCCGAAAAGGGCTTACGCACGCTGCTGGGAGCATGGCGGCAATTGCCGGAGTCGATCCCGCTACGCCTGGCCGGAACCGGTCCGATGGCCGCGGAATTGAGTGCGGCCGCGACCGAACTCGGTCCCCACATTCAATACCTCGGCCAGATGCCTCTAGACCAATTGATGCAAGTGATGAGAGGCGCGCGCTTTCTGATTTTTCCCAGTGAACTCTACGAGAACTTTCCTTTGACGCTGGCCGAATCGTACGCCTGCGGGGTTCCGGTGATTGCGTCCGAGCTGGGAGCCATGAAGGAGATCGTGAAGCACGAGTCCACCGGCTTGCTGTTTCGCTCCGGGGACGCCGCCGATCTGGCTGCAAAAGTATGGTATGCCTGGGCCAACCGCGAACCCATGCAGAAACTGGGCAGACAGGCCCGCAAGGAGTACGAAAATAAGTACACCGCGGAATTGAACTACCGCATGTTGCGAAGCATTTATGACGGAGTAGTGAAAAAGGAGCCCGCCCCAACGGCAGGGACCAGAGATGACAAAGAGGCAGTCCTCGTCTGAACCCCCGGTGGGCCGCGCCGCAACGGCGAAACCGTAGCTTTTAACTAACAATGTATTTTCGAGTCGCTCAGCAGCTGTAGAAAGAGACGTTCCAATGCAGTTATCCAACCTCCCCCAATCCGATCCAGAGGATGGGCTGTAAAGCATGGCCAGTTCACATTCGCCACAAGACGAGGCTTCGAAGATCGCGATGAGCGGTGCCTCATCGTTTCGCGGCGCTAACGATATGCATCGGGACTTACTACATTATCGATTCGTGCCGGATCTAGTGAGCCTCCATGCGCGCAGAACGCCGGAGGCTCTGGCCCTGGCGTCCGCGACCGAGTTGGTTTCCTACCGGAACCTGGAAGAGCGCGCCAACCAACTGGCCAATTACCTTCAGTCGCTGGGAGTGGGTCCGGATGTACCCGTCGGGGTTTGCCTGGAGCGGTCTCCTTCCATGGCCATGGTGGCCCTGGCGATCCTGAAGGCTGGGGGAGCCTATGTGCCGCTGGATCCGGGTTACCCGCCCGAGCGTCTCGCCTTCATGCTGGAAGACTCACAGGTGCCTATCCTGATCACGCGAGAAGTGCTCAATCAGCAATTGCCCCGAAACGGATGGAAAGTCGTGGATATCGCGGAGCAAGCGCCGGAAATTGCCAAGCAATCCGCAGCTACACCTGAGGGAGCGATTTCAGGAGCGCAGCTCGCCTATGTAATTTTCACTTCCGGCTCTGATGGCCACCCCAAAGGGGTACAAATTACCCACGCGGCCCTGCTCAACCTGGTGCAATGGCACCTGCGAACGTTTGACATCGCGCCTGCGGATCGCGCCAGCCAATTGGCGAGCGTCAGCTTCGACGCGGCGGTGTGGGAACTGTGGCCCTACTTGACGGCGGGAAGCAGCGTCCACTTCTGCGATGAGACCACACGTCTGAACCACGAATCTCTTCAGGAGTGGCTACTGACGGAGAGAATCAGCATCAGCTTTGTGCCCACCACGCTGGCGGAATACTTGATGACGATGGAGTGGCCGAGCGGTTGCGCGCTGCGGGTTTTGTTGACTGGAGCCGACACTTTGCATCGCTATCCCGCTCCGGGGCTGCCTTTTGCGGTGGTCAACAACTACGGTCCGACAGAATGCACGGTGGTGGCAACTTCCGGCGAAGTCTTGCCCAACGACCACCCGGATCGCAAGCCGACCATCGGACGGCCCATCGACAACGTGCAGATCCACATCCTCGACGACGACCTTCGCCCGGTGCCAAGTGGACAGATCGGCGAGGTCTACATTGGAGGGGCAGGGCTGGCGCGGGGCTATCGCAATCGGCCCGATCTGGATCGCGAAAAATTCATTCCCAATCCGTTCAATATGGCCTCCAACGAACGCCTCTACCGCACCGGAGATCTGGGACGGTATCTGGCCGATGGCCAAATCGCGTTTGTAGGACGGATTGACAGCCAGATCAAGGTTCGCGGGTATCGCATTGAGCCCAACGAAATCATCAGCGTGCTGAGTCAACACCAGGGAGTACAGGCCAGCGTGGTGGTGGCCCGCGACGATGCGGCAGGAAACAAACAACTGGTGGCATACGTGGTCCCGACCCGCGGGGCGCAATTGTCCTACGCTTCCCTGGTGCTTTTTGCGCGCGAGTACCTGCCCGACTACATGGTACCGGGCCTCTTCGTGCAGCTTGATTCTCTGCCCGTAAACAGCAACGGCAAAGTGGACCGTGCCAGTCTGCCGACGCCGGATGCCACGAACATCGTCGGCGATCAAGGACGGGGACGTCCGCAGACCGCCATCGAGAAAAGGATCGTCCGGATCCTGGGAGATCTGCTCGGCATCGAGGGCATCGGCACCAACGATAACTTCTTTTTCCTGGGCGGACATTCCTTGCTGGGCACACAGCTCATTGCGCGGCTGCGAGACGCGTTTGGCGTAGAGCTTTCGCTGCGACGGGTGTTCGATTCTCCAACCGCCGCCGAACTGGCCGCCGAGATCGAGACGCTGCTGGCCAGCGAAACCCGCGCCAGCGCAGACTGAGGCCCATGGCGGTTCCCACATCAGCCAGCACGACTCGAAGTTCGGCCGGTACCAGCGCGTCTGTGGGCCAGCAGACCGGTGGCACTCTAAGTTTCTATCGTCTACTCGAGCCGGAAGTGCTGGCAGACCCGTATCCGTTATATCGCCGGTTGCGGGAGGAAGATCCGGTCCATTGGGATCCCTTCCTGCACGCGTGGGTGGTTACGCGCTACAACGATGTGATGCAGGTGTTGTCCAGCTTTTCCGCCGATCGCACCCCCACACCGAAACAATTGAACAGCATGGGACTGGGGGACCTGACGCCGATCGCTCAGGTGATGGTGCAGCAGATGCTGTTCATGGATGCGCCGGCCCATACCCGTTTGCGTGGCCTGTGCGCAGAGGCGTTCACGCCTCATCGAGTCGAGGCTCTGCGCTCTCACATCCAGGAAATTGCCAATCGACTGCTCGACCAGGTGCAAGACGCAGGGCGCATGGAAATGATGGCCGACTTCGCGGCGCCGCTGCCGGCAATTGTAACCGCGGAGATGCTGGGTGTACCCACTTCCGATCATCAGCAACTCAAGGGCTGGTCCGCGGATTTTGCCGAAATGCTGGGTAATTTCCAGCATAATCCGAACCGGGTCATGCAGGTGCGGCGGAGTCTCGAAGGAATGCTGGAATATTTCCGCAGCACCATTAACGAACTCAGGAAGAAGCCGCGACCGGGGCTGATCAATTCACTGTTGACGGCCGAAGTCCAAGGCGACCGCCTTAGCGAAGAGGAAGTGATTGCGAACTCGATTCTGACCATGGTTGGCGGGCAAGAAACCACCACCAATCTGATTGGAAACGGCATGGTCACCCTGCTGCGGAATCCGGAGGAAGCCAACCGGTTGCGGCAGGACCGCTCGATCATCGGGTCCGCAGTGGAAGAGCTGTTGCGGTACGAAAGCCCCAGCCAGTACACCGGGCGCCTGGCTCCCGCAGACATTGAAATGGGCGGCAAGAAAATCTCCAAACGCCAGGCGGTTCTCGCCGTGATGGGAGCCGCCAATCGTGACCCCGAACGGTTTCCCGATCCCGACCGGCTGGACCTCACCCGCAAGGACAATCGACACGTTGCGTTCGGCTGGGGGCCGCACTTCTGCTTCGGCGCGCCGCTGGCGCGGATCGAAGGCCAGATTGCATTCGCCACCGTGCTGGAGCGCTTCCGCGACATGCAGCTCGATCCGCAGCCATTGGTATGGCGGGAGAATCTCGGGTTGCGCGGCCTGACTGCGTTGCCGGTTTCATTTTCGTTACAGTAAACAGGTCTTCATCTCCATGGGTCTCCACATCGCAGAGTTGAACCAAGAGAAAGCACAGGCGCTCGCGTCGGTTGCTGGTCGTGTAGCCGGCGACACCGTGCCCCTTTCTCATGGCCAGGAACAGATCTGGCTGCATACCCAGTTGGTGACCGATGTTTGCCTCTACAACGAACCCATCACCATCTACAAGACAGGAACCCTGGACCACGGACTTCTGGAGCGGGTCTTAACTGAGTTGGTGCGAAGGCATCAAGCCTGGCGCACCAATTTCAAGATTGTGGATGGACAGCCCGTTCAGGTCATCGGGGCGCCATTCGAGGTTCGGATTCCGATGGTGGATCTGCGCGGCATTCCCGCTCCCCAAAGAGAACCTGAGGCCCTGCGATTGGCCGTGGAGGACGCGCAGCGTCCGTTCAATCTGACCAGCGGGCCGCTGTTCCGAGTGTTGCTGATTCGCGTGAGCGATAATGACCATCGCTTGTACCTAACCCTGCACCACATAATCTTTGACGGTTTCTCCATCTATCGCCTTTTCCTTCCCGAACTGGCTGCGCTATATCAAGCCTTTGCAGAGGGAAAGCGCTCGCCTTTGCCGGAGCTAACCGTGCAGTATGCGGATTTTTCCCAATGGCAGCGGGAATGGCTGGTGCAAAGTGGAGCGCTGGCGTCCCAGCTTAGCTACTGGAAAAAGCAACTGGCCGGCGTTTCCATGATGCAACTGCCCACCGACCGGCCCCGGCCGGCGATGCAGAGCTTTAATGGCGCGATCCATCCTTTTGCGCTTTCGCAGCAAGTGAGCCAGGCATTGAAAATGCTTGGCCGGCGCAGCGGAACCACGCTGTTCATGACTTTGATGGCAGGTCTGGAAGTGCTGATGCACCGCTACTCCGGGCTGGATGACGTGGCCATCGCCACGGTGAGTTCGGCCCGCAAGCGTTCCGAGCTGGAGCGGCTGCTCGGTTACTTCTTGAATCCGGTGGTGCTGCGCAACGATCTGTCTGGCGACCCGACCTTCAGCGAGGTGTTGCGGCGGGTGCGGGATGTCAGTCTGGATGCGTTGTCCAATGATGACGCTCCCTTCACCCAGATCGTCAAGGAACTGCATCCCGCCCGCACGCTCAGCGCCAACCCCTTGTTCCAGGTGCTGTTCACGCTGGAGCCACCGATGCCAGTGGATGCCAACGGGTGGAGCGTGGCCCTAACCCAGTCGCAGGTGGACACCAAGCTGGTGAAATTCGACCTCTGTCTGGAACTGGATGATGCCCCAAGTGGCATTGCGGGGCGATTCAAGTACAGCACTGATCTATTTGAACCGCCCACCATCGCCCGCATGGCGGGCCACCTGGAGACGCTGCTGCGTGCCGTAGCCGCCAATCCTGAACAGCGAATTTCGCAAGCGCCGTTGTTGACGGAATCCGAGCGCCACCAGGTGAGCGTGGAATGGAACAGCACGGACGTGATGTACGCGACCGATGTCTGCATCCACAACCTGTTCGAAACCAAGGTGGCGATGCTTCCGGAAGCGGCAGCGGTGGTGCAGGGGAAGCGGCAGCTAAGCTACCGTGAGTTGAACGCGCGCGCCGACAGCCTGGCTAACGCTCTTCGCCAGCGCGGCGTGGGTGCGGAGGAAGTGGTTGCCATCTGCCTGAAACCCTCGCCTGAAATGATGGTTTCAATTCTGGGGGTGCTCAAAGCTGGCGGTGCTTGCCTGCCGCTGGATCCCAGCTATCCCAAGGATCGCCTGAAGTACGTCCTGGATGACTCCAAGGCGAAAGTGCTCTTAACGACCAATGATCTGAAAGACCTGTTTCCCAACCAGGGCATCGAAGTCATCTATTTGGATCGGGAAATTGCTTTGACCAACCCTGCGGCGGGCACAGTCCCTTCAAGGATCAAGGCCGGCCCCGACAATCTGGCCTACGTGATTTACACTTCAGGGAGTACGGGAACGCCCAAAGGCGTACTCATCACTCATCGCAACCTGGTGCACTCCACCCAGGCACGACTGAGTTACTACACCTCGCCTAACAGCCGGTTCCTGCTGCTCTCATCTTTCGCTTATGACAGTTCACTGGTAGGGATCTTCGGCACACTTTGCCAAGGCGGAACCTTGGTGTTGTGCCCGGGCACGGTCCAGGAATGCCTTTCCGAGCTGGCGCAGCTCGTCGCTCGTCACAGGATTTCCGAGCTGCTGTGTGTGCCATCGGTCTACAGCTTCCTGCTGGAGCAGGCGAGCTCAGCCCAGTTGGCGACGTTGCGAACGACGATCGTGGCGGGTGAATCCTGCGCGCCGGAACTGATCGAGCGGCACTACAAGTTGCTCCCTCACACGGTCCTATACAACGAATATGGGCCGACGGAGGCGTCGATCTGGAGCACGGTTTACAAGTGCCGGCCCAAGCAGGCCCGGCTGCTGGTCCCCATTGGCCGCCCCATCGCGAACACGCGGGTTTACGTAGTGGACCGCAACTTGAATTTGGTTCCCATCGGAGTTCCAGGCGAGATTTGTGTTGCCGGGCCGGGCTTGGTGCGCGGATATTTGAACCGCCCGGACCTCACGGCGGAGAAATTCGTCGCCAACCCGTTCAGTAGCGACAAGCAGTCGAGACTGTATCGCACCGGAGACCTGGCCCGCTACCTCCCGGACGGGAACCTGGAGTTGCTGGGACGGTTGGACGAGCAGGTGAAGATCCGCGGATTCCGCATCGAGTTGGAAGAGATCTCCTCGGTGATGGCGGAACACGCCAATGTACGGCAGGCAGTAGCTGCCCTGCGGGAGGACACGCCCGACCGGCCGGAGCTGGTGGCCTATGTAGTGCCCGTCAACAGCGACAGTTTCGATCGCAATGGGCTGCGACAGTTCTTGAAACAGCGGCTGCCGGAGGTCATGGTACCGTCGAAGATCGTGACGCTGGAGCACCTGCCGCTCACCCCCAATGGGAAGGTGGATCGCCACGCATTGCCGGCGCCTGAGTCCTTGTCGGACGTGGTACATGAAACCGCCACTGGCCCAGTGGAAACCAGGCTGATCGAGATCTTTGAAAAGGTACTGGGCAAGCGCCCGATCGGTGTCCGGCAAAACTTCTTTGACCTGGGCGGGCATTCCTTGCTGGTGGCTCGGTTGCTTCTTCTTATCGAGCAAGCCTTCCACAAGAAACTGTCCTTAGGAGAGGTCTTCCAGGCCCCGACGGCAAAAGAGCTGGCGGCGCTGCTAGCGAACGGAACCCGATCCAACGGCGCCATCGTTCCCATTCAACCCTCCGGATCGCGGGTGCCGTTGTTCTGGGTGCGCGGCGGACCACTTTATCTTGCGTTGTCGCGGCGTCTGGGGCCAGACCAGCCACTGTTGGGATTGCATTTGCCGGCCTCGGATGCGGCTGAGCTATCGCTTCCCTACAAATTGGAAGACATCGCGGCTGTGCTGGTGGAGCGGATGCGCGAAGCCCAACCCACCGGACCCTATAACCTTGCTGGTTTGTGCGTCAACGGCGTGATTGCTTACGAGATGGCGCGGCAACTCCACAACGACGGGCAAGAAGTGGGACTGCTCGCTCTTTTCGACGCGCAAAACCCAGCCTACTATCGCGACTTCTCGATGGAAGGCCGTGGTTCGCTGATGTGGAAGAAGGCCTGTTATCACTTGACGAACCTGCACCACTCCCGGTTCCGGCAGATGCCTGGTTTTGTTCGTGACCGCATGACCGGAATCGGACGCCGGCTGAGCGTGATGCGCTGGCGCGTCAACTACGCGCTGGGCCGACCGGTAGGCGATAGTCATTTGCAGGATCTCGATACCATTATTCATCCCGCCTCTTATGACTACCAGCCTCGACCCTACCGTGGGCGGGTGGTGTTCTTTCAGTCCACCGATTGGCCCAAAGGAAACTACTGGGAGTTCCACGCCGGCTGGAAACACCTGGTGGGAGCCATGGAGGTCTACAGAATCCGCGGCGGGCACGAGTCCATGTTCTACGAAGACAACGTTGACCTTCTGGCGGAGAGTCTGAAACTCAGCCTGAAGCAGTCGGCGCCCGCAGGCTTTTCCTGAGGACGGAGCCGCGTAAACTCAAGCTTCACAGTTCTGCAAACCGTAAGCATTCTGTCAATCGAAGGAGAAAGGTATGAAATTCATCCGCACGACCGCCCGCAAGTTCGGAATCGCCGGCGAGCTGTTTTCCTTTTTCATGCAGAACAAGCGCTGGTGGCTGGTGCCCATGATTCTCACCCTGTTCCTGCTGGGCGCCTTGATTGTGTTAGCTCAAAGTTCCGCCATCGCACCCTTTATCTACACTCTGTTCTAGACGGTGTTGGGGAGGCCGTAACTAGCTGATTCTAAAGCTAGTGACTTAGAGACGTTGGACTCTGGACAGGGCCGCCGAATAGGGACTATTCTCCTAATAGTCGGCGTAGCCTCGGTAGGGCCGATTTCGATTCGTCCGCTTTTGAAGTCCCCCCAGCAGTTGCGACCCTAATAAAGGTACCTGGAAGAGAATGCTGAGAAAGTTCGCCTCGAAGCTATTGCTGTTGGGTGTCAGCGTCGCACTGACGCTGGTATTCGCGGAAGTCGTTCTGCGAATTGCCCACGTTGGATACCCCAGTCTCGGTGGCAAGCTGCTTTTGCGACAGGCCGATCCCTACACCGGCGTGACCATGCGGCCCGGAGTTGACCAGCAGATGTACATGGAGAACTACGTCTGGGTACACACCAACAGCGCGGGTCTGCATGATCACGAACATAGCAAGCAGAAACCTCCGAATACTTTCCGCATTGCGGTTTTGGGAGACTCCTTCACCGAGGCGGTGCAAGTGCCGATCGAGAAGACCTTCTCGTCGGTGCTGGAAAGAGAATTGTCCGGGTGCAGTGAACTGAAAGCCCAAAACATAGAAGTCATCAACTTTGGAATGGCAGGATACGGCACGGCGCAGGAGTTGCAAATGCTCCGGCACTACGCCTGGGACTACTCACCCGACGTGGTTTTGCTGGCCTTTTTCACCGGCAACGACGTGCAAAACAATTCGCGTCCGTTGCAGCAGGACAACTATCGTCCGTACTTTTTGCTGCAGAATGGCAAGTTGGCCCTGGATGATTCGTTTGTGAATGCACCCGAATTCCGCTCCCGGTTCAGCCCTTTCAATGTGTTCCTGTCATGGTCGGTGGCCCATTCTCATTTACTGCAAGTTGCGGATGCCGCCAAGAACTACATTTCCCAGAGGAACGTCGAGGGAGTGAAGACCACCGAGATGGGACTTAGCGATGACGTCTATCATGAGCCGACCGACCCAGTCTGGAAAGACGCTTGGAACGTAACCGACGCGCTGATCGTCGAGATGAGAGATGAAGTCAAGGCCAAGAACGCCCAGCTTCTGGTCGTCACTTTGAGCAGCAGCATTCAAGTCGATCCGGATCCGACGGCACGGGAGCAACTCGCAAAGCGCCTGGGCGTAGCTAATCCTTTTTATCCGGATGAACATGTCGCCCAGTTGAGCAAGCGCGAAAACATTCCGGTGCTCACGCTGGCGCCGATCTTCCTGCAGTACGCCGAGGAGCACCATGTACAGTTGCATGGCTTTCATGGAAACAAGCAGGGCCACTGGAACGAGTCGGCGCATCAGTTGGGCGGCGAGTTGATGGCCCGAAAAATATGCGAGATGGAGACCCAGGGTATGGCGTCCCCGGCGCGTGCCGCCGTTGACCTTCCCCGCAGCCTGTCAAGCCTTGGAGTCAATTGATGAAGACACTTGAAACCTACGGTGACGCGATAGTGGCCAAGCAGCCGGAAGTGGCTGCTCCCCGGTTCGGGGCCCTGGCGGGATTCGTGGCACTGACCGCTTTAACGGCCATTGTGGCCACAGCCTTGGGGAAGCTGAAGTACGGCGTGCTGAACCTGCTGGGTCTGATCGCCGGGCTGATCGTTCTGTACCTGCTGGCGATGGCGTTTCCGCAACTGCGGGCGAACTGGGCCTATCTGCGTCCGCGGCTGAATAAATGGCACCTGATCTGGTATGGAATTTACGTCAGCGCCCTGGTGTTTGAAGTTCGAACCTTGGCCAGCTACCGGGACTCGATTTTGGACAGCTGGTCCATTTTGCGTCTCGGCCCGGAGTTGCTGATCGGCGTCTACCTGCTGTACTGCGCGGGCACGGGGAAGGTGAAGTGGTTCTCCTCTCTGTTCAAGGGTATCCCGGGAGTGTTGGCCCTTTATTGCACTTTCTGCGCCCTCACCTCGGTCTGGTCGGTGTTTGGACCGTGGACGCTGTTTAAGTCTGTGGAATACATGATGGACGTCGCCGTCGTTGCGGCGTTTCTCTGTGTCGTCACCGATGCCGACGACTACAAGGTGCTGCTGGACTGGACGTGGACCATTTTCACCATCGAACTGGTCTGGTGCGTCATGCAACTGGGGATCTGGCCGACCGAGGCACTGGAAGATGGCCGGCTTCGCGGTGTGCTTCCGCTTACGGGATTCAACGCCGTGGGATCGTACGGAGCGATCATCGCAACCGTCGCGTTGTGCAGGTTGCTGGCTGTCACGCCTGAGGTTTTCGAGCGTTCGTGGTACATCTCTTTGTTTCTGTTCGGGGTTGTGCTCACAGTGATGTCGCAGACGCGGAACGCGATGGCAGGCCTGGTTGGTGCCATCGTAGTGATTTTGATCGTCTCCAAGCGTGCTACCGGCATCATGTTGATTGGCATGACGGTCGCCGGAATACTCTATACCACCCTGGGAGAGGTGTTGAAAACGTTCATTCACCGCGGCCAGAGTGAAGATGCCTTCAACAGCATGAGTGGCCGGTTGGTCTGGTGGCACTACGCCTGGATCTTCTTTAAAGAAAAGCCGTGGAGTGGAGTTGGGGCGTATGCCGGAGGCAAATTTGCCGTGTTGAAAGCCTTGAACATCAACGCCAGCTCGACCCACAGCGACTATATTGAGCTGCTGGTGGGCACGGGAGTGTTTGGCACTCTCCTGTTCTCCATTGCGGTGGTGTGGACGCTGGTGGCCCTGTTCAAGCTGTGGCGTAACCAGAGCTTGACCCGGCAGGAACGCCAGATCAGCATGGAGTGTTTCTGCGTGATGCTGGTGCTTTTCATACACTCGTTCTTCAACGTCGAACTCACCTGGCACGCTCCCATGTTCTTCCTGGTCTGCATGGGCTGGGCCGAGTTCATGCGTCGCAAGAGGCAAAAGGCGCAGCAACTGTTCATCCAGCAAAGCCTCAGAGGTCCAATACACCGAACCAGCGAAATCATTTTCAGCGAGAGTTGAGAATCCTCGCTCCCCACGAAAGTACCCTTTCATCGATTCGGGAAACTGACCATGATAGAGATTGCGAAAGCTTTAGACTCTGCAAGCGCGGACCCGGGGCAAGAACACCTGTCCGAGCCAACTCCCGGCCCTGCCCGATTTCCGGTGCTGGGAGTGGGAGTCAGTGCGGTTCAGATTCCGCAGGTCATCGAGATTCTCGAGCGCTGGATCCTGGAACGCAGCCGTCCGCATTATGTGGCTGTGACTGGAATGCATGGCATTACCGAAGCTCAGTACGACCGGCAATTTCGCTCGATTCTACAATCCGCGGATTTGGTGGTACCGGACGGCATGCCGCTGGTATGGATCGGACGCTGGCGGGGTTTCCGGATTCGGCGCCGGGTCTATGGCCCGGAATTGATGGCAACGTTCTTTCAGGAGACCGGCAACCGCTATCGCCATTTTTTCTACGGTGGCGCTCCCGGGGTGGCGGACCGCTTGTCGCAGGTGGCACGTCAACGCTATGGCATTCGGGTGGTGGGAACCTACTGCCCTCCATTCCGGCCGCTTACGGAAGAAGAAGACCGCCAGGCCATGCAAGCGATCGCAGAGTCGCGTGCCGATGTCCTCTGGGTCGGCCTCAGCACTCCCAAACAGGAGCGCTGGATGTCCGAACATCTGAGCAAGGTTTCAGTGCCCGTGATGCTGGGAGTAGGCGCCGCCTTTGATCTGAATGCGGGAACCCTGCGGCAGGCCCCAAGATGGATGCGGGAGCACGGTTTGGAGTGGCTGTTTCGCCTGGCCGCCGAGCCGCGGCGTTTGTGGCGCCGCTATGTTATTTTCGGCTCGAAGTTCGCATGGAATGTTTCCCTTGAACTTCTGGGTCTGAAAGCTTTTGACTGAGTAGAGCAAACAGGGATGAGTTTCGGTATCACCACGGAGTTGTGAGGTTCGTCGGGATGGCCAAGAAGAGAAGGTTTTGGCGGGGAGTGTGCTGGTTCGCAGCGGTTTGTATTGCGCTGGAACTCGGCCTGCGCCTGTTTGGCTACGGTTCCTACACTATTTTCCGCCCTGACCCCCGTCTGCTTTGGGTTCCGGAACCCGGAAACAAGTTGACCGTGGTAAATCACCAGCACATTAACATCAATCGTGAAGGCTTCCGGTATCCCGTCGATCTGGGGCCGAAGCAGCCGGGCCAGTTTCGGGTTTTCACTTTTGGGGATTCGGTCACCATGGGCTGGGGTGTCGATGACGACCATCACTACAGCGCGGACCTGGAAAAGGTCCTGAATGACAGCGGCTGCCCCGGCACTCACTTCCAGGTGGTTTCGGCCGGTGTGAATGCTTATCCGAACTCTCTGGTAGACGAGCGCCTGAAAACGGTGCTGGAAAGCAACCTGCAACCGGACATGGTGGTTCTAGCCTACAGTTTCAACACTGGCATGGAAAACCTAGCGCACTTGCAGGGTGCGCAGCGGCAGAAGATCCTTCGCGGGGTTGCCTTCAAGTCTCTGGCACGGCGCAGCGCCATCTACGACTTTCTGGTCGAAGATCTGCTCCGCAATTTGGCTTACTATCGTTTTCGTGAGCTGATGATCCAGGGCACATGGGATACCGCCAAACAGAAAGCTGACGATCCGGTAGAAGAATTTACGGCGAACTTGCAGTCAGCTGCCGATGAGAGCCGGGCGCACAACGTCCCGCTGGTTCTGCTGTTGTTATCGTCGGAAGACCAGACTTCGCAGCTTCATCCCTACCAGAAGGCCATGATTAATTTCGCTCAAACCAATCATCTGCCGCTGGTCAATATGTTCGAAGCCTGGCGCACGCAAGACCGTCATCCTTTATTCATGGACCATGTGCATCCCAGCGCCCTGGGGCACCAGCAGATCGCCGACGCACTGGCGCAAACCGTTCGCACTCTGCCTTCCGAGATGGCGGTTTGTCAAAGCAGCGCCACAGAAAAGGGCGTAGCTTCACGATGACTCCAGTTAAGGAACCAGTGCCGGAAGCATTTTCACCGACAGTCTCAGGAGGACCAGGATCCTTCGAAGCCGAGCGGGGCCCGTTGTTCGTTGTGGGCATGTGGCGCTCGGGGACTTCCCTGCTCTACCGGTTGATCAACCAACATCCGGAGATTTCCCTGATGTACGAGGGCGATCTGGCTGCGTTACGGCCCCTGTTCATCTGGCCCAACCAAAAGAAGAATTGGATGGAGTACTGGGATTTTTGGAGCGGGGCCCTGCGCCGGCACTCGATCGACCCGGCTACCATCCCATCCCATTTTCCCGACCTCAAGACCGCCATCGAAACCGTGCACCGGTCTTACGCCGGATCCAAAATCTGGGGCTGCAAATCTCCTAATTATTACGATCGCATGGATGTGCTATTTGGCATGTTCCCCCAGGCGCGCTTCATCATCATTTGGCGAGACCCTGCGGACGTCTGCCGCAGTACGTTGCGTGCCGGGACGATCAGCTATTCCTGGTTCAACCGCCCGGGCATGTTCCATCGTTCGTTGTTCGGATGCAGGATACTGAAGGCACAGACCGACCGGCTGCGGCGCGGCGGAGCGCACGTCCATGAAGTACAGTACGAGGACTTGGTCAACGATCCGAAGAAAACCATGACGGAGATTTGCCAATTCCTGAATCTCCCGTTCGATGAGCGCATGACGTCGTTGAAAGGCGACCATTCGACCATTGACCCAGCTGCGCAGCACGCCAAAGTTAAAAGCGACCGGATCATCAAGAATAGCGGTGAAGCGGAGATCCTCACCGAACCGCAGAAACGCAAGATCGCGTCCTACATACGGCTGTGGCAGCAGAGGTGCAATGGCTGGCCCAGGGTGCATCAGGTGCTCAACCACGAGTCCACCAAGCCCTCGCCTGGGCGCGAGTTGGTGGATTGGTCGATTTACCGCTTCTGGCGGTTTTCCGACTGGCTGAAGAAATGGATCTATTGTCTGGCTCCGCTGTGGCTGCTGAACAGCTATCGCGTGGTGGCCAAAAAGCCGGCGTTGTTGCTGCGGCAAAAGGGCGCGCCGGAGCGGGAATCCAAGACCCCGGAGACAGTTTCGTAGCAGTTCGGAATTGAGACGGAAATCTTCTATGCGTATCCTTGGGCTATCGTCGTTCAAGCGGGATCCGGCGGCCGTGCTGTTGTGCGATGGCAGGGTCGAGATGGCCATTGAGGACAGGAAGCTGCTGCGCACGCGCACCCGTGGTATGCCGATCACCGCCATCGAGTGCTGTCTCCATAGTGCCGGGATCAGATGGAAGGATTTGGACCTGGTGGCCATCGCCAGCCAGTCGCTGCAAGGATGGCTGCGCCGCTCCTGGACGCGGGCCAAGCAGTCCGCCTTTTCGCCGCTGGCAAACGCCTACTATGAAGCCGATGACATCGGGCTGGCTGCCCAGCAACTCAACCACGTGCGCCGCCTGCGCAAGCGTGTGGGCGGAGCACAACGGGTGCTCAACCTCGACCACCATCTCTGTCATGCGGCAACCGCATTCTATTGCTCATCCTTCGAGAAAGCCTTGATTCTGACCCTCGACGAAGAGGGCGACGGAAGATCGGGGATGGTGGCGGTCGGCGAGGGCACGAACATCCGTGTGCTGCGGACGATTCCCTTCCCCCATTCTTGGGCCTGGGTCTACACCCTGATCACCGACTTGATCGGTTTCGTGCCGCGGGAAGAGGAACACAAAACCCAGTGGCTGAGCCTGGAGGGCAGTCCGGATCTCAAAGACATTTTCCTGCGGATGCTGCGTAGTTCGAATACGCAGTTTCCCAGGATCGATTTCAGTTTCTTCACGCGGGGCCTATCCGGCGGCCTCCCGCTCTCAGCCAAGTTCTTCCGGCAATTCGGACTTCCCCCCACTCCCGGCGAAATCAGTAAAGATCAGAAAAAGGTGCTGGCGGCGAGTTTGCAGCAGGCATGTACGGAGCTGGTCGGCGATTTGCTTGAAGATCTGCGCCGGCGCGAGGGCATCCAGAACATTTGC
>JBKQLO010000217.1:0-7795 GCA_052147055.1 Terriglobales bacterium
AGCGGGTTGCATTCTTGACGGCTTCGTCGGCGCCAACGTGATACGACCCGTAGGGCATGTCGGCGATCAACAAAGCGTGCTTCACACCCCTACGCACGGCCCGAGTGTGATGCAGCATTTCATCCACCGTGACTGAGAGCGTGTTTTCGTAGCCCAGCATGGTCTGGGCAAGCGAATCGCCGACCAGGATAATGTCGATGGCCGCATCATCCACCAGGCGCGCAGTAGCGTAGTCGTAGGCGGTCAGGCAGGTGATGGGCTGATGTCGGAGTTTCTTTTCGCGAAGAGAAGCTACAGTGTTTTTCTGGCGAGGTTCGCCAATCGGGGTGAGACTCACAATGTCCTCCAGTGCCCCTCCGGCTTCGCCGGATAGAGCCTGTCTGATGCTGCAGGTATTGTAGTCGCTGGGGGAGCCGATGGCTAGATGTACGGGCTAACGCTCATATATTCAATGACGTAGATGCCAACAACGGGTCTGTGAACGCCGTTCACTGAACATGTAAGACGATTGCAATCTTGTCTTACACAGTAGTAAGATAAAGACATGAAGGCCTACCGCACGGTTATCAGTTCCAAAGGTCAGGTCGTAATTCCCGCCGAGTTGCGGAAGCAATTCGGACTGGCGAAGGGCACTCCGGCGACTTGGAGCGAAGAGCATGGCCGTCTGGTGCTCACTCCCATGACCGAACGCCAACTCGACGAGATTATGGGTTTCCTCAGGCCCAAGCCGGGCGAGCCGTCGATGTTTGAGGAATCTTTTGCAGAGCGCGAGCGCGAACGCAGACATGAAAAACTATGACACCGCCGTACCGGCAAGCGGGCGGACGGCGCTACGTACTTGATGCCAACGCGCTCATCAGCTTCATCGAGCGCCGTCGCGTCGCCGCGGAAAAGGTTCGGAACCTGATGGCGGAAGCGCTGCGTCAAGACGTGCCTTTATTGATGTCGGCGGTTAATTGGGGCGAGGTCCTGTATATCATCTGGAGACGCCACGGCGAACTCAAGGCGCGTACTGCCGAAGTAACGCTCCAGCAATTGCCGATTGTGGTGATGAGCGCGGACCAATCGAGAGCTTCGCGTGCCGCTGCGCTGAAGCATAAGCACAGCCTGGGTTACGCCGATGCCTTCGCGGCTGAACTGGCCATTGAACGTAACGCCCTGCTGGTCACCGCGGACCCAGACTTTGCCAAAGTAGGGAAGGCGCTGTCGGTTTATTCGCTCCCACGGCATGAGAAATAGCTGGCTGAAACCGTGCCACGCAATCGACCTATCTCCCTCCCACGCCTTTGCTGTTGGCCCGCAGCCAGGCCGTGAATGAGTTCTCATCAAGCGTACCGGCCGCAAGGCTCAGGACCGCTTGCGTAGCATCTTCCTCGCTGGCCCTGAACTCGAAACCGTTGAGCTCGAGGAACATAATGCCGACCACAAATCCAGCCCGCTTATTACCGTCGACAAAAGGATGGTTGCGGACAATGCCTGACGGGTAAAGGGCAGCCATCTCGATGATGTCCGGCGAGGCGGAATACGCCCGATGCTGGAGAGGACGAGCTAGGGCGGACTGCAAGAGTCCGTGATCGCGTAAACCCGGAGCCCCGCCATGAGCGGCTAGTAGCTGCTCGTGGATAGCGAGCGCGTCGCGCTCCTCGATCCAGACCGGTTCCTTTTTCTTCATTTTGACAGCGCACGCAGGGTATTGCGGTAGCGGCCCATGATTTCCTCAGCCTTCTTCATTTTCTTCTCAAAGGCCGGGTCGTAGGGCGTGAGACGATAACCACCCTCCGCCGCCTCAATCAGAAACAGCCGCTCGCCATCATCGGTTCGCAGACGGTTGATGACCTCTTTGGGCAATACTACCCCTAGCGAGTTGCCAAACTTGCGGACCTTGAGTTCCACCATTTCCATTCCTCCAGTTATTACAATTGTAATAACTCATCGGGTGGGATCCAAGCAAAAAGAAAAGCACCAGAACCATAGGGCCAACGACCAATGACGGCCGGCCAACGGCGGCCCCTACGCGCTGGCCGCTTCTTCTCTCCCCAGCGGGAGGAAATACTGCGTCCCCTTGATGGGTGCGGAGACTTTCCGCAGCAACTCTTGGAGGTCCTGGTTGCGTTCTACGAAGTCAATCTCCGAGGTATTCACGATCAGCAGGTCCGACGATGTGTAGTGAAAAAAGAAGTGCTCGTAGGCCTTGATTACCTCTTCTAGATATTCTTCATTGATCGCTTTTTCTCCCGGCGCGTTCTTCTTCTTGAGGCGCTTCTTCAGAACTTCCGGCGTGGCTTGCAAATAAATCACCAGATCGGGCGTGGGCACGTGCTCACGAAAGTGGTTGTAGTAGCGATTGTAGGTGTCGAGTTCCTGGTCGGTCAGATTGAGGCAAGCGAAGAGCTTGTCTTTCTCGAAAATGAAGTCAGCCACTACCATCTTTTGCGAGCTGGCGCCCAGGTCAAGCCCCTGAAGCTGCTCGAATCGGCGAATCAGAAAGGCGAACTGTGCCTGGAACCCGGCGCCCCGTTCACCCTCATAAAAAGGGCGCAAAAAGGGGTTGTCCTCGACTTCCATCACCTGCTGGGCATTGAGGCGCTCGGCCAGAACGCGCGCCAGCGTGCTCTTTCCGACGCGGATGGGACCTTCCACTGCAATGTAGCGGGGAAGCTCGAAAAGCTTGGCCATGGAGTTTGAGGAACCGTTGCTTCGCATGGCAGCATAACGCGACTAGGGACGGCTGGCAATTGTGGAAAAGGTTAACCCCCTTTCTCTGTGCCTCTGTGGTGAATTGACTTGAGCACAATTACAATCGGCGCAACATGTTCGGAATCCTTGCGAGCGCGGGTCTGGCGTTGGCTACATCCGCCGGCTATCAGTCCATGTCCCCCACCGGGCAGTGGTACGGCCGGACATTCACCGGTCTGCCTCCGGGTACAAGAAAACTGGCGCTGACCTACGACGACGGCCCCAACGATCCTCACACTCTGCGCCTGCTTGAGGTCCTGGCTAAGCAAGAGGTTCAGGCCACTTTCTTCCTGATCGGCCGTTACGTGAGCCAGCGGCCGGACATTGCACGCGAGATCGCTCAAGCCGGCCACGTGATCGGCAATCACACCTTCAACCATCCCAACTTGATTCTTGCTTCCGCAACGCAGGCCCGCACCGAACTGCAAGATTGCGACCAGGCACTATACGACGCCGTGGGGCCGCATTCCCCGCTGTTTCGTCCGCCATTTGGAGGACGGCGGTCAGCTACCCTACGCGTTGCACGTAGTCTTGGCCTGGAGCCGGTGATGTGGAATGTGATGGGGTGGGACTGGAGTGGAAAATCCGCAGAATACGTTGAACACAAGGTCCATAAACAGATTCGTGGTGGCGATGTGATTCTGCTGCACGATGGCAGCCATGCAGAATTTGGCGCCGACCGTTCCCAGACCGTGCTGGCCACGGATCGCTTGATTGCCCGCTGCAAGGCAGAAGGCTACAATTTCGTAACCGTCCCCGAAATGATGGAGAAAATAGCTGTCAGCAGTTAGTTCCCAGTTCTACGCGTGTACCAGCGCAAATGCCTGCTTCGCCGCCGCAATCGTTTTCTGGATGTCTTCTTCGCTATGCGCGGCGCTCAGGAACGCCGCCTCAAATTGTGAGGGCGGCAGGTAGACGCCGCTGTCCAGCATGGCACGGAAGAAGCGCGCAAAGGCTTCCGTGTCGGACTTCGCGGCCGAAGTCCAGTTGATCACCGGGCCGGGCTGGAAGAACCAGGTAAACATCGATCCCACGCGATTGTGGCAGATCGGCACGCCAGCGCCTTTCGCCGCCGCTGCGACCCCGGCCACCAATTCTCCGCTGAGCTTCTCCAGACGCGGGTAGATCTCCTGCTTGTGCTGGCGCAGATGACCTAACGTTGCCAGGCCCGCGGCCATGGTCACAGGATTCCCCGACAACGTTCCCGCCTGATACATCGGCCCCAGCGGCGCTACCAAATCCATAATTTCAGAAGGCCCTCCGTAGGCCCCGACCGGCAGGCCACCGCCGATGATCTTGCCCAGCGTCGTCAGATCAGGCTGGATGCCGTAAAGTTCCTGAGCGCCCCCGAAGGCCACCCGGAATCCGGTCATCACTTCATCGAAAATCAGCACGGTCTTTTCCTGACGAGTCATCAACCGCAGCGCCGTCAAATACTCGCCCTGAGCGGGCACGCAGCCCATGTTGCCCACCACGGGTTCCACAATCACGCAGGCAATCTGGTGCTTGAATTTCTTGAAGGCTTCTTCCAACGGATGCAGGTCGCCGAAGGGCAGCGCCAGCGTGAACTGTGCAAACTCCTCGGGAACGCCGGCCGAGCCCGGAATCCCCAGCGTGGCCACACCCGACCCGGCTTTCACCAGCAAGGCATCGGCGTGTCCGTGATAGCAGCCTTCAAACTTGATCACATACTTGCGCTTGGTGTAGGCGCGGGCCAGCCGGATGGCAGACATCGTGGCCTCGGTGCCGGAACTGACGAACCGCACTTTCTGAATGTGGGGAAACGCTTCGATCACAACTTCTGCCAGATCCGCCTCGCTCGGTGTAGAGGCGCCGAAGCTGGTGCCATTGCGCGCCGCGGCGATTACCGCCTCCACAACGGCCGGCGCGCAGTGGCCGAGAATCAGCGGTCCCCAGGAGCCAACGTAATCGATGTATTCGTTGCCGTCGGCGTCAAACATACGCGAGCCTTGGCCGCGCAGAATAAAGGGCGCATCTCCGCCCACCGCCCGGAAAGCGCGCACCGGGGAATTGACACCGCCGGGAATCATCTTTTCCGCGCGTTTCTGCAACGCCCGGGAAATCTCCGTCTTGCGGGCCATGGGTCTCCTTGAATAGCTGCCGAATATGTTAACAGGCAGCCGGGAACCCTGGTTACACGCGGTCGCCCTATTGGCAGAAATCAGCCACTGCCAAACAGGTAACGGAATTCACCGGAATTTCACAATTTAGCAACAGTGCTGAAACACGCAGCCCGTACGCTGATCTCATTACACGCCCTTCTAACCGGGAGGGTCTTAAGGACGGCCTCGGGGGGCTCCGGGCCGTCCCGATTTTTTGTGGGCACATTTTGCCTTCGCAGCCGTCGTCTTGGCTGCGCTACTCACCTCAAGTAAGAACGGATGATGTCGACCAGCTCATCCGCAGCAAGGGCTTGTTCAGATGTCGGCTTCTGTTTCGGGTCGAGCACGTGAAAGCGCACATGGTCCTCGACCAACTCGGCCATCAGTCCATTCAGCGCTCCTCGCGCCGCCGTAATCAGCTGCAAGACATCCGAGCATTCGACTTCCTCGCTAGTGAGGGCGCGCTCCAGCGCCTCAATCTGGCCGCGAATGCGCCGGACGCGAAGCACCTGTTTTTCTTTTTCACGGGCAGTATGAGGCATTTTCGGCTTGACAGTACTATAGGGGGGGTATGCTACGAGCAGTCAAGAGCGCATGAAAGACAGCAAGAACGACAGACCTCCGAGTACGGCTGGCTGTCCGGCGTAGAAGCAATAAGACTGCACCCTGCAAACCAAAGTGATGACACGTTGACAGTCTGAGCCGGCTTGGCTCAGCCGCGTGGGTGTTGCGGTCACCCCG
The DNA here is from genome assembly GCA_052147055.1 of Terriglobales bacterium. Lineage (GTDB taxonomy): Bacteria > Acidobacteriota > Terriglobia > Terriglobales > Acidobacteriaceae > JABCZH01. The sequence goes on from JBKQLO010000217.1 coordinate 5,601, forward strand.
CCATTACTAGGTTAACCATAGTTTACTTCTATATGTATACTTGCGTTAATCATATTGCCGTGGGTGGAGTGGAGATTGTTCGATACTTGGAACCTCGGCCCGCTGCCGTTTTATGCTCTATTAATCCGTCTGGTGTAGGCTCGGTGAACTTTGCAGACCGTTTGGATTTGCAGCAAATGAAAGAAACTCTCCAACTCGCAAACGTCGGCACGCGCTGGCTAGTGTTTGCCTTGTGGGCGGTTGTCGGTTTTGGCTGGACGCCGGCCGCCACCGCCCAACAGGCGGCTGGCACCCAAGAGACGCCTGGTCAGCCCACTCAGGCATTGGATACGGTCGCCGATCCCTCGGCCGACGCCGCTCCGGAAAGCATGTTCCCACGCTTGAAGGACAACCGCTTCTGGCTGTCCGGGCAGGCAAATTTCATTTTCCAGACGAATCCGTCCTTCTTCGCCAACTACAGCGGTCCGCACAGCCTCAGTCCCAACTACCAGAAAGCCACTTCGCGCGTGTTGACGGTCTACACCGGTGTGCGCTTGAACGATTCCACCGAGATTCTCGTCGACATTGAGGAAGCAGGAGGCGCAGCGCTCAGTGCGGGCTTTGGATTGGCGGGCTTTACCAATCTGGACATTGTGCGCAATCCGTTGTTGAGCAAGGTGCCCTACGTAGCTCGCGCCATGATTCATAAAGTCTTCGCGCTGAGCCAGGACAAGACCGAGAACGAACGCAACCCCTTGTCGCTATTCAGCGAGCTTCCCAAGCGGCGCGTCGAGATCCGCTTCGGAAAGTTCAGCATGCCGGATTTCTTTGACCAGAACTCGGCTGGCTCGGACACTCACTTGCAATTCCTCAACTGGACGGTCGACAACAACGGCGCTTACGACTATGCCGCGGACACGCGGGGCTATACCGTCGGAGGGGTGGCAGATTATGAAGACGCGAAATTCAGCCTCAAATTCGCCGAGGCCCTGATGCCGAAGGTGGCCAACGGAATCGACTTGGTGTGGAAGCCCTGGGAAGCGCACGCCGAGAACCTTGAGTTCGACTGGCAACACGGCATTCTTCCCAAGAAGCCGGGCGTGATTCGGATCATCGGATACACCAATCACGCCAACATGGGTATTTACAAGCAGGCCATCGCCCAGTTCGAGGCCGGCCAGGTGCCGGTTCCAGACATCACCAATCATCCCTGGCATATCACGATGAAGTATGGTTTTGGAATCAATGTGGAACAAAATCTCTCCCCGAACTTCGTGGCTTTCGCCCGCTGGGGCTGGGACAATGGCCGCACCGAGTCATTTGCCTACACCGAAGTGGACTCAACCTTCCTCGAAGGCCTTGGCGTGTACGGCACAAAGTGGCATCGCAAGCAGGACCGCGCCGGAATCGCATTCGTTTCCAATGGCATCGTCAAGGACCATCAAACCTACCTGGCGGATGGAGGACTGGGTTTCCTGCTCGGCGACGGTCACCTGAGCTACGGGCGGGAAAACATTTTCGAGGCTTATTACACGGCCCACGTGTGGCGTGGAATTTATCTCGCTCCGGGAGTGCAGCACATCAACAATCCCGGATACAACCAGGACCGGGGGCCTGTCACCGTGCCCAGCTTCCGCGCACACGTGGAGTTCTAGAGCGAGCCTTCCCAATTGCTTTTGCCACAGCCCCCATTTAGATTGTTGAACGGAGCCGCAGTTGCACACTTTGACCAAGCCGGCAACTTTCAGCGCGAATTCCATGGTCGCGGCGTTACGTCGCGTGATGGTCTGCTCGCCGCGCTCGGCGGGATGGGACACGCCCGGGCAATCGAGTGAGTGGCAGAAGCTTGGATTTCTTCACCGTCCGGATTTCGGCAAGGCGCAAGCTCAACATCACGAGCTGTGCTGCCAGTTGCAGGAGGCGGGAGCAGAAATCGTGCAGCTTCCCCCTGCCTCCGAGCTCTCGCTCGACGCGGTCTACGCGCACGATCCTTCGCTCCCTACCGACTACGGCGTAGTCATCATGAACCCCGGCAAGGCAAATCGCCAGGCGGAAGCTCGCCGCCAAGCAGAGCTTTACCGGAAGCTGGGAACACCGGTGCTGGGAGAAATCCGAGATTCCGGAACCAGTGAAGCCGGCGACATCGTATGGTTGGATTCGCATACGCTACTGGTCGGAAGCGGCTACCGCACCAATCCGGCCGGCATCGCGCAGTT
>JBKQLO010000218.1:0-14583 GCA_052147055.1 Terriglobales bacterium
CGCTCAAGCTGAGGTGTCCTACCTGTAAGAAGCCAGTGACCAGCAAAGATACTGACTTCCCTTTTTGCAGCGAGCGCTGCCGCCTGATTGATCTCGGGAAGTGGGCAAGCGGAAAGTACGTGATTTCGTCGCCGGTGTCGGATACGGATGATGAGATCGACGCGGAGTCCGATGAGAAGCCGTAAGCTGTCAGATGCCCCCACGACGGCCGCCGAGGACGGCGGCGCTACAAAGGCGATACGATGACGCGCGCGCCGCGCTGGGCCACAGCCGTGGCGACGTTCTTCGGCATAGGACTGATTCGTCCTGGGCCGGGAAGCTGGGGATCGGCGGCGACGGTGGTCTTGTGGTGGCTAGTGGCCCGCGGGATCGCGCCGGGATGGCAGCCCTTGGCCGCGATGCTGCTGGCAGCGCTGGCAGTGGGGATAGGCATTCCGGCCGCAACGCGCGTCTGCCGCGCCAGCGGTCTGAAAGACCCGCAGTTCGTGGTGATTGACGAAGTTGCCGGCCAGTTGATCACGCTGATTGCGGTGCCGGTTGCGTGGAAGTCCCTGCTGCTGGGATTTATACTTTTCCGAGGATTCGATATTGTAAAACCTCCCCCGGTGCGTCAACTTGAGCATCTTTCCGAAGGCTATGGCATCGTAATAGATGACGTGGGCGCCGGGCTTTACGCGTTGGCGGTGATGCAAGTGGTGCTACATTTCGGCATCTTGCCGAAATAGAAGGCACAAGGAATTTGGAGTCCATGGGAATTTCTGACCGGTTACTGGGGAAGAAGAACGTGAACGGAAAACCGCACATCCAGGCGGTGCAGCCGGGCGCTGCCCTGCCGGGCGGCGAAGTGCGGATCACGGGTAGCGATTTGTCTCCGCACGACTTGCGGCGTCCGCGGGTGCGGTTTGGCGAGGTCGAAGGCGCGGTAGTCATCAGTTCCGATGATTTTGTAGTGGCGAAGGTGCCGCAGGGCGCATCTTCAGGGCCCATCGTAGTTTCCACCAACGGCCATTCCAGCAACGGCCATCAGATCAAAGTGGCAGTGACGATTGCCGAGGGACTGCACCCGGTGACCAATCCTGCGCTCGACGCCGGAGGCAACATTTATGTGAGTTTTTCGGGGAGCCGCGGGCAGAAAGTCAAAGTGGCGCTGTTCAAGATTGATACCAACTACAACGTCAAGCCGTTCGTGGCGGACTTGATGAATGCCACCTCCATCGCCTTCGACAAAGCCGGCCAGATGTACGTTTCGTCGCGCTACGACGGGACCGTGTACCGGATTGCGCCCAACGGGACGATGTCTTCCTACGCCGAGGGCATGGGAGTGGCGACGGGCATTGCGTTTGACCGCGCCGGCAACCTCTACGTGGGAGACCGGAGCGGAACCATTTTCAAGATCGCCCCGGACCGGCAGATTTTTGTGTTTGCCACGCTCGAGCCCAGCGTTTCCGCCTATCACTTGGCGTTCAGCCCGCGGGGCGACTTGTTCGTTACCGGTCCGACGACTTCGAGCTTCGACTGCGTGTACCGGATCGACATGCAGGGCAACGTTACCAATTTCTTTCGCGGCCTGGGACGGCCGCAGGGTTTGGCTTTTGACATCGAAGGAAATCTGTACGTGGCGGCATCGCTATCGGGTAAGCGCGGGATCGTCAAGATCACCCCCGACGGTCAAGCGTCGCTGGAGGTTGCTGGCGCTGGGCTGGTGGGACTGGCGTTTGCTCCCGGCCACTCGGTCGTCCTCACGACTACGGACGCGGCCCATCATCTGGCCTGGAACATTCAGGGATGGCCGCTGGTGGAGTAAGGTCAGCGCTCAGCCATCAGCATTCAGCCAAGACCCGTCGCATCTCCGCCGAGTTTTCCAACTCCGCCGGGTCCCCAACCATTTTTCATTTACACTTCTGGAGATGAATGCCGAGATCATCGCCATTGGCTCGGAACTGCTGACGCCTTACCGCCAGGACACCAACTCGCTCTACCTCACCGACAAACTCAACCAGATGGGAGTGGAGGTAAGTTTCAAGACCATTGTGGGAGACAGCCAGGAGAATCTTACCCAGGCGGCTTCGGTGGCATTCTCTCGCGCCGATGTGATTATTTTCATGGGCGGATTGGGGCCGACGGAGGATGACCTGACTCGTGAAGCCGTGGCGGAGGCGTTAGGATTGCCGCTGCGGCGCGATCCCGCGATTGTCACTTGGCTTGAACAACGCTTCGCGGCGCATGGCTGGAAGATGGCTCCCAACAATCTGAAGCAGGCGGATGTCATCGCCGGCGCAACTGTCCTTCCCAACGCCAACGGCTCCGCCCCGGGGATGTGGATCAGCGGGAAGTTTGACGGTCGCTCGAAACTTATCATGCTCCTGCCTGGCCCTCCCCATGAGTTGAAGGCGCTCTTTGAGGAGCAATGCCTCGCGCGATTACGGGCAAAACTGCCGGCGCAATTCATCGTCACGCGGGAGCTGAAGATCACGGGCATGGGCGAGTCGCAATGTGACGCCCGTGTGGCGCCGATCTACAAGCCGTTCACCGATGTGCAAACCACGATCCTAGCTGGAGCAGGGGAGATCCAACTGCATTTGAAGACGCGTGCGGCGACGCTCGATGCGGCGCAGAAGCGCGTGGATGAATTGGTGGAACTGATCGAGGCGGAGCTCGGCGATTTCGTGTTTTCCGATAACGGCGACTCTATGGAGCAAATTGTCGGTTACTACTTGCAGATGCGCGATGCCACCCTGGCGGTGGCGGAATCGTGCACCGGTGGATTGATCGGCGAGCGGGTCACGTCGGTCAGCGGCAGCTCCCGTTACTTTCTTGGCGGCGCGGTAGTGTACTCGGATGAGATGAAAAGCGGGCTGGCGGGAGTGCCGGCAAGGCTGATCGAAAAAGAAGGCGCGGTGAGTTCCAAGGTTGCGGCGGCGCTGGCGGAAGGAATTCGTGCGCGCTGCGGCGCGACGCTGGGGATCGGAGTCACTGGTGTAGCCGGGCCGAACGGAGGAACTCCGGAAAAGCCAGTCGGGCTCGTGTTTCACGCGTTGGCGAGCGAAGGCGGGACCGAGGTCGTCGAACGTAAGTTTGCCGGCGACCGAAAACGCATTCGTTGGTTCGCCAGCCAGCAGGCGTTGGATATGGTCCGACGGAAATTGAAGTGAATCGACTTTTGGCAATTAGCATTTAGCACTTAGCATTTGGCGACCCGGCCAAGTGCTAGATGCCAAGTGCCAAATGCGGGTCTTTATCGCTCTCGACATCGATGACGACATGCGGCAGCGCCTCCGGCGGTTTGTGGAGGGCGTGTCGGGATTCGCGCCCGAGGCGCGGTGGGTTCGTCCAGAGTCGATGCACGTGACGTTGAAGTTTATTGGCGAGAAGCCGCTGGAGTCGGTGGAAGAAATCAAGCGTGCAGTTTCCGTAGTAAAGGGGGAATCGTTCGAGATCAGCTTTCGCGGATATGGATTTTTTTTCACGGCAAAGGCGCCCCGGGTGTTCTGGGTGGGGATCGACGCCGGGCCGCAATTGAGCAAGTTGGCAACGGCGGTTGATCTAGCAACCGCGACGCTTGGAATTCCGAAGGAAGAACACCCCCATAGCCCGCACTTGACGTTGGCACGCGGTGGCGGACGTTCGGGCGCACCTGGCTGGCGGAAAGAGGATCGCCTGAACCGGAGCTTTCAGAAGCTGCAAGAGAAATTGGCGGCGCTGCCGACACCCGAGTTTGGTACCATGACGGCCCGCGAGTTTTTTCTTTATCAGAGTCAGTTAATGCGGGGAGGCGCACGGTACACCAAGATTGAACGCTTCGGACTCAGCTAGGCCCGCGTATGAAATCACTCCTCCTCACCGCCGCCATTGGTTACTTGCTGGGGACGGTTCCCTTCGGATACCTGCTGGTGCGCATCTTCCGCGGGCAGGACGTCCGGCAGATGGGCAGCGGCAATATTGGGGCCACCAATGTGTCCCGCACTTCACCGGTTCTGGGAGTGCTCACTCTTGTGCTCGATGGGCTGAAAGGGCTGGCAGCGGTGGAGATCACGCGAGCGCTTTTTCCGGGCCAAGCGTTCCTGCTTGGCGCCGCTGCGGTCCTTGCCATTCTTGGCCACATGTTTCCCCTGTGGCTTAGGTTTCGTGGCGGCAAGGGAGTGGCGACAGGGCTAGGAAGTTTTGCCCTGCTGGTGCCCAAAACCATTTTGATGATGATTGGCATCTTCATTGCGATCTTTCTGATTTGTCGTTTTGTGTCACTGGCTTCGATCGTCACGGTGGCATTATTCCCGATTCTCATCTGGGTTTTTGAACCGCTTAAACGAATGCCTTTGGCTGGCTTCGCCGCGCTGTCTTCACTGCTGATCATCAGCAAGCATCACGACAACATTCGCCGCTTGCTTGCCCGCACCGAACCCCGGTTTCAGTGGAGGAACGGATGAGTGAAATCGCGATCATTGGAGCGGGGGCATGGGGAACGGCGCTGGCCATCGCCTTGGGACGCAAACACCGGGTGCGGCTGTGGGCACACGAGACGGAGGTTCGGGACTCCATCAATCAGCGTCGCAGCAATGATCTTTTTCTGCCGGGGCACAAACTTCCAGAATCGGTGACTGCCACTGGCCATTATCAGGAAGCGGTGCGAGGGGCAGCGATCGTGGTCAGCGTGATGCCGTCGCATCACTGCCGCAGGGTATTTGAGGAGATATGGGTATACCTGACTCCGGAGATGCTGGTCGTCAGCGCTACCAAGGGTCTGGAAAATGAAACCCATCTGCGCATGTCAGAAGTGATCACCCAGGTGATGAAAGCGGCGCAGGGGTGCACTCCACGGGTGGGCGCGTTGAGTGGACCGTCGTTTGCTAAAGAAGTGGCGCGGGGAGACCCGACGGCCATCACCATCGCGTCCCCTGATGACAAGCTGGCGGAAACCGTTCAGCGCGAGTTCAGCGATCCACAGTTTCGCGTTTACACCAACAACGACGTGATTGGTGTGGAACTCGGAGGCGCGTTGAAAAACACCATCGCAATCGCGGCCGGAGTTTGCGATGGGCTGGGACTGGGCCATAACTCGATTGCGGCGCTCATCACCCGCGGCCTGGCCGAGATGACGCGCCTGGTGGTGGCCTGCGGTGGGCAGCCAGAAACCATGGCCGGACTGGCCGGGCTTGGCGATCTGGTGTTGACCTGCACGGGCGGATTGTCTCGCAATCGCAGCGTCGGTGTGGAACTGGGCCGCGGCGGCAAGTTGGCCGACATCATTGCCGGCATGCATGGCATGGTCGCTGAGGGTGTTTTCACCACACGTGCGGCAGTTGAATTGGCACGCGTCCATAAGGTAGAGATGCCGATCACCGCTCAGATGGACGCTATCCTGAATCACGGAAAGGCTCCGCGTGAAGCCATTCACGAACTCATGACCCGCAGTGGCAAGCGAGAAACCGCGTAAATCCCTGCGTTTACAGAGTAGTCCCGACCCGTTTTGTCATGCCAAACTACCGGAAAGTCATGCTCTTCCGCGGTACTTTCGTAATGGCGAGGGGCGCGTTTTCCCAAGTAAACTTCTTAGCAGTATCCCCCTGAACATTACCGTGCGCCCCGCACGACACGTAGGGTCACTTTGTCGCTAAAGCTGCCTACACCATCGCGCCTACCCATTCTTTACGTCATCCTAGGTGTCCTTGTACTGGTCAGCGTGGTGCCCATGTACTTTTACTCGGCGCAGGTGGAGTCGATTAACCGCGACCGGCTGATCACCAACGAACGCCTGTTGCAGAATGCGGTGACCCGATCCCTGGCGGATGATATTTCACAGCACCAGGAATCACTGCGCATGATGCTGGCAAACCTGTCGTCGGCGTTGCAGGTGGCCAGCGGCGGAGACTTTACATCCGAGCATGTAGAAGCGCCAGAATTGCGGGCTCTGCTGGAGAATTTTGTTTCGTCTTCCGACGATCTCGCTTACGCCACGTTGCTGAACTCCGAGGGCAAGGGCATCTCGGCCGGCCGGATCGCGGCGGATGCGTTCCTACAGCGGGAACTGGAGCGCGGCTACGCTGCGGCCCGCGAAGGAAGAATCTACAACGGCCAAGCCCTGGCGGTGGGGAACGGAAAATCGTCCCGCACGGTGGTGCTGGTCAGCGCACCGGTTATGGTGGGCGGACGTTTCGTGGGCATGATTGGCTCGGTGGTGGACCTGCAATTTTTGATTCGCCGCCTGCAAGAGGTTAGTCACGGCGGGCTCATTCCCTACGTCGTGGATAGCGAGGGGCGTCTCGTTGCCGGCGCCGACCCTGAATACGCCACCGGTCAGGACATGACTGATCTGGAAATCGTGCGCACCTTTGTAGAACAGGGCAGCAAGGCCCAGATGGTAGCCGCGACCCGAGAGTTCAACGTCACCCGCGGAAAAACCACGATCAAGATGCTGGGGACATGCAGCCCGGTCACGAACTTGGACTGGGCTGTCGTGGTACAGAAACCACGAGCGGAAGCCTACCGTGGCGTCTATGAAATGCAGCGCACGGGACGGATTCTGGCGATCATGGCCATTGCTCTGAGCATCGCCATCAGTGTGTTTGCCGCTCGGCGCATCACCAATCCGTTGGAAGTGCTGACGCTTTCCAGCCGGGCGATTGCGCGCGGGGACTTCTCGCAGCGGGTGCACCTGAAAAGCAGCACGGAGATCGGTGAGCTGGCGCACACGTTTAACATAATGTCCCAGGAACTAGAACATTTTGTCCACGACCTGAAGCGCGCAGCCACAGAAAACCGCGAGCTGTTCATGGGCTCCATCCAGATGCTGGCAGGCGCGGTCGACGAAAAGGATCCGTACACACGCGGCCACTCTGACCGCGTAACGCGTTACTCGGTGCTGATCGCGCGGGAGATGGGCATCTACGAGGATTACATCGAGACGGTGCGTATTTCCGCCCAACTGCATGACGTGGGCAAGATCGGGATTGAGGACCGTATTCTCAAGAAACCGGGCGCGCTGACGCCGGAAGAATTCGACATCATGAAGACGCACACTACCAAGGGAGCGAACATCCTGCGGCCGGTGGCGCAATTGAAAGACATGATTCCGGGCATCGAGTTGCACCACGAGTCGCTGGATGGGCGCGGCTATCCGCACGGGTTGAAGGGCGACGACATTCCGCTGCTTCCGCGCATCATTGCTGTGGCTGACACGTTCGATGCGCTCACTACCAATCGTCCGTATCAGCACGCGCACACTCCCGAGGAGGCGCTGCGCATTATCCATTCGCTTTCGGGCAAGCGCCTGGACCCGACGGCGGTTGCGGCTTTGACGGCGATCTACGAACGAGGCGAGATTCGAGTGCAGCGCCCGACGCCGATGGCAGCTGCGGCAACGGCAGCTGCGGCGACGTCTGCAACGGCTGCGGAAGCTGTTGAGTCCGAGCTCCCGCCGGACCCTGCAAGCGCAGTACAGGCCAGTCGCGTTTGACCGCTCGTTGGGCTCTCGCATCTCAACTTAGAGTCTCACCCTACCGCTATAATTAAAGATTGCGCCGATCACGGCCAATCAACCAATGATTCAAACCCTTTTTGGTAGCCTCGACGAACAGCAGAAACCCAGCTTCCTGGAGCGAATGAAGGAGGCGGTCACACGAACGCGCGAGAGCCTCAGCGAGCGCCTCGAGGAGGCGGTTGCGTTCGGTAAGGAGATTGACCGCAACACGCTGGACGAACTGGAAGGTACACTGATCAGCGCTGATTTGGGGAGTACGACCACGCGCGAAGTGCTGGGAAAACTGCGGGAAAAGGCGGACCGCAAACAGATCAAGAATGTCGATGAGCTGAAGCGTTTGCTCAAAGAGGAATTGCTTGCCATCTTGAATGCGGCAAACACACGGCCGATGCAAAAGGTCGAGGGCACGCCGGAAGTGATTCTGGTGGTGGGTGTGAATGGCACGGGAAAGACTACGACCATCGGCAAGCTGGCCCAGGTTTTTCGTTCGCAGGGCAAAACAGTCCTCATGTGCGCGGCCGATACCTTCCGCGCTGCCGCGATTGAGCAACTGGAAATCTGGGGTGAGCGCACGGGCACGGAAGTGATTCGAACCAAGGCGGGAGGCGATCCGGCTGCGGTGCTTTATGACGCGCTGCAAGCGGCAACGGCGCGGCACACGGATTTTGTGATCGTAGATACGGCTGGGCGGCTGCATACCAAATCGAACTTAATGGCGGAGCTGGAAAAGATGCGCCGCACGGCGCAGCGGATCATTCCTGGAGCACCGCACGAGACGCTCCTGGTGATGGACGCAACCACGGGACAAAACGGCTTGCAGCAAGCACGGCAGTTCACCGATTCAGCGGGAGTGACGGGGATTGTGCTGACGAAACTCGACGGCACAGCGAAGGGCGGGGTGGTGGTCGCAATCTGCCGGGAGTTGGGATTGCCGGTGCGCTACGTCGGCGTAGGTGAAAAGGCCGGAGATTTGCTGCCGTTTAACCCCAAGGACTTTGTGGATTCGCTGTTCGCGTGAGGCTTTCACCACGGAGACACCGAGTCACGGAGAAAACCAATCCCGGTGACAATCTCTTACGAAATTGACGAACGATTCCTCCACCGGGCGCTCGAACTGGCGCGGGCGGGCATTGGCCTGACTTCGCCCAACCCGAATGTGGGAGCGGTGTTAGTAGACACGAACGGCGCGGTCGTCGGCAGCGGCAGTCATTCCTACGCCGGCGTCAAGCATGCGGAGATTCTGGCCATCGAACAGGCTGGCGAGCGGGCGCGGAACGCGACACTCTATATCAATCTGGAACCTTGTTCGCACCAAGGACGCACGCCGCCGTGCGCCGATGTTGTGATCTCCGCCGGTGTCACACGCGTGGTGGCTTGCATGCAGGACCCCAATCCTCAGGTCAGCGGGCGAGGCTTTGAACGGCTGCGGGCTGCGGGTGTCACAGTCACCTCCGGCATTTTGGAAGAGGAGGCCAAGCGGCTGAACGAAGCATTTGCCAGATTCATCCGCGAGCAGACTCCGCTGGTGACGTTGAAGGCGGCCATGACGCTGGATGGAAAGATCGCGCCACCGCCGGGTGAGTCGCGCAATCCGAGCGCTCTGGGATCGGGCAGCAGCGGAAGTGGAAACATCACCAGTGAAGTGGCGCGCACGCACGTGCAGGAGCTTCGCCACCAGCACGACGCCATCCTTGTGGGGGTGGGCACCGTGATCGCCGACGATCCGCAGCTCACTGATCGCAGCGGGCGTCCGCGCCGCCGGCCGTTGTTGCGCGTAATCCTCGATTCACGTCTGCGGTTGCCCTTGCAGTCGCGGGTGGTAAAGACTGCTCAGGACGACCTGCTGGTGCTGTGCTCGTTTGCCGAGGAGAAGAAACGAAAACAGCTTGAGCAGCGCGGGGTGCGAGTCGAGCAGATTCCGCAGCCTACGGCCGAAGGGCATCCCGACTTAACCGGTGTGCTGAAACATCTGGGCGAACGGGAAATCACGAGCCTGATGATCGAAGGCGGCGCCATGGTGAATTGGGCGGCGTTGTCGTCGGGGATCGTGGATAAGATTTTCTTTTACTACGCCCCGAAGATTCTGGCGGGTACTGGTGCGGTGCCGTTCTCAGCAGGCGCAGGATTCGCTCATCTGGGCGATGCGGCGCAGGTGAAATCGGTTCGACTGCACCGCTTCGGAGAGGATTTTGCGGTGGAAGGGTATTTGCGGGATCCGTATGGCGACTGAAGCATTCAGCACTCAGCCATCAGCACTCAGCCAATGCGAATATTCCCTTCCCCCATTCGAGCGAGCCTTGACTAGCTGAATGCCGAGTGCTGACCGCTGAGTGCTAGGATAATCTCCATGTTCACTGGCATCATTGAAGAAGTTGGACGAGTGATCCGAATCGCGCAGGGCAACGGCACGCGCGGTCTCACGGTGTCGTGCAAGCAACTGGTGAAAGAACTGCGTAAGGGCGACAGCATCGCCGTAAGCGGCGTTTGCCTGACCGCGGTTCAGATCACGCCTGAGACGGTAGGCTTCGATCTAGCTGAGGAGACGTGGAGGAAGACTTCATTCTCCCGTATCCAAGAAGGCGCTCTGGTGAATCTTGAGTTGCCCATGCACGCCGACGGGCGATTCGGCGGACACATTGTCCAGGGTCATGTGGACGGCACGGGCAAGTTCCTGGCCCTTGACCCGATTGAGGGCGCGGACGACTACTGGTTGCGCATCGAAATTCCCCCGGAACTGGCGCGCTATGTCATTTCCAAAGGTTCCCTGTCGATTGAAGGCATCAGCCTCACAGTGGCTAAGATCGAGGGGACACAGGTAACGGTGGCGATCATTCCTCACACCGTCGCACTAACTAACCTGAAATCGCTCCACGCCGGGGACCCGGTCAACCTCGAAGTGGACATGATCGCAAAGTACGTGGAAAAGATGATGCGAGGAGATGACGCCGGCAGCTCGATTACGTTGCAAAGGCTGGTGAAAGAAGGATTTTAGGTTGTAGCCGTCCGTCTTCAGATCCCACTTGTCCGCAATCAGGCCGGTTCCAGCGTCAGTTGGTCGAGTGTCAGGAACTCCTGCACGATCGGCTCGTCGCATTTCTCCATCTCGGGATAGGTGCCAAAGAATAGCGACTTGGCCTCGTGGAGGAAGACGATGCGATCCGCCAGCTTCTTGGCCAGGCGCATGTCATGGGTGACCACCACGCTGGTGAGGTGCAGTTGCGCCTTGAGTCTCTTGATCAAGTCACCGAGTAGTTGGGCCATCAGCGGGTCGACCATGGTGGTAGGCTCATCGAAGAGCACACACTCCGGCCGTGCCGCCAGGGCGCGGGCAATGGCCACCGATCGTTTCATTCCTGTAGACAAGTCGGAAGGCAGAAGGTCACGCATTTCCTTGACACCCACCATGTCCAGCAAGCCGTCGACGACCTGAAAGATCTGCTGTTCGCTGAGTTCCCGATGCTCGCGCAGAGGGAAAGCCACGTTTTCACCGACAGTGAGTGAGTCGAAAAGAGCCCCGTTCTGGAATACCATGGTGACCTTCTTGCGGATTCCGTCCATCTGCTCGTCGCTGTAATCGGTGACGTCCTGATAAGCAACGATCAGCCGGCCTGAATCAGGCTTGAGAAATCCCATGATGTTATGAAGGGACACCGACTTGCCCACGCCGCTGCGTCCCAGGATGCAGACGGTCTCTCCGGGCATGACGCTAAAGCTGACCTCATCCAGGATGCGCTTGCTGCCGAAAGACTTCGAGACCTCTTTGAATTCGATGTAGGGGCCGAGTTGTTGTTCGTTGTCACCCATGCGCTTGCACCCGATGATAAATGAATCAGGCCCGGTGCGGCTATCTCGCCGAACTGGACCGGCGCCGTTCCTCTTCCCATTCTTCCTGAGTATTCAGGTTGCGGAACATGGCAGCGGAAAAACCGGCGCGCGTCAACTCGTCACTCTCGATGATTCTGGTCTTGACTTTCACGAACAAGGCATCAATCTTGTTCTTCCCCGCCTGGAGCGCATGCTCCGCGGGTTGTGCGAATTCCCGACGATAGATCGCGCATAGGGGCTGCCAAACTCCGCCGCTGCACGGAACGGTTACAACCGCATCCGACTGTTGTGCCAGCCCGACCATGAATTGCAAGAATCGAGGCTCGATGAGAGGTAAATCGACGGCCAGCATCAGGTTCACGTCGGTCGTTGTGCTCGACAGGGCGGCGTGAATTCCGCCTAAAGGGCCGCGATCACGATAGATGTCTTCGATCACAGCGCCGTAGCTGGCGAACTTCGTCGAGTCTCCGACGATGTACGAGTTTGGGGTCACAGCAGCCACCAACTTAATGGCCTGAGAAAGAAGCGTGCCGCCCTCCCACGGGAGGAAGGCCTTGTCACGGCCCATGCGAGTACTCTTGCCACCAGCCAGGACGAATGCAGTCAGATCGGTCATTGCTGATCTCAAACCGCAGACATCGTAGTCCGCGGGGTTGCGTGGGTCAATCTCCGGGTGCGTACGGCGAGGAATTGACCGAGGGGATTCAGCAGTTTGCAAGGACAAGCTGACAGCCTGCACGGAAGTAACCTACCCAAACTTAGCGGGCCGTAAGATGATGGTTTTTCCGGCGACAACGCGGAAAGACGAACATGCCTCAGAAGTTACTGGACGTTCTTATGTTAGGGCGTTGCTCCCATGAATTCTCCTGGCCCCGGCGGGGGAGCGATGGGGATTTCTACCAGGTTTGCCTGGTGTGTGCCGCGGAGTACAAATACGACTGGAAGACCATGCGCCGCACCGAACGCGTCGAGCATGCTCCAGCTCAAGGCGCTGCCGAGTCGACCCACAGCCGCCGCCGCAGCGCCCACCCTCGCAAGCCCACATGGGTTCCGCGGGCGCGCCGGCTCAAGCTGGATACTCCGGTTCGCTACCGGGTAAAGAACCTGGGAGGCTGGCACGAAGGCATCATTCAGAACCTGAGCCAGTCCGGAGTGCTATTGCAGGGGCCACAACGCTTTCCCGATAACACACTGGTTGAGATGGTGTTCGAAATGCCGGAAGAAATCTCCGGCCAGAAGAACAGCACAGTGCTGTGTCAGGGACGAATCATCCGCACCCGAGAGACGCGAGAGGCTCAGGACAGCCCAGAAAACACCAGCTTGGCAGCCAGCATCCTCGACTACAAATTCGTTCATCCTCGCAGCGCGGCAGCTGAAGGAAACTCTTCACACTAAGCCAATAACGTATTGGTAGCACTGAGTTTGCCGCGGCGTCACGCGACCGGCTTCTTGGCGCTCAATTCCTTCCCGGCAGCGCCGCTTTTGCATCTAAACTACGTATACTGAAGGCAAACTCATCCGGGAGTTTCCCATGAAGGCTAGAGCTTCTTTCTACCTGTACGCGGCACTCATTCTCACGTTCGCAGTAGCCGTAGGTTGTTCCAAAGCGCCGAACGATGCGCAGATTGCGAGCGACATCCAAGCGAAGCTTACCGCCGATTCCGGTCTTCAAGGAAAGCAGTTGGGGGTACAGGCCGAGAACGGCACCGTGACCCTATCCGGCGCCGTGGACAACGATAATCAGCGCGATGCGGCAGCGCGATATGCGGCCTCCGAGGCGGGCGTGAAGCAGGTGGTCAACAATCTGCAAATCACGCTGCCGGCGCCGGTTCAGGCTGCTCAAGCGCTGCCCGCACCGAAGGAGCGCAAGCCGTCGCCCGCAAAACATCGCCCTCAACCACGTAAATCGGAAGACGACGCGGCTCCGGCGGTATCGGACAACCCACGCGAGGTAGCTTCTGCGGCGCCAACTCCGGCTCCTGCTCCTGATCCTGTTCCCGCGCCCGCTCCGGTTTCCACGGTTCGAATTCCACCACCAGCTCAGTCTCCGGCGCCTTGCCTCGCCACCACCACCGCCGCCTTCTCCTCCAGCGCCGCAGAAAGTGACAGTTCCTTACGGCACGGCTTTGTCGGTGCGGTTGGTGGATCCGATTGACAGTGAGCTAAACCGGGTTGGAGATGTCTTCCATGCGACCCTGAATGCTCCCCTCGTGCAGGATGGGACGGTCGTGATTCCATCGGGCAGTGACTTGCAAGGCCACCTGGTGGATGTGAAGAGCGCCGGCAAGTTCGCGGGCAAGTCGGTCGTAGTCTTGCAGCTGGACAGCATTTCGTCGGGCGGCCAAACCTACAATATCCAGACCGATCAGTACACCCGCGACGGCAGTTCCCGTGGCAAGAACACGGCTGAGAAAGTGGGCGGCGGCGCCGCCATTGGAGCCATCATTGGCGCACTCGCCGGCGGTGGAAAGGGAGCAGCTATCGGGGCTGCGGCCGGAGGCGGTCTGGGCGGCGCGTCTCAGGCGGCAAGCAAAAGCCAGCAGATCAAGCTGCCCTCGGAGACGGTATTGAACTTTACGTTACAAGCTCCTGTGACAGTAGTTGCGACCAGCCAGGGGCCGGATTCAGGCCGACAAAAGCTGGGGCCGAACAATTGAGGCTCGCCCCGTCAGAGCTAACTTAGCTTTCCGCGGATCGCATAACTTACTTACAGGTCAAGCAGTTAATTGTTGTTCGCCGATGCCGGTCGATTGCTGGCCTGAGGCTTCCTCACAGGGAGCTGAAAATACCTGCCTGCCTGCCTGGGGTACAATGGCTGCGTTCGCCGTTCTGCGGAGGTTCTGATATGCGTATCTTGAAAGCCTGTGCGCTCTTGGCGGTTCTAGCAGCGGCCTTACTTGCAGCGGCTCAGACGCAATATAGCGTTCTGTATAGTTTCGGCGCGAATGGCCCCAACGACGGCAGTGACTCCAAGGGTAAACTTGTGCGCGATAGTCAGGGTAATCTATACGGGACAACTACGCTTGGGGGCAGTGCCGCGAGTGGCACGGTGTACGAGTTGGCGCCGTCTGGTTCGGGTTGGACGGAGACCGTTCTGTACAACTTCTGCTCGCAGGACGTCTGTCCGGACGGGGCGTTCCCGTGGGCCGGCCTAGTTCTAGATCAGGCTGGAAACTTGTATGGGTCAACGGTATCGGGAGGACTATACGGCTGGGGCACGGTTTTTGAGCTTTCCCCTCCCTCCGGTCCCGCCACGCCATGGTCGGAAACGGTTCTCTGGTCAT
>JBKQLO010000219.1:0-19033 GCA_052147055.1 Terriglobales bacterium
ATTTGGCCTCTCTATGAGATCGAGTGCGGCAAGCTGAGGCTCTACGGCAAGACCGAACAGATTGCCAACGGCAGATTCAAACGTCTGCCCGTCCGGGATTACTTGCTCAAGCAGGGAAGGTTCGCGCATTTTATCGACGAGGACATCGAATACTTCCAGAGCAAGATTGACGACATGTGGAACAAATGGCTGGTGCCGGGAATCATTCCGCTCCAGAAAGAGCTCGACGCCGATATCCCGCCCGCCCGGTAAGGGGGGCGGGCTTCGCCTTTCGGGGTTTCGGAGTACGGCTGATGTCGGCTGCGCGGCAAGGTATTGATTCTTTTCTTCCGACCGCGTGCCCGATTGTCCCTTCCGCGACCCCGAGATTCTTGGGTTCTACCCAATCCCTGCACTAACAACCTGCGGCAGAGATGACCTTAAAAGTTTGGCTTTAAGTTTGGCTTTAAGGTTGGCTTAAGGTTCGAGTTGTATCATCCCCTCGGCTCTCCCCCTTACTTGTTAGAGTTATGGAAGTTCTTCTTAACATACTGTGGCTCGCGCTTTGCAGCCTGGCTGTATGGTGCTGGCTGCGGCGCTGGCAGCGCGGTAGCCAGCGCCGCAGTATGGCCGTTCAGCTCTCCACGCTAGCATGCATCCTCGTACTCCTTTTCCCGGTTATTTCCGCCAGCGACGACCTCTACGCGATTCAGGTGCCGTTTGAAACATCAGGTACGCAAAAGAGTTCAAGGGCTTCTTTGAGTGGAAAGTTTTCCTCTCCTCAACTGAACCATCACGCTCGATCGGCGGCTTTACCCGGGACTTTCTCACCATCTGCTGATGTTTGTGTGGGTGCCATTTCCGCGGACGACGCCTTGCCGTTTTGTCCAGCATCAATTTCGCATCCGCCACAGGATCGCGCCCCTCCCTGCCTCCTCGTTCTCTAAGAAACCACAGCTTCAAATTGTTGACTTTCGCTTTCTTGTACCGATGCGACAAGCAACAAGGGTTGTGTCCGTGCCAAAGCAGCTAAGCATAGTGGCGCTGTTTCTTACGGCAGTCTTTGGTCACATGCTACGAGGGAGTTCTTGACTGTGAACGCTGAGACCGAGCCTTCGATTTCCTCCGCGGCGAAGATCCGTGAAGCCAGCTTGGAAGACTACGCCGGGATTGCGGCGGTGCAGGCGCGCAACGGAGTGAACCCCAAGAGCCGAGAGGAATGGGAACACTTGTGGGTCAACAATCCGGCTTACAAGACACGGGCAAATTGGACCATCGGATGGGTGGCGGAAAATGCGGACCGAGAGATCGTAGGCTACATCGGGAACATTCCCTTGAGCTTCGAATTCAAGGGCCGAACCATGGTCGCTGCGAGCATTCACGCCATGGTCACGGATGTGGGCCACTGGGACTCTGCGGGATTTCTGCTGAGACCGCTATTGAATTACAAGGTCCCGGAGCTAATTGTCACTACTACCGCCGACGCCAAGACAATCAAGCTTAACGACGCTTTTCGCCTGGCTCGCGTCCCGACTGGGGATTGGAGCCAGTCCGCATTCTGGATCACGAATTATCAAGGGTTTCTGGCAAGCGCGCTGAAAAACAAGGGATGGCACCAAGCCTTGTCCTACCCCGCCGCGGCCGCTCTCGGACTGAGAGACCGACTTAGCAGGACAGACTCATGGATGCGGCGGAGCCGCCGCGAGATTGAAACCTGCTCGAGCTTTGACGAGCGCTTTGACCGGTTTTGGGATGAATTGAGACGCACCTATCCGGAACGGTTACTGGCGATGCGATCGCGCGAGGTCTTGCAGTGGCATTTCAAGTATGCGCTGGCGCAAAGAAGAGCGTGGATTGTGACCGCGGGAGACGGGTCGCGGGTCATCGCGTACGCCATTTTCTGCCGGCAAGACGATCCTGAGCACGCACTGACCAAGGTGCGCCTGGTGGATTTCCAGGGGCTGAGCAGCGACATGGAAGTTCTGGCCGCGATGCTCGGGTGGGGCCTGACTCAGTGCCAGAAGGAAGGGATTCACATGTTGGAGGCATCCGGCTTTTGCCCCGAGAAGCAGAACGTCATGGATTGGCGTGCCCCGCGTCGCCGGCAGTTTCCAGGCTGGTGTTACTTCTACAAGTCTGTAGACGTGGCCCTCGAGCCGGAGTTGCGGAACCCAGCCGCTTGGGACCCTTCGCACTTCGATGGAGACGCGACTCTCTAACTGCGAGCCAGGCTGTGGGCGTGATTGGTTTCCATGTGGCAGGCAACTAGCAAGAAAGCAGAGCGAAGAAAACAACTCATGGCCAAGACGAAGTTAACTGAAGTCGTATGGACGATTCTGGCATTTGTTCTAATCGCGGCGGTCACAATTGCCATTATCATTTTAATCATGCGATAAAAACCGCCGGCGGGTGACTGCTGCTGAAGGTCAGAACTTGGGGACCGCCGGCAGTACCACGGTCATTCGCGTACCCTTGCCCGGAGTGCTATCCGCCGTAATGGATCCGCCGTAGGCTTCCACCAGCGCTTTCACGATCGCCAGCCCAAGACCGAAGCCCCCAGTGGCCCGGTTGCGGGAGGGGTCTCCGCGGTAGAAGCGTTCGAAGATGTGCGGTAAGTGATCAGGGGCAATACCGGCACCATGATCCTCGAAGATGATCTGCGCCCCACCGCCGCTTCCCCACGAAACCGCGACTGCAACCGATCCGCCCTCTGGGCTGTAGCGAATGGCGTTCTGCAGCAGGTTGGTCCAGATCAGTTGAAGGTCCTCGGGATCTGCCCTAAAGAGCATGGGGCCATTCCTGGAGAGATGGACCGTCGTGTTGTGACTTTCGGCGAGGGCGCGCATCCGCTCGATCGCGTCTTCGCAAGTGGCGGTGAGGTCGATGATCTCCAGGTCGCGACGCAACGCGCCGCGCGCCCATTGCTCCGCGCGAGCAAGCCTCAGGATCCATTGCAGGAGTTGCTCCAGACGATCCAGGTCCTCCAGCGAGCGCTCGATTCCGGCCGGGTATTCCTCCAACGGGCGTGGCCGTTGCAGCAGCGATTGCAACGTGGATTTCAGCACTGCTACAGGAGTTTTCAATTCGTGCGCCGTGTTGCCAAGAAATTCGCCTTGCTGATCAAAGGAATGCCGAAGTCGCTCCAGCATGGTGCTCATCGAATCGGTCAAGGGGCGCAGTTCTTCGATTTGCTGAATTTCTTCCGGCAGCTGCAACTCCCAGTTGTGGCTGGACACCAGCGCAGCTTTTCCCGCCAATTCTTGCAGCGGCAAGAGTCCGCGGCGAATTCCCCACAGCGCCAGCGGAATGGTGACAGCAAGCAGCAAGAGACTCGATAGTGCGATATAAAATCCCGAGTGCTTGACCTGCTGGTCCAACCGGGCGGTGGGCGAGGCATATACGATGGTCAGGGTTTGCGGGTGGAATGCACTGCCTTCCTCGCGATCCAGCACCGGAACTCGAAAAAGCCGCAGGCCACGATAGCGAATATTGGCCCAGGTGAAGGACCAATGATCGGGGCCGTTGGGAGGAATCTCGAAACCGGCGGGCCAGTTCGCCGAACGAGTCAGAAGCCCCGATCGTTCGGTCCAGACTGCGTACCAATCGGGGCGGGAGGGATCCACCGAGGGGGGCATGAGGGAATCATCGAAGTAGACGTTGCCGGTCGCATCTTCCGTGTATCTCACCAGAGCGGCGACGCTCATCGCGTGGGCCTGGATGTGGCCATCGAGCGTCGAGCGCAGTTGCCGGTGGGTGAAGAGGATTCCAATCACCAACAGCCCCAACGCCAGCAAGGTTTGGGAGAGCACGACGACCAGGATCAGCCAGCTCTTGATCGAGTTGTGTCCCCTGCCCAGACCTGCCACGTTTGTCCTCTCTGCTCAATCCTGCAAAATGTAACCCTGGCCGCGGAGAGTGTGAATCAATTGGTGGGTCGAACCGTCATCCAGTTTGCGCCGCAGGCCGGAAATGTAAACCTCGATGACGTTGCTAAATTTCTCCCAGTTATAGTCGTAGAGATGCTCCAGGAGTTCAGTTTTTGAAACGACGGCTCTTGGGCGATACGCTAGGTCCTCCAGTACGCGATATTCCATAGCGGTAAGACCGATCGGCCGCCCTCCGCGCCGCACGCTGCGATCCACGGTATTGAGCTCTAAATCGCCAACCGCGAGCAGCGGAGACGGGTGTCCTTTGCCGCGACGGATGAGCGCCTTGGTACGCGCCAGCAGTTCGCCCAGGTCGAAAGGCTTGGTCAGGTAGTCGTCGGCGCCGGCGTTCAAGAGGGCAACCACAGACTCCTTCTCTTCGCGCACGGTCATGATAAGGACGGGGGTACGCTGGCCCGCCCCCCGAATGTGGTGAAGCACTTGCAGTCCACCAATATGCGGCAGCATCAAGTCGAGCAGCACCGCGTCGTATTCGTTGGACTCGGCCATGAACAATCCTTCCCGGCCGTCATTGGCAATGTCGACCGCGTACCCCGCGCTCTCGCGGAGACTGCGCGCGACATTTTCCGCCAACCGCGGCTCATCTTCGATGATGAGAACCCGCATTTCAGCCCCCCGCCTGCCGGTTCAGGATAACCTATTTCTTTCAGCGTTAACGCGTACTGCATTCGGTTGGAAGGTGGCGACCGAAAGGGTTCGTCATCGTGAGGTGATCAAGTGAGGACACTGAACGAAATATATTCATCGCTTTCAGCGCGGCGCCGCTACGAAGTCTGGTTTCTTCGTCTGGGACTGGCGGACGAAGGCGGGGCGTGGTGGTTCCGATATTTGCTGATGAATCCTGGACGATGCGGTTGCCCAGAGGACGCGCAGGGATTGCCTGTCCAGGTGTGGGCCACATGGTTTCCGCGGGATGGAAAACCGCAAAGCTTCATTCAAGGATTTCCCTTGGCCGGGCTGGATCTCAGCGCCAAAGGGAAAAATCCGTTCCACTTCCGAACCGGCAATAATGAAATCGGCGAAAGCTACTGCCGAGGAACGCTGGCAGTTGCGGGACACAGGGTTTCATGGGACTTGCAATGTCATTCTTCCTTTCGGGTCACGCTGAGCAATAAGGGCTGGATTGGATTCTCGCGAACTCCGCATTCCGACGCGCGCTTTTCCGGCCGGATCATGCTGGATGGGCGGAGTTTTGAGGGAAATCCTTTGGGGTTCGGAGTCCAGGGGCACAACTGTGGATACCGGCATCGCAACTTCTGGACTTGGAGCCATGCATATTTTCAACGCTCCGATGCGCCTCCGAGCACACTGGAAGCGTTGGTCTACGAAATGCCCTTCGGACTGGTCTTTCGCAAAGCGGTGCTTTGGCATGAGGGACAGGAGCACGAATTTCAGAATCTGGAGGACATAAGGAGAGATCCAGAGGAATTCGGCTGGATATTTCGGGGTTCGACAAAGGATGGTTGGCGATTGGAAGGAGCGATCGATGGCGCGGGGCCGAGCGTCCATCGTCTTCCCTACGTGAAGACCGATTGTGCGGGCAGATTTGAAGTCGCGAACAACAGCCTGGCGAGAGCGGTAGTCCGTCTGGAGCGGCCAGGTAGAGCGATCGAAACATTAGAGACGAGCGACGGGGCGGTATTGGAGATGGTGGGCCGCTAAGTTCGTTGGGACGATTGCGCCATCGCCAGGCGCTCGGCGACGATGGAGTAGGCCGACGGATTGAATGCCATGCCAATGTGAGTGCCGGGAACTTCAAAGTCGACATCAGGGTTCCTGGTCATGCAATAGCGCCAGTCCACAATGCCGTCATCGCGGGTGTAAATCGCGGTTTCGACCATCGAGTGCGGCACGTCGCGTTTCAACGAGTCAATGAAATTGCAGGTGCAACGCCCGGTGTAGCAATCGGGAAGGACTCCCTGGCCGTGCTCCTGGAGGATGCGGTGGCGAATGGCTTCGGTAGCTTGGAACACGGTTCGACTGGTAACCGTGCCGCGAATGGGCGAGGCCAGGGTAATGACCGAAGCGATATCTCGCGGCCTCTGGCCCGCCACCGAACGCGCGATCACCCCGCCCAGGCTATGACCGATCAAGTGGATCTTTCGCCCCGTATCTTTCAAGGCCTGCTGAATAGTCTCGTTGAGATGACGCTGGATCAGCAGGTTCGGGCACTCAGCGTTGATACCGATGCCGGAAAAATAGGGCCGGTAGCCAATGCGCCCCAGCCAGGCGTGAAGTTCCATCAGGTAGAGATCGGTACCCAGGAAACCGGGAATGATGACGACCGCGGAATCATCGCCCCGGGGTATGCCGAAGCCGTAGTAGACAGGCGTTGCGTGCAGCATGAGAATTTCAGCCGCAAACAGCGCTTCTGTCCACGGGGAGATGTCAGCTTGCGAAGGCTTCGGAGTCCGCTGCCGGTCCCCGGCCTTCGACGACCCTGTGGTCTTTTTCCCGTTGCGCCGCAATTTCGTCCCGAGTCTCTCCAGCATGTACGCACATTACGCTAGCGCGCGTAGCGGGCGGAAGCTTGCCCACTGCGGATTATACCCTTGTCTTACGTTTCCGGCGTGAGCCTTGTTTCTCTAGCGCCGGTTTTTCCAGCCGGGCCTCCAGTTCCGCGACCCGCTTGCGCAGGGTATCGAGTTCTGGTTCGGCCTCGGTGAGCGGCGGGGATCCGGCTGGCCCGCCCAGGAACTTCTTCATCATGTCCACCGGCGAAAGAATGGCGGACTGGACCTCGCCCAGCCGGTTCTGCACCGCATCCTGCACCTTCTGATAAGTATCAAAGGCCGATTTTAAGTACCACATCACGAACTCCTGCCGGACTTCGTCGGAAGCGACGATAAGCTGGCGCAGCAGCTCGAGCGGCAGCCCGGTCGGCTTCTCCTTCGCATCCTCGGTGATGATTTGTGTCAAGGTGACGCGGGTCAGGTCCTGGCCGGTCTTAGCGTCCACTACCTTGACTTCCCTACCCTCGCGGACGAATCCAGCGATGTCGTCGAGATTGACGTACTTGCTGCTGGAGGAATCGTACAACCTGCGATTGCCGTATTTCTTGATGAGGACCGGAGCCGGCTTCATTGCAATCCCGCCTATGCTGCTGTGCACACAGAACAAATATATCTTGACACAACTTCCCTGCAATCGTATAGTTAATTCGATGCTGCAATGCAGCAAACTGGAGGTGTCAAATGGCAACAACGGTAAAGTCTGAATCTCGAACTCATCCCACAGAGTCTTCCTTTGTTTCTCTTCTTTCCGGCTGGGCGCAACAGGGCGTTCAGAGCTTCTTTGCCACGCAGCGGATCCTATTGGACCTGGCGATGCGGCAGAATGCAAGCTTGATGCACTCGGTGCGTCAACAATTGTCCGATCCGCATCATTCCCCGACCGCGATTCTGAGTGACGTGACAGCCGAGGGGATGGCGAACTTCATTGAAGGGCAGAAGGTCCTGCTTGAACTGGGGCAAAAACAGAACGAAATCCTGATGAACGGCGTGAAGGAGCGTGTCGGGGACTGGCCGGCGGGGCAGGCGGTTACGGACCTGCTGCGGCGCAGTGTGGAGACTTTCATCCACATGCAACAGGAGTTCCTGAAGATTGC
Organism: Terriglobales bacterium; assembly: GCA_052147055.1. GTDB lineage: Bacteria > Acidobacteriota > Terriglobia > Terriglobales > Acidobacteriaceae > JABCZH01. Next base: position 7,534 of record JBKQLO010000219.1, read on the forward strand.
CGGCAAGCAGACTCATACCTGGATGGAGGCCGTCAAGGCTGGGAAACCGTATCAGAGCGAGCAGGTAGTGGAGTTGGCCCGCGAGGCGATGGAGAACTTTGTCAAAGCGCAGAAGCACTTTATGGACGTCCTCGCCGAGGAGACAGCCAAGGCCACGGGTGGCAAGCACAGCAATGGCGCCAAGAAAACGAAGAAGACCGAGCTGTCCCAGATGGCGCGCGAGGCCACAGAGTCGTTCATCGATGCGCAACGGAAGCTGGTGGATGTAGCCGGGCGACAGATGAATGCCAATGTGAAAAACGCGGGTAAGACTCTGGAACTGCTGCGGCCATTTCCCTTCCTGCCCTTGGCAGAGTTGACGCGGGAAGGAGTAAAGAGCTACGTCAACGCCCAGAAAGAGTTGATGGAGGTCATGGTAAAGCCGAACGGTGAGCACAAACGCGCGCACAAGCCCGAACGTCACGCGAAGCGGCATGCCGCCGCGGCCTGAAAGCGGAATGACATATTAGAGGGTGTCACCCTGAGCGGAACATGGCCTGCACGAGGGCGCAGGCCATAGAGAAAAGAGTCGAGGGACTCCTGTACGGTCGAGCGCTCCAGGCCGTCTAAGGGCGTTCCTGGAGCCAGCTTGCCTCGTGCGTGTGAACCAGCACGCAAGAATTCGTGTGAGGCGGCTAAGAGGTATGCGCACACGGATCCTTCGACTCTGCTCAGGATGATACGCCAACTCAATTGACAGTTCAGGCTGAGTATCGCCCTGACAGGCTCCTGTCAGGGGATACTTGTCATCGGTCGGGAGGCGCAGATGAAGATTCCATTAACTCCCATTCGTTTCTTGCGTTATGCCCGTGAACAATTTCCCAACAAGGCCGGAGTGGTGTGTGGCGAACAGCGGTTCACATATGCGCAATTCGCCGAGCGGGCAGCTCGCCTGGCAGGCGCGCTTATGGCCGCTGGGGCAAAACCCGGCGATCGCATTGCCTTTCTCAGCACCAACTGTCATCGGCTACTGGAGGCCTATTACGGGGTCCTGGAAGCCGGCTGTGTACTGGTGCCGCTCAATGTTCGCTTGGGCCCACAGGAGTTGGCTTTCGTTCTGAATGATGCGGGGGCAAAATTCTTGTTTGTCGAACCGGCGCTTTTACCGTTAGTGGAGTCGTTTCGGACGACGGTCCGTTCGATAGAGAGCTTCTTCCTGTTAGATGGTCAACCCTCGGCCAGCTGGCTGGCGCCAAAGAACTACGACCAGATTCTGTCCGTTTCCCCTCCCTTCGAATGCGACTTTATGCAAATCGATGAGGACTCGGTTGCGGAACTGTTCTACACCAGCGGCAGCAGCGACCGCCCGAAAGGGGTGATGTTGACGCATCGCAATGTGTATCTGCACGCCCTGTCCGTGATCGCCGCAGGACAGACCTCTGCCAGCACGCTGGGAGAAATGTCATGCCAGGCGGTGTTCCTGCACACCATTCCGCTTTTTCATGCGAACGGTTGGGGCATCGCCCACACCATGACGGTGGTCGGGGGCACTCATGTAATGATTCACCACTTCAATCCGGCGGAGGTGTTCCGCCTGATTGAGCAGGAGCGCATAACCAGCTGCGCGATCGTGCCCACCATGGCGACCGCTCTGGTCAATTCTCCTGCGAGAGCAAAATACGATTTGAGCAGCCTGCGAATCATCAGCATTGGCGGAGCCGCGTCATCTCCCACACTGGTGAAAGAAGTTGAAGAGAAGCTGGGTTGCACCTGCATCTCCGGATATGGCTTGACTGAGACTTGTCCAACGCTGGCCAAGTCGCAAATGAAGACAGACCTCCCTTTGGAGAGCGTACAACGTTATGCCCGCCAGGCGATGACCGGGTTTGCAATCCCCGGGGTGGAGCTTCGAGTGGTCGGCCCCGACGGGAAGGATGTACCCCACGATGGCGCCGTCATGGGCGAAATCGTGGTCAGAGGCGACGGTGTAATGGAGGGCTACTGGCGTCAGGAGGAAGCCACGGCTGCGGCGATGGAGGGCGGCTGGTTTCACACCGGCGATGTGGCGACTGTGGACCCGTACAACTACCTGCAAATTGTTGACCGCAAGAAAGAGATCATTGTGAGTGGGGGCGAAAACATATCGTCGCTGGAAGTGGAAAAGGTGCTGCTGGCGCACCCGGATGTTTATGAGGCGGTCGTGATTCCCATTCCTCACGAGAAGTGGGGCGAGGTACCGAAGGCGATCGTGACCCTGAAGTCTGGGTCACAAGCCCGGGAACACGACCTTTTGGAGTTCTGCCGCTCGCGGCTGTCGCATTACAAATGTCCCCGCTCGATCGAGTTTGTCGACAACTTGCCCAAGAGCGGATCCGGCAAGGTTTTGAAACGAGAGTTGCGGCAAAAGTATGCGACCACTGAGAAGACTGTCGTCACCTAACGCTCAACCAGTTCAATCGAGGTGAAATATGGCCACGTTTACGGCACCAAGCGCTACCAAGATCCACGGCGGCAGTTTTCTCATTGAGGACCGCACGCCGGACGAGGTATTTACTCCAGAAGATTTCACCGAGCAGCACTTGCTGATCGCGCAAACTGCGGAAGAATTCGCGAACAAGGAAATCGTCCCCAATGCTGACAAAATGGAACACAAGGACTTCGCGGTCACCCGTGAGCTGGTAAGGAAGGCTGGCGAACTCGGGCTCAGCGGGGTGGACGTACCCGAACAGTACGGCGGCATGGAGATGGATAAAGTCACGTCGGCCATTGTGGCCGACCGTCTGGCCAAATACAGCGGCTTCAGTACAACTTGGGGCGCCCACGCCTGCATTGGGACATTGCCCATTGTTTACTTCGGTACGGAAGAACAAAAGAAGAAATATCTGCCTGGGCTGGCGGGCGGCACAACGGTCGGCGCGTATGCGCTTTCGGAATCGTCTTCGGGATCCGATGCTCTCAATTGCCGCACACGGGCGACACTCGCCGCCGACGGCAAACACTACCTGCTGAACGGCGAGAAGATGTGGATCACCAATGCGGGATTCGCTGACCTATTCATCGTGTTCGCCAAGGTGAACGGAGAGAAGTTCACCGCCTTCATCGTTGAGCGCCACTTCCCCGGTTTCGCAGTGGGTGCGGAAGAGCACAAGATGGGCATCCGCGGATCGTCCACTTGTCCACTCATTCTCAATGACTGCAAGGTGCCGGTAGAGAACGTGCTGGGAGAAATCGGCAAGGGACATCACATCGCGTTTAATGTTTTGAACGTGGGCCGCTTCAAATTGGGTGCAGGCAGCATCGGCGCAGCTCGCAATTCCCTGGAGAGCGCCATTGCGTATGCCAAGCAGCGCAAGGCATTCGGCAAGGTCATTGCCGATTTTGGGTTGGTGCGAGAGAAGCTGGCCAACATGGCTGCCGGCATTTTCACCGGCGAAGCCATGGCCTATCGCACCGTCGGCATGATTGATGCAGCCATCGAGCAACTGGGCGATGCCCACAACGACGCGGCCCAGGCGCGCAAGGTGTTTGACGAGTACGCCGTCGAGTGCTCGATCCTCAAGGTATGGGGGTCGGAATTTCTCGACTACGTAGTGGATGAGACAGTACAAATCCATGGTGGATACGGATTTGTGGAGGAATATCCTGCCGAAGGCGCCTACCGTGATTCCCGCATCAACCGGATCTTCGAAGGCACGAACGAAATCAACCGGCTGGTGATTACGGGGTTTTTGCTGAAACGGGCGATGTCCGGGCAGCTTCCGTTGATGGGGGCAATCAAGAAGCTGATGGATGAAGTGCTTTCCGGCACCCGAGATGATGGCGTGGAAGGTCTGCTGGCGGAGGAGCGGAAGTTGGTGGCGGCGGCCAAGAAGATCGGACTGTTCGCCGCTGGAGTGGCGACGCAGAAGTACATGCAGGCGATCCAGGACCAGCAGGAGATCATGGGAGCAATCGCCAACATGACCATCGAAACCTATGCCATGGAGTCAGCAGTGCTGCGCGCCCAGAAGCTAGCCGCGCGGAATGGCGAAGCGGGCGCAGCCCATGCCATTGCCATGACCCGCGTCTATATGGCGGGCGCGATGGACAGAATTGAAAGTGCGGCGCGCATGGTGGTTGCGGCCGTTGCGGAAGGCGACACGTTGCGATCACAGATGGCGATTCTGCGCCGCTTGTGCAAGTATGAGCCGTTCAATACTGTGGCCCTCCGGCAGACGATCGCACAGAGAGTCATCGAAGCCGGCAAATACATGCTGGCCTAGTTCGCCAGACTGAGGTGTAGGGGTCGGCGCGCAGCACGTTTATGGTGGTAAGGCGGCTTCTGGGCCGTAGTTTCGGAGTCGCCGACCCCCTCGCTAGAACTGTGGCTGTTTGAGAGACATTTCTGGGCCGAGCCTTCTTTTGAGATGCCCAGTGCAGCGGCCTACACTCATCAGTGAGCGAGTAGGCCTTCCCACTCTTTCAGATCCCCTGAACTAAGTCAGCTCGTCTGAAGTTTCCCCACCTTAGCTACCCATCGACGTGACGCTCCTTCCCATGAAATGTTCCCCAAATGTGCCTACATCACCATGACGTGTGACGTGTGATACCGACTCACCCAGCGCTGAATGATGTAGTGAACTTGGTAGTCCTGATCGAAGATTTGAGGAAATCCGATGACTTTACGGGAGTGGTCCAAGTCGAGTGCCGAATATGGCCGGGACATTTTGAATTCTGGGATCGAGGGCGCGCGTTCTGGGCGAGAAGCGTTTCTCCACGGAGAATCCATCACGCCGCTGCTGGGCGAGTCGGTTCGAGGCGCGTTTAAGCCTGCCGTCCTGGGAGCTTGCCTCGGTGTGTTGGGCAGTTATCCCGGATACCGGGAAAAATCCTTAGGCAGAGCGTTGGCGTTTGGCTTGCTAGGCGGTGTAATTGGCCTAGGAGCGGGCGTGATTTGGGAAAGCCGGCATTTAACCGCCAGTGCGGCTTGTAGCGCAATGAGAAACATTGGCAGGGTGCGCGATGAGCACTGGCTGACACGGCATCCCATCGACTACGCATAGAAACAGAAAGACGATTCACCAGCGAATCACGACTGCTGCGCGCATGGTCGTCGAGAGCTGGAAAACGTGAGGAGTAGCGCGCTTCTCCTGGGTGATGGGCCCTAAATGGTTCGAACGAACAAAGGTAGGGGGCAGCAATGGACACGAGTGAAGCAGTCCGGGAGCGGGTTCAGATCCCGCTTGCCGCCGAAACCCTCAGTGAAGAACGAATCGCCTACCTGGAAAGTTTAGTCGGTCGAGCCAGAACGGCCGCCGCCGTCTTTACCCAATTCACTCAAGAGGACGTGGATCGCATCGTCAAGTCGATGGTGCTGGCTGGCCTGGAACAAGCGCAACCTCTCGCCCGTCTGGCGGCTGAGGAAACCAGAGTCGGAGTCATGGAAGACAAGGTCATCAAGAACATGGTGGCCACCGAGTTCGCCTACAACTACATCAAGGATAAACGTACGGTCGGCATCATTCGCGAGTTCCCAGAGCGGAATCTGGTGGAGATGGCAGAGCCGATCGGGGTCATCTTCTCGCTCACACCGATTACGAATCCCACCTCCACGGTGCTTTTCAAATGCATCATGGCCATCAAGACGCGCAACGCGGTCATTTTCAGTCCCCATCCCAACGCCTGGCGTTGCTGCTCTGAGGCGGTGAAGATCATGTACCAGACCGCGCTGAAACACGGCGCGCCGGAAGGGGTTTTTAGCTGTCTGGAAACGCACACCCTGCAAGATAACGCCTACCTGATGCGGCACAAGAACGTCGCCCTGATCGATGCCACCGGTGGGCCAGGCGCAGTGAAAGCCGCCTATAGCTCGGGCAAACCGGCGCTGGGCGTAGGGCCGGGCAACACGCCGGTCTACTTGGAAAAAACGGCAGACCTGAATACCGCCGTGGTGGACATCATCCTCTCCAAAACTTTTGATAACGGAACCATCTGTGCGTCAGAGCAAACGGTGGTGATCGACGATGAAATTTATGACCTGGTGCTAAAGAAATTTGCGGAGCTGCGTACGCACATCTGCAATGAGAAAGAGACGGAATTGTTGGCGCGGACGGTAATCGATCCTGAGACCGGTTTCATGCAACCCATGGCCATCGGGCAGAAGGCCACCGATATCGCCCGTCTCGCTGGTGTTTCAGTGAAGCCGGACACCAAACTTCTGATTGCGCCGATTCAAGGCGTAGGCCGCAAATATCCCCTCTCGGTTGAGAAGCTGTTCCCGGTGCTCGCGGTGTATCGAGCGAAATCCGTTGATGAGGCGCTCAAGGTGTGCGTCGACGTGAATCATGCCGGTGGGCTGGGACATACGGCGGTCATTTTCTCGCGCAACGACGAGATTATCGGCAAGTTCAGCGAGGTGATCAACGCGGGGCGGATTCTGGTGAACTCACCCGGCTCAGTCGGAGCAGTAGGCGCAATTTACAACGATCTGGTTCCTACCTTTTCCTTCGGATGCGGCACCGGCGGCGGCAACAGCACCACCGATAACGTGAATATTTATCACTACCTCAACATCAAGCGTGTGGCTCGGAGGACGCAAGCCCATATGTGGTTCCGAGTTCCGAAAGAGATTCTCTTTAATCTGAATGCGGTAGAAAATGTACGCCGCTTCCCTTCCCGATCCACCATCATCGTGACCAATCCGGCTTTGGAGCAAATGGGCCATGTGGATATTGTCCGGCGCTACATTCCGGAGGGAACGCATGTTCACGTATCGGTCATTCCCGATGCAGAGCCTGAGGTCAAGGTGGTGATGCAAGGAGTGGAAGCGCTCAATTTCTACAAAGCGGACCAGATCATCGCGCTGGGCGGCGGGTCGGTGATTGATGCGGCCAAGATCATGAAACTCAAGTACGAGTCGCCGGATGCAGATCTGGAAGAACTGGCGGCGCCGTTTCTGGATCTGCGCAAACGCGTGATCCAGTACCCGACCGAGAAAATTAATCGGGCGCGGTTGATTGCCATTTCGACCACCAGCGGGACGGGGAGCGAAGTCACTCCCTTTGCGGTGCTGACGGACAAAGAGCGCGGGCGCAAGGTGACCCTGGCTGACTACTCGTTGACGCCGGATGTGGCCATTGTTGATCCGCAATTTGTGATGTCCATGCCGAAGGGCCTTACCGCCGATACCGGCATCGACGCTCTGACTCACGGCTTGGAAGCTGCAGTCTCCACTTTGGCTTCGCCCTATACCGATTGCAACGCCATGCAGGCGATCCGCATGGTGTTCAAGTACCTGCCGATTGCTTTTGAGAATCCCCGCGATGAAGAGGCGCGCTGCATGATGCACAACGCCGCTTGCATTGCGGCGATGGCGTTTTCCAACGCGGCGGTGGGAGTGAATCATGCGCTGGCACATGCCTTCGGAGCGCACTTCCACGTGGCCCACGGCCGGGCCAACGCGCTCATGTTGCCCCACGTCATTGCGTACAACGCAGCCGTGCCCACCAAGTTCCTGCCGTCGCCGTACCAGCAGGGGTATCTGGCGCACAAGAAATACGCCACGATAGCGGATTTGCTGGGTCTGGGCGGCCACACGATCGAGGAAAAAGTGAAGAACCTGATAGCGGCGACAGAACAGTTACTCGACCAGTTGGGCTTTCCGCGTTCGATCGCGGAGCTGGGAATCTCGAAAGAAGAATTCGAGCGGGCAATGCCGGAGCTGACCAAGCTTGCCTTTGACGATCCCTCCTGGCGGTCGAACCCTCGTATGCCCCTGATCAGCGAATTGGCCGATCTGTTCTGGAAGGCTTATGAGGGACGGGGTCCGGTGAAGGTAGTCAGTGTAAATGAGCAGAAAACCGCGTAGCGGGTGGTGGTGCGTATGGCAATGATCGCCGTGTGGCTGAAGATCGACGAAGAGCGCGTCGTCCAGGCATTGCAAGAAGCCGGGGAGAGACTGGACGGGGTGGAGCGCGAAGTGGTTTTGGATTTTTCTTCTGTGCGCCGGATCGATCCGAGTGTGGTCCGGGCGATGGAGGAGTTTGCCGGCATAGCTGACGACAAAGGCGTCAAGGTCGGGTTGCGCGGCCTCAATGTCGATGTCTACAAAGTGTTGAAGCTGGTGAAACTGGCATCGCGGTTTGCTTTCGTGAACTGAGGAACGTGTTGCTGGGCAACGGAAGATCGGCAACTGAATAGGAGATCTGGCATGCCGAACCAACAGCAGGGTGACCGCCTTTCCTGGGGGGACACGGTGTTCCTCCATTTGGAACGCGAGGGCATGCCCCTCAACGTGGCCTGTGTCTGCGTGTTTGAGGGCAAGATTTCTTTCAAGGCTTGCGTTCAGTTTGTGGAATCGAAGCTGCCGCTTATCCCGCGCTACCTGAAGCGGGTGGTGCCCCCAGTCCTTACTATTGGCCTTCCCAGTTGGGAATACGACTCAACCTTCGACATCCGCAACCACGTACGCGAGGCGACGCTCAAGCACGGCTCCGACGCAGAGTTGAAAATGCTGGCGGGCAAGATTCTGAGCACGGTGATGAATCGGCAGCATCCGCTCTGGGACCTGACCCTGGTGCATGGACTACAAGGGAATCGCAGCGGGCTCATTTTCCGCCTGCACCACTGCCTCGCCGATGGCATCGCCGGTGTGGGGATCATGAACGTGCTCATGGATGCCAGCCCAGTGGCTCCTCGTCTGCCCAAACGAAAGCTGCGGCTCAAGGTCCCGCCGCCGCCTGACTTCTTGGCTTCGATCACGAACGGCTGCGTCGAGTCCTATGCGGAATTGGTCAAACGAATTCTGGCCGCGCTGGCGGACGTATCGAGCATGGCGGAGCGCTTCGCCGTCGATGGCGGGAACCTGGCCACGGACGAGTTCGCACAGCTACTCCCGGAACTCAGCGCGTCCACGGAGCGGCTCCGCTTCAATGTTTTCTATCGTGGGCCACAGAAATTCGCCTGGGCCGGAATTCCACTGGAAGAAATCAAAGCCATACGGCACACCTGCGAGGTCAGCGTGAATGACGTGATTCTCGCGCTGGTGACGGCGACCATCCGGCGCTACCTCGAAATGCATGGCGACCGGGTTAAGGGCCGGATGTTCCGCATGATGGTCCCGGTGAATCTGCGCGGCAACGACAGTCCGGGCGAATTGGGAAACCGCATCTCTCTGGTCCCGGTCACCATTCCGTTGGATATTCGCAACCCTCGGAAACTACTGGCTGCGGTCCACAGGAGAACGGAGTTTCTCAAGCGCGCGCATACCGCCGAGCTGGTAAGTCTGGCAGGCGGTTTGATCGGTATGTTCCCGACCACCGCGCAGGCGCTGGCGGGTCACATCATCAGCCGGTTGCCGTTCACGCCTTTCAATATGGTGTGCACCAACGTGCCGGGACCGCAATATCCGCTCTACCTGCTCGGCCACAAGATGCTGCACTGCTACCCCTATGTTCCGGTGGGCGGCGAGATGGCGCTCAACTGCGCCATCCTGACCTACAACGGCACGGCATATTTCGGGTTCAGCGGATGTGCGCACGCCGCACCGGATCTGCGACGGTTGGAAACATTTGTGTTGTCGAGTTTCAGGGAATTGCGGGAAGCCGCTGGAATCAGCCCCACACAAGAAGAAGAAAAGAAAAAGAAGAAAAAGGTGCGTGCGAAAGCGAAGGTGGCATCGAAACCGGCGCCCGCGCCAGTACGAGTAGTAATTCCCCTGGCGCCTGTCGCTTCGCTCGAATCAACAAGATCAGTAAGGCCCCCAGTTAAGGAGGGGGCAAGCGTGACGCAATTGATCGCCTAGGAAGTGGGAGGGAAGAGTGGAAGGCATGCAGTCAATCTCGCAACTGACATCCTGGTTGGTCGCGGGCCGAACGCTGTTCTTACTCATTCATATTTTGGGAGTTGTGTGTTTTGCCTACATTGTGGCAAAACGCCTGGTACCACTCTTTCGGGGCCAACATGACCTTCGTTTTGACCAGCCCTTGGTGCGACTGGGGAGGGTCTTGAAATATTGGCTGGGTCAGTGGAAGCAGCCGCGCTACCGGATTGCAGGGACCCTTCACATGTTCATCTTTGCCGGCTTCATTGTCCTCGCGATGCGCGCCTTCACAGTGCTGATTGTCGGCGTCTCCCAGAATTTCGTGATGCCCGGGCTTTCAGGAAGAGCCGGCTCTCTCTATAACATCGTAACGGACTACGCCGCCACGGTTGTTTTCCTGTGCATGGTGATCGCGGTGATTCGCCGCCTGGTCTTCAAGCCTGCGCGGTACGCGGTACCGGCCAAGTACGGCAAGAGCCACACCGCCGACGCCATTTTCCTTTTGTCACTCATCGCAATTCTAATGGTGGCCGATAGCCTGTTTGCAGCCGCTAAGGCCGCCGCCCAAGCGCAGCAAGGCCAACCCTACGAAGCCTTGGCCGTATTTTCACTCCCCTGGATGTTGCAGAGCGTTCTCACCTCGACCGCATTGCACACTCTCGGAAGGATCTACTTCAGCGCTTACCTGCTTCACGAAGTGACTTTTTACTTCTTGCTTTGCTATCGGCCGTTTGGAATCCAGTTCCACGTGGAAACTTCCCTTTTCAATATTTACTTCGCCAAGTTGGACCGGGAGATTCTCAAGCCGGTGAGATGGGGCGTTAGCGATGAGCATCTCGATCAGGTGAAATCGTTAGGAGTAATGACGTTCGAGGACTTCACCTGGAAGCACATGCTGGATTTCTATTCCTGCGCGGACTGCGGGCGCTGCTCGGACAATTGCCCGGCGAATGCGGTGGGAAGGCCGTTGTCGCCGAGATTCCTCACCACCAAGGCCCGAGATTACGCCTTCCAGCACTATCCAGTTCTCGGCTCCGCGCACAACGGCACGCCGTTAGTCGGCAATATTTATTCCGAAGATGAAATCTGGTCATGCACGACCTGTGGCGCATGTGAAGCAGAGTGCCCGCTGCTGGTCGAGTACATCGATAAGATCGTGGATTTGCGGCGCGGTATGGTCGATGACGGGAACGTACCCCAGTCCCTGCAAAAGCCGCTGAAGGCGCTGGAGAGCCGGGGCAACCCCTACGGCAAGATGGAGAAGAAGAAAGCCGACTGGACCAAGGCCAAAGAGTTCCAGCAAAGCTGCGCCGTTAAGGTGCTGGATGGGAAGAACAGCGCGGACACTTTGTATTTTGTCGACAGCATCACTTCCTACGATGACCGCATGCAGTCGATTGGACGGGCGACGGCGAAGATCCTGCAACACGTCGGCGAGAGTTTCGGAATTCTCGGTGCTGCGGAAAAAGACAGCGGCCATGAAGTTCGGCGGTTCGGCGAAGAGACGTTGTTTATGGCTTTGCGGGACCACAACGTGGATGCCATCAAAGCCTCCGGAGTAAAGCGAATTGTTACTGCCGATCCACATGCCTACAACGCGCTGAAACACGACTATAAGGATGTGCCTCCGGTGGAGCACATCAGCCAGGTGATTGCCCGGGAAGTGAAGGCGGGCAAGATCACGTTCAATCCCATAACAAACGAGAACAGCGTGTACACGTA
>JBKQLO010000220.1:0-6348 GCA_052147055.1 Terriglobales bacterium
CGCAGCCGCATCCGCGTGCTCGTGCGCATGGTAGCTCGACCGCACCAGCGGGCCGGACTCCACATGGCGGAAGCCGTGTTCGAGGGCGGTGTCTTTCAGGGTGCGGAATTCGTCTGGAGTGTAGAAGCGGGCAATGGGCAAGTGGTCGCGCGAGGGGCGCAGATATTGGCCTACGGTGAGGATGTCCACGCCGCGTGAACCCAGGTCGCGGAAGACTTCGATTAACTCTGTGGCTGTTTCGCCCAGTCCGACCATCACGCCGGATTTGGTCACCATGGCGGGCGATAGCTTCTTGGCGTTCTCGAGCAGGCGCAGCGTGCGCTCGTAGCGGGCGCCAGAGCGGACTACGCGATAGAGCCGCGGCACGGTTTCGGTGTTGTGGTTGAGGATGTCGGGCTGAGCGTCGAGCACGACTTGCAGAGGCTCATCCAGACCCTGAAAGTCGGGGATCAGGACTTCGACCCGGCAGCCAGGAGTCAACTCACGAATCTGGCGGATGGTTTCGGCAAACACGCGCGCGCCGCCCAGATTGTCGTCATCGCGATTGACGCTGGTCACGACAGCGTGCCGCAGGCCAAGAGTGGCAACGGCTTCGGCAACGCGCGCCGGCTCTTGCCAGTCGATGGGCCCGGGCTTGCCTTTGGGTACGGCGCAGAAGCCGCAGCGGCGAGTGCAGATGTCGCCCAAAAGCATGAACGTGGCGGTGTGGTTGTTCCAGCACTCGCCGATGTTGGGGCATTGGGCGGATTCGCAGACGGTGTGCAGACCCAGTCCGCGGGCCAGCTTCTTCAGATTGTGGAAGTTGTCGCCGACCGGAGCTTTGGCGCGGAGCCAGTCCGGCTTGGGCTGCCGGACGGGAGGCGCAACATCGATTTGCACGAGTTGGGCAACGCTCGCCATTGATGTTTAGATTTTACACGCTGGCTGCGCGGCCCGTGAAACCAAGGTCAGGTGCGACGGCTCAGAAAATCATGAACCACAAAGGTTCACAAAGGTTGTGGGCTCGAAGGGTTTCCTTTGTGTACCTTAGTGTCCTTTGTGGTTATCGGGTTGAATGTTTACCGGCTACTGACCTTCTACGTAAGCGTCAATCCATTCTTTGACTTTGTGGCGGCGTTCGTCGGTGGGATCAAAGCGGACGCCAAAAGTCTTTCCCGGGGCATTGCGCCAGCTTATGGAGCCACGCACCCAGACCCTGGGCAAGGTGAGCAAGGCAAATGAGATTTCGACCGATTGTCCTGTGGAAACGTCTTCGGCGCTGCGCACGGACATGCCACCGGAGCTGATCTCCACGCTGGTGGCGGTGAGGCGGCGGCCATCGCCGGCGACGATTACGGTGATTTCGGTGATGACCGGAATGCGAACATAGCGGCGGAGTTCGTGCAGGACGAGCATTTGAGTTGCCCGCACCAGCTTCAAAGCCGAGTGGCGCTCCAGAGGCTCCTGAAAAACGGCATTGATGCCGTACTTGGAGAAGCGCATGGCGTCCTGGGCGCTGCCGCCAAGCCCGTAAATGATCATCCGGCTATTGGAAAGCGAGGTGCGAGCCGCTTCCATCATGGGCTGGGCGGCCGGCCCCAGCTTCAGGACGCAGGCTTCAAATTTCTCTTTCTGGAGGCGTTCGGTGGCGTTTCCGGGCATGACTACGGTCTCAATGCCAAACTGCCGGAAGCAGTCGGCAAGTAGAAGCCGGGCCGGCTCCTTGAGATCAACCAAGACCGCTCGGGCCGCAGCTTTCTTGCCGGCAGGCAGGGGACTAACGGCCGTTGCGATGGCTTTTTCCATAGTGATCGTGCCGGGTACCCCTATTGTGGCCCGCATCTCCAGGCTTGGCAAAAGGTTAGAAGGACAATCCCCGAGTACCAAGGTGTTATTACCCCGAATGTCCCGTGGCGCGGCATTGGGTACTTGCCAAATCCATCGGCTTTTGGTGGGCCAGGCTTTACGGACGGGGCAAGAGGTTTGAAACCAGGGATTTCTATTCGGTCCAGCGGCGGAAGAGCAAAGCGCCATTGGTGCCGCCAAAGCCGAACGAATTGGACATGGCATATTCGAGCGACGCTTTGCGGGCATGGTTGGGCACGTAGTCCAGATCACATTCCGGATCGGGACTTTCCAGGTTGATGGTCGGGGGGACAATCTGGTCGCGAAGAGCCAGCACAGTGATACCGGCTTCCAACCCTCCGGCGCCGCCCAGCAGGTGGCCGGTCATCGACTTGGTGGAACTGACGGCCAACTTGTAGGCGTGGTCTCCGAAGGCGCGCTTGATGGCGGTGGTTTCGATGCGGTCGCCGAGTGGCGTGGAAGTGCCGTGGGCGTTCACGTAGCCCACGCGGTCGGGCTGCACTTTTGCGTCGTGCAAGGCGTTTTGCATAACGCGGAAAGCGCCGTCACCGTCCTCGGCGGGAGCGGTAATGTGGTGAGCGTCGCCGCTCATGCCGTAGCCGACCATTTCCGCCAGAATCTTTGCGCCGCGGCGGCGCGCGAATTCCAGTTCCTCGAGAATCAGGATTCCGGCGCCCTCGCCGATGACGAATCCGTCCCGCGCTACGTCCCAGGGCCGGCTGGATTTCTCGGGCTCGTCGTTGCGGGTGGAGAGAGCGCGCATGGCGGCAAATCCACCCACCGAAAGGGCGGTGACCGCGGCTTCGCTGCCGCCGGCAATCATGGCGTCCGCGTCGCAGCGGGCGATGATCTTGTAGGAGTCTCCAATGGAATGGGCGCTGCTGGTACAGGCGGTGCAAGTGGCCTCGTTTGGCCCTTTGGCGCCGTAGCGGATGCTGACATTTCCGGCCGCCAGATTGACCAGCATGGCGGGAACGAAGAAGGGAGAGATTTTGCGGGGTCCACCATTGAGCAAGTTGCGATGCTCACGCTCCATGATTTCGAACCCGCCGATTCCTGACCCCAGATGCACGCCGATGCGGTTTGCATTTTCGGGCGTGACCTGAAGGCCCGAAGTTTTCATCGCCTCAGCGGCAGCGCCCATGGCCAGGTGGATAAAACGGGCCATCTTCTTGACTTCTTTTTTATCAATGAACTGGAGCGGGTCAAAATTTCTGACCTCGGCGGCAATTTTGGAGCTGTGTTGCGAGGCGTCGAATTGGGTGATGGGACCGATGCCGGACTTGCCGGCGAGCAGATTCGCCCAGGTCGCTTCGGTGGTGTTGCCCACCGCCGAAACCAGACCCACCCCGGTGACTACGACGCGTCGCACCAACTACTTCCCCGCTTTCGCGTGCTTGCCGATGTAGTCCACCGCATCCTGCACGGTGCGGATCTTCTCCGCGTCTTCATCGGGGATTTCCAGCTCGAAAGCTTCCTCGAACGCCATGACTAGTTCGACGGTATCCAGCGAGTCGGCGCCCAAGTCGTCCACGAACGAGGCGGTCGCGGTTACTTCGCCTTCTTCCACTCCCAGTTGCTCCACAATGATTTGTTTCACCTTCTCCTCAACGGCTGCCATGAGTTCTCCTTATGCTGAAATGATACGGATTTTGTTCCCAGATGTCCGGATTTCGCGAGCCAGGTTCTGTGTTACCGGCTCTTCGCGTGCTTGTCGACGTAGTCGATGGCGTTCTGCACGGTGAGGATTTTTTCTGCGTCCTCGTCACCGACCTCCATATTGAAAGCTTCCTCCAGGGCCATCACCAGTTCCACTTGATCGAGAGAATCGGCTCCCAGATCGTCGATGAAGGATGCGCTCGGAGTGACTTCGGCTTCATCCACCCCCAACTGTTCGCTGACAATCTGCCTGACTTTCTCGGTGACCTCTTTTTTTGTGGCAACGGCCATTGAACGTCCCACCTTCCTGAAGGCTAAGAAAAGGGAAGAAGTAGTGTAATGGCCCGCACGAATCGATGTAAAGAAGGGTTCCGGGTAAGCCTTAATCTGGCGGCGCGGCCCACCAGCATCCTAACTGCTGGCTGCTGGCATGGTCAAACTGCCTCCAGGCATATTTATTGGCCCGAGTACCGATCCCGCAAGCGCGTCTGGCGGCTGGTCATGGGAATTTCCTGCCCCGCGATGAAGACTTGTTTCACATCCGTTCGCACGTCGAGAGGGTCGCCGTTGGCCACCACCACGTTGGCAGTTTTCCCGGTGTCCAGCGATCCCAACTGGTCGGCCACGCCCCAGGTTTCAGCGGCATTCAGAGTGATCGCCTTGAGCGCCTCGTCATAGGGCAGCCCGAAAGCGGTGGCGTAGCCGGCCTGGTAGGGCAGATTGCGCACGTTGTGGGCGTCATACGATGCGAAGACGATCTTGACTCCTCTTTTGTAAAGCTGCGCCGGCAGACTGTAGACCGCGTCGTAGCGTTCGTAGGGTTTGGGATCCTCGTAGATGGGGCCGACGATCACGGAAACTTTGAGTCCGGCCACGTAGTCAAGTACGGACTGCGAATGGCTGATGTGGTTCAGCACAAACCTCAAGTTGAACTCGTGGGCCAGCGACACTGCAGTTTGCAAGTCGTTGGCTTCCTCGGCGGCGAGAACGATCGGCTTCTTGCCTTGCAGGTAAGGCAATAACGCTTCGAGCTTCAAATCTCGTTTCGGAGCGGTGGGAGTTTTCTTGTCTTTTTCTTTATCGGTGTCTTTGTCGTCGGGCTTCTGCGCGGCTTCGCTTTTCTTCGTCTCGTAGTCGGCCCAGTGCTGAGCGTAGTCCTGAGCATCGAGGAAGGCCTGGCGCAGTTGGGCGGCCATGCCCATGCGGGTCGAGGGGAACTTCCGTTTGTCCCAGGATTCGTTGCGGCGCTGGTCACCGGTGAAATTCAGCGGCATAGCGATGTCGCGTATCGACACCATGTCTTCGGAAGACTTGCCCGCCAACTGCACGAACGAGTCCTGGCCGGGGAGAGTGTCTTTGCTGTCGGGAGCGATGACGGCGTTGGTGACACCGTTCAGCCGGGCGACGGGAATCAGTTCCGATTCCGCGTGGAAGGCATCATAGACGTGCATGTGCGGCATGATCTCGTCACTCGATTCGATGAGATCGTTGGTGCTTTGCTCAGCGGAAATCTCGGTGAGGCCGAGATTGTCTTCCGAGTCGATGAGCCCGGGATAAATCGTCATGCCGGTGGCGTCGATCACGCGGGCGTCTTTAGCAATCTTGACCGAGCCTGCCGCGCCGACGGCGGTGATCTTGCCGTTCTGCATGACCAGCACGCCGTTTTCGATGGTGCCGTGCGAGATGGTCAGCAGTTTGCCGCCCTTTAACACGACCGGTTTCTGCTGGGCAAGGGAGGGAAAGGCGTAGCAGCAAATGATTAGGCCAACGACCGAGAGCCAACGACCAGCGACGCGTTCTTGGTTTTTCATTGTCCCTCCGAGTAGTGCGTCATGCCGAAGCCGGGCAGTGAGCGATCGAAGTAAACATCGCCGTCGATGAATACTTTGCTGGGAACTCCGTAGCTGGAGAGCGGGTATCCGTCCCAGATCACCAGGTCGGCGTCTTTGCCAACATCAATCGATCCCACCTTGTCATCCACGCCGATGATCCAAGCCGGGTTCAAAGTGATCATCTTCAGCGCCTCTTCGTCGGTGGCGCCGCCGTAACGAATACTCTTGGCGGCTTCCTGATTGAGGCGGCGAGCAAAGTCGCCGGAGTCGCTCTTGATGGCCACTCGCACACCCTTGCGCATGGACATGACTGCGTTCCATGGGATCGCGTCCCAGGCCTCTTGCTTGTAGCCCCACCAGTCGGAAAAGGTCGCAATGGCAACATTGTTCGCCGCTAGTTGGTCAGCAACCTTGTAGGCTTCGAGCGCGTGATGGAAGGCGCGCACTTTGTAGCCGAACTCTTTCGCGATCGCCATTTCGGTCAGCAGTTCATCGGCGCGGTAGCAGTGGATCTGCACCAGCAGATTTCCCCGCAACACATCGGCCAGGGCTTCCAGTTTCAGGTCACGCTTGGGAGCACTGGCATCTTTGTCGTTTTTTTTGACTTTGGCGTTGTACTCGTCCCATTCGCGCATGTATTCCTGGGCCTGGACGAGAGCTTCGCGTTGAACGGCAAAGTTGCCCATGCGGGTGGAGGGAAGTTGGTCCTTGCTGCCGTATACGCGCTTGGGATTCTCGCCGCTGGCGAACTTGATGGAGCGCGGGGCTCCGGGGAATAGGAGGGCGTCGCGGTTCAATCCGTATTTGTGTTTGATGACCACGGCCTGGCCGCCAATCACGTTGGCAGAGCCATGCAGCAGCAGAGAAGTGGTGACGCCGCCGGCCAGGCCGCGATAGATGGCCTTGTCCTGGTAATCGAAGGCATCGATCATCATCATTTGCGGCGTGACTGGACTCGTAGCCTCGTTCACGTCGTCATCGAGCGCAATGTGGGAATGGGAGTCAACGATGC
>JBKQLO010000221.1:0-25432 GCA_052147055.1 Terriglobales bacterium
CGGAAACATGTGGGGACAGCAATGGGGAGATTGGGTAGGCGCCGCGAATAATTACGCCATCGCCTATCGCTACCGAATGTTGAACAGCGGCAAGTCCTGTGACCTTGAGTACAAGGATACCAACCAAGGGAACGGCTATACCACCTTCGATGCGGCGGTGGATTATACGACAACGACTTCGGACTCCAACTACGCGCCTCCCAATAACGGGCCCAATAGCGGCCCCCCCAACCCCAGGACTCCCAACACCACCAGGGTCACGAAGACGGATGGTGAGCACATTGTGACCACCACGACCCACAACGGCGGCGCGCAAATCCCGAATTGTCTCGGAATTACCGAGGTTCGGGTCAGCTTTATCCAGCGGCAATGAAGTCGAACCATAACGATGCTGCTTTGCCGTTCTCAAATAACTTGTGACCGCAATCCCCACTGCGCCGGCGCCCCCTGATTCCGTCATCGTCATCGCCGATCTGATCAAGCAATTCGGCCGCTTTGCGGCCTTGCGGGGGGTGAACGCGAGTTTTCAGGCCGGGCGTCTCTACGCAATCCTGGGCGACAACGGGGCAGGGAAGACCACGCTCTTGCGCTCATTAGCGGGATTGACTCCGGCCACTCGCGGCAGCATTCAGATGCTGGGAACCACCAAGCTGCGCGAGATTTGTGCGCAGGTTGGCTACATGGCGCACCCTTCGTTGCTCTATGACGAAATGAGCGGCATGGAGAACCTGCACTACTTCGCGCGGTTGTATGGGATTAGCGAGGATGCTCGCTGTGAGGCGGTGATCCGCTCGGTTAATCTGGATCCCTTCTTGACGCGTCCTGTCGGTCAGTATTCTCAAGGCATGCGGCAACGGATGTCGCTGGCGCGGGCGCTGCTGAACGATCCCAAGATTCTCCTGCTGGACGAGCCCTTTTCCAATGTGGATGTGCGTTCCGCGCGAGAGATGGCCGGACTGCTGCGGCAGTTGCGAGATAGGGGCAAGACGATCCTGGTGGTGACCCATCAGGCAGCGTTGCTGCGGGAGGTTGCGGATGAGTTCGTGTGGATGGAGGCAGGGCAGATTGTGAAGCGCACCCGCGACTACCAGCCGGCGGAGACAATATGAGCACTCCTGCGGGTTTGACGCGAGCGACACTGGTGAAGGACCTGCGCCTGGAATGGCGCTCCAAAGATGCCATCAACTCGATGCTCTTTTTCGCGCTGCTGGTGGTGGTGATTTTCAGCTTTTCGTTTGACCCGACTGCGGAGGAATCCAGACGCATTGCCGGCGGGCTGGTGTGGGTGGCGTTTCTATTTGCCGCCGTGGTCGCACTGAACCAGACCTGGGCGCGGGAATTACGCAACCAGGTGCTGGATGCATACCGGGTGTCGCCGGCTCCAGCGAACTCGCTTTTCCTGGCCAAGGTATTGGGGAACTTTATCTTCGTCAGCGTGCTGGAAGCGCTGATGACGCCGCTGTTCGTGGTTTTCTACAATCTACGCGCCATCGGGCCGGCTTATCAGCTCCTGGTGGTCGCGGCGCTGGGAACCTGGGCGCTGGTGGTCAACGGCACGTTCTTTGCTGCCATGTCTGTGCGCACCCGCAATCGTGAAATGATGCTTCCGCTGCTGCTTTTTCCCATCACCATTCCGGCGTTGTTGGCTATGGTCGAGGCCACTTCGTCGATTTTGACCGGCGAATTCTCGGCCAAGTTTTGGATCGTGTTGCTTGCGGTCTACGATGTGGTGTTTACTACAGCTTGTCTTCTCTTTTTTGAGATTGTCTTGCACGGCGAATGAAACGGGCCTTTCCCATCCTCGCGATTCTGACCGCCGGCTTGTTGAGCTACGGACTCTATGGAGCTTTGGTCCAGGCGCCGACGGAACAGACCATGGGCGACGTGCAACGCATCTTTTACTACCATGTGCCTTCGGCGTGGACGGCATTTTGTTTGTTTTTCGTGAATCTCGTCGCCTCGATCGTGTATCTGTGGCAGCGCAATCCGAAGGCCGACGCGCTCGCCTTGGCGAGCGCCGAGGTTGGAGTCGTGTTCTGCACCGTCGTGCTGGTGACCGGCCCCATCTGGGCGCGACCGGTGTGGGGAATCTGGTGGACGTGGGACCTGCGCCTGACCCTGACTCTGGTGCTGTGGCTGATTTATGTCAGCTATTTGATGTTGCGGCGGTTTTCAAGCAGCGGACAAACTCCGGTGATGGCGGCCGTGCTGGCGGTGTTAGGCGCGCTGGATGTGCCGCTGGTCTATTTTTCGATTTGGTTTTTCCGCACGCAGCACCCACAGCCGGTGATTGGCGGGGGAGGGTCAATCGATCCCCGGATGCTGCACGTATTGCTCATCAACTGGCTGGCATTTATGTGTTTTGCAGTGCTGGTGTGCTGGTCGCGTTACCATCTGGAGATTCTGCGCCGCCAGGTGGATGAAACCCAAGCGCTGGAATCACTACTGGCTGCCGGGAGGCCGCGATGACCTACCTCTTCGCTGCATACGTGGCTACGTGGGTCATCCACATTACCTATCTCGGGCACCTGGCCCGCGGCTACGCCCGCCTGAAGCGAGAGATCGAGGAATTAAGGAAGAAGCGGTAACTGGACCGCATTGGGGAGATAGCGACGACTGCCCGCGGTCCCAAGAATGGGGAGGGCGGGGAGTGGCTGAGGGGTGTCCGGTGTGGTGAAAGCAATCCTTCTGCCACAGGAATGGTGCAGGCGGGCGCGCTGGCAACGCAGGAAACAAACGACTTGAAGATAGCAGAGCCATATTCGGCCGCGCGGCAAGTGAGCAGAGTGCAGGAAACTTCTGAGGCGAGGGAAGTCTCACGGTGCGGGGGTTGAATGGTGTGGCACTTTTGTGCCATACAGCGGCATCTCGGGGCGGCGTCGGGCGCATCTGAAGATTCCAAGGGCGCGAAGGGCGATGCGGTGGCTTGACAGGCTATCCGTCAGATGATTAAGTAGTTATTTATTTTTCGCACAAAATTTCTGGTGACAGGCCAGCTTCGCGCGCAGCGAAGTGGGGTTTGTACGCCGTCCTTCTTCCTCTCCAGGGAATCAGGAAATCCGGAGGAGCTCTTGAGACTGAATCGCCGTCGGTTGGTAGCGGCTTGCGCGCCGGGCGGAATCTTCGTGGCAGTGGTGGTGCTGCTGGCCCTCGCGGCCACCATTTTGATGTTGGGTTCGCACGCCGTTCGTTTTGCCGACCGGCCACAGAAGACTCAGCCGCAGGGCTCCAATTCCAATCCAGTTGGGGCTTCGCAAAGCGCGGTTCCGGTGATAGCCGCCTACCACCACCTTCCGCTGATCTTCGAGCCAAACCAGGGGCAAAGCGACCCGCAAGTGAAGTTCCTGGCTCACGGCAGCGGATATGGTCTCTTTCTGACGGCGGACGCGGCCGTGCTTACGCTCCGGCATGTTGCAACCGACACTCGACGTTCGGTTCCCCAATCTTCCGTGGTCCGTATGACGCTGGAAGGCGCCAGCGTGAACTCCAGTGTGAGCGGAGCGGACGAGCTTCCGGGTAAGAGCAACTATTTCATCGGGAATGATCCAACGCGGTGGCATACGGACATTCCCCAGTTCGCGCGTGTGCGCTATCGCGGAGTCTATCCGGGCATCGACCTGGTCTATTACGGTAAGCAGGGTCAGCTGGAATACGACTTTGAGGCTGCTCCCGGCAGCGATCCCGGACAGGTGGTGTTGCGCTTCCAGGGAGCGGAGAATCTTGCCTTGGATGCTGCGGGCAACCTGGTGCTGGCAGTCGGCGATGGCCATGTGACTCTGCAAGCGCCCCGCGTCTATCAGCGTTTCGGAGAAGAAGAGCGCAGGGTGGATGGCCGATTTGAGTTGCGCGGCAAGGCTGGGGTGGGTTTTGCGCTGGGTGCGTACGACCAACGCCGCACTCTTATCATCGATCCGGTGCTTACTTATTCCACCTATCTTGGCGGCAGCAGCGACGAGGCCTGCACTGTAATTCTGAATGTCGCAACCGGAGTTTCCGGCTGCCCGGCCGTTGCCGTGGATAGTGCTCTCAACGCCTACATCGCCGGTTCCACTATGTCCACAGATTTCCCGAAGGCGGGATCGCCGTTTCAAGCCGGCTTGAAAGGCACGGCTAACGTCTTCGTCGCGAAATTCAACAACACCGCCAACACACTCCTGTTTTCGACCTACCTCGGCGGCAACACCGTCGATACCACTGCCGGCCTCGCGGTGGATGCCGGTAACAACGTGATTGTGGCGGGGAACACCACTTCGAGCAATTTTCCGACCGCTGGTACGAATGCAGCTTTTCAGACCGCGCCGCTCAGCACTCACAACCACGCGTTCGTAAGCAAGCTGGATAGTCTGGGCCACACTTTGCTCTATTCCACTTACCTGTCCGGCAATGGGGTTGACACCACGACCGGCATGGCCCTTGACCTTAGCGGCAATGCCTATGTGACCGGGACCACGACCTCGACGGAGATAGATACTGGATTTCCTTCTACGCTGGGTTCGTTTTCAGACGTGCAGTATGCAATAACCCACAGGCCTGGAGGAACGAGTTCGTTCTTCCTTGCCAAAGTGAACCCAGCACTTTCGGGCGCGAGCAGCGTGCCGTACTCGACCTACTTCGGCGGGAGTACTCCCAGCACCGGCGAAACGCTGGGAGGCGGAGTCGCCGTCGATGCCAATTCCGATGTCTACATCACCGGTGGAACAAGCTTCACGGATATGCCGGTGTTAAATGCATTTCAGGGAACGTTGGCAGGTGGATTGGACGTTTTTGTCGCCGAGCTAAATCCGGCAGCCGTGACTGGCAAACAGCTTCTGTATTCGACCTACCTGGGTGGAACCGGTGACGATATCGGATACGGAATTGCGGTGGATTCCGCACTGAGCACGTATATCACGGGCTCGACCACTTCGATCGATTTCCCAGCCGCGGGGACCGGCGTATTCCAACCCACCCCGGGCGGTGGAACGGATGCCTTCCTGGCGAAGCTGGGGACTCCCGCGACCGTCGGGATCACAGTGGGCACGGTTCCGCTCGACTACTTCACCTACCTGGGAGGATCCGGAGACGATGTAGGTCTAGGGATCGTCGTGGATAACAATGGCCAGGCCGTAGGCGGAAGCCAGGGCGCGCGGATCACGGGATGGACGACTTCGGCGGACTTCCCGGCCAGGAACAACCCTGTGCAGCCCGGTTTCGGAGGCGGGCATGACGCGTTTGTAGCCCGCATCGATACTACTGCCACCACTGCCACTGCCGCCGGCCACTACGCCACGTTTCTTGGCGGAAGCGGCGACGACTACGGCACCGGGATTGCGGTCGATTTCCAAGGAGCCAGTTATGTGGCCGGGGAGACCAGGTCCGCCAATTTCTTGACCGAGGCGCCGCCGCTGAACGCGTCATTCCAGCCCAGCCTCAACGGAGGCAGCGATGCTTTCCTGAGCAAGCTGGGGCCGGTTCTCGACCTCAAAGTCTCGGCAACCCCGCTGCCCACCACGGTTGGCGTAGGCAACCAGGTCACATTTACGTACACGATCGAAAACGACGGTGACTTCACCAGCGGCATTACTTTCACCGACGCCATTCCTACGAACGCAGCATTTGTTTCCGCCAGCACATCGACCTCCAGCAATAACTGTGGCCAGCCCAATGGCGGAACCGTAGTTTGCAACATTGGCGCGCTGAACGCGGGGGGCACCGGAGAAACGGGAGGAACGGCCACCGTTACCGTAATCCTGACGCCCATCGCCAGCACCACTCCCAACACTGGACCCGTTCCCTTGTCAAACAGTGGCTCGGTGAGCGTCGCCGGTTCCACGTTCACGCAGGGGGCTGGAGCGACCGTTATCGTGAATGATTACAATCTGGTTGTGGCGCCATCCACGGCCACGGTTCCGGCCGGCGTGCCGGCACAGTACACGGCCACGCTGGCGCCCACGGGTATCTTTACGGGGACCATAACGGTGTCCTGTAGTGCGGGCCTACCGACGGCGACCACTTGTACCGAGACGACGCCAAGCTTCCAGAATTTGAACGGAAGCGTGAGCACCGATCTCATCATTAACACGGTTGCGCGCGTAACCACCACCACGCAGTTGACTCCACGAGGGGTGCTTTTCTACGCCATGGGACTGCCCGTGTTCGGTTTGGCGGTACTGGGCGTGAGCATGGGGAGAGTTTCGCGCACGCGGCGCGCGGTGATGGGTTTACTGCTGAGCGGATTCTTTGCGCTGATCGCCTTCCAAGCGGGCTGTGGCACCAGCCCGCCCGTCACGAATACCATCGGGACGCCAGCGGGAACCTACGTGATCACGGTGAGCGCGATCTCCGGTTCAGCCACGCGCACCCAGACGGTGACGCTGGTGGTGCAGTAGACGCGTAGCCACCGGGTTTCCAACCGGGCCTGGCGCACTATTTCTTCGGACGCGACTCCGGCGGCACTAGACCCGCTACCCGGTAATAGACCGCAAGCTGGCCGTAATGCTCTCCGCTGTGCTCGATCAAGGCGTAGGCGAGGTCGTATAGACGCTCTTGTTGATGGCTGTCAGGATCGACGACGAGGCCGGACATGCCCTTGTCACCCTTCGCCTTGATGGCGGCCGCGCCGTCGGCAAACGATTTCTTCACGAATGCCGCCACATCGGCTTTGGTCTTGTAGTTTTCCCGCTTGGGATCTTCCTCTGCCGGCGGTTTTTGTCCCAGCGCCAGATTGGTGAAGAAGTAGTTCGCATTGGCAGCATGCAGCAACTGGTCCGCGAAACTGCGTTGCGCCGGCGTAGGCTTGAAGTCGTACTTGTTCTCGGGGAAGTCCTCGGCCATCGCAATCAGCTTCCTTCCGATATCGTTCCAGGCTTCCAAGACTGCTTGAGACACACTGGGCGCGGGCTTAATGGCTACATCTTTCTTGGCCGCATCCTGCGCATGAGCGGGCAGACTCAAAACCGCAATTCCTAGCATCAGTGCCAACGCACAAATCATTCGTCGCATGGTTTTTCTCCCGGTTGTATTGATTCCGAGGAAGTATACTCGACCGGGTCAACCAGCAGAAGTGGGGTGGTGCGAGGCCGAATGGAGTGGGTAGAGAGTGTGGGCCGACTACGCGCCGGCGGACAGCTTGTGGTGACCCTTGGCCTGGGCGATACCGTATTGGCGGATCTTGTACAGCAGGGCTTTGTAGCTGATCTTCAGCAGGACGGCGGCCTGTTTCCGATTCCAGTTGGTTTCGTCAAGCGCCTTGGCAATGGCTTCGGCCTCGGCTCCGTCTTTGGCGGTGCGGGCCAGAGATTTCAGGCCGCCCCCGGAGCCCTCGGAATTCTTGGCTGCGGGATCGAATTGAGCGCCGCTGCCGTCGCTCTTCGGGCGCAGTTCGTGGATGGCCAGTTTCTCGTCGCCGAGCACCAGGTAGCGCTTGACGAAGTTGCTTAGTTCGCGCAGGTTGCCGGGCCAGGGATGGTCCATGCAGGCTTGCAGCAGATCGGGCGTGAGGGGCAAAGGCGGCCGGGCGTAGCGCTCGGATTGGCGCGCCATGAAATGCTTCAGCAGAATCGGGATCTCTTCCTTGCGCTGGCGGAGCGGCGGAACATTCAGAGTAAAGGCATTCAGCCGGTAGTAAAGATCTTCGCGTAGCCGCTTGGTGGCCAGAGCTTCCGGGATATTGATGTTGGTGGCGGCCAGGATGCGGACGTCGGCTTTAATCACGGAGCGGCTGCCCAGGCGGGAAAATTGTCCGTCCTGGAGGATGTGCAGCAACTTGGCTTGCAGGGTGGTGGGCATTTCGCCGATTTCATCCAGCAGAATGGTCCCTTTGTTGCACAGCTCAAACTTGCCCGGCTTGGCATGATTGGCGCCGGTGAAGGCCCCGGCTTCATAGCCGAACAACTCGCTCTCCAGCAGGTCGGCGGGGACCGCGGCGCAGTTGACTTTGAGGAAGGTGCGATGAGCGCGCGGAGAAAGTTTGTGGATCAGCCGCGCCATGACCTCCTTACCGGTACCGCTTTCGCCCAGCATGAGCACGGGAATATCGACATTGGCGACCAAGGCAGCCTCGGAACGCAGTTTCCGCATGACGGGGCTGGCCGCGACGAAGAACTGGTCCTCCGCCAATTCCTCCACTTCGCCCGCATAGTTCTGCTGGTTGGCGCCCAGGCACTGGTTGAGGACGGCATCCAATTCCGCTTTCTGAAAAGGTTTGGTGAGGTAATCGTAGGCGCCGAGGCGCATGGCTTGCACTACTTTGCGGGTGTCGCCGACACAGGAGAGCATTACTACTTTCGTCCCCGGCCGCAGATGGCGGATTTGTTCGAGCGTCTGCAAGCCGTCAATGCCGGGCATGAGCAGGTCGCACAATACCAGGTCCGGATGTGAGCCCTTTTGCAGACGCTCCACGGCCTCTTCTCCGGTGCTCGCGGTTTCTACCTTGTAGTCTTCCACTTCGAGCAGGGTGCGGATGTATCGCAACATCCCCGGTTCGTCGTCGACCAGCAGAATGTGAGCTTTGTCTTTCATTCGCGTTTCCCTTGATTGTTGGGAGGGTACAGGGGAAGGATGAAGGAGAACTTGCAACCGGCCCCAGGCTCGCTTTCAACCCAAATTTTACCGTCCATGTTGGTGACCAGGCGGCGCGCAATGGCCAGGCCCAGTCCCATGCCGGACTGACGCTCGTTCTGGGGCAGCCGGAAAAAGTCGTCAAACACTTCCATATGATACTCGGGAGGAATTCCCGGGCCGGTATCGGCCACGCTGACCTTCACCGAGTTGGGTTGTGAACTCATTTGGCGGCGTCGTTCAGTGAGGATTCCGGGTTGATTGGCAGCGCGGCGGTCCCACATGTGAGGTTCGGCGTGCAGCCAGACCGTGCCGCCCGCTGGCGTGAACTTGGAAGCATTCTCGAGCAGGTTCGAAACCACCCGCTGGACTTTGGCCGAATCAAAGGCGAATTCCGTCAGCTTGTCGTTGGCCAGGAAATAAAGCGCCAGTCCCTTGTCCTGGAAGGGGTGAGACCAAAGCCGGCAAACTTCCGACAGGCAGGCATTGATGTCGCCCATCTCGAAGCGCATTTTTATCTGCCCGGTTTCCAGCACGCTGTAGTTGAGAAAGTCCTGGATGAAGTGCTCCAGGCGCCGTCCGCTGGAGTTCATATCGCGGAGAATCTCGCGCTGGCGATCGTTCAGTCCGCCCAACTTCTCACTCTGCAAGAGCTCCACGTATCCGTTGAGAATGGCCAGCGGTGTCTTCAGGTCGTGAGTCGCCGAAGCCAGAGCGTGTGTGGTGCGCGAAAATCGTTCCCGAAGTTGGGAATACTGCTGCTGCAGGAGTTCGTGACTGGCACCCGCGTCCAGGGGCGGTTCAGCAGGCTTCGGCTTGCGCGGGGACACACCGGAATCCGCCACTCCCGCAGTCGTGGCCTGGGGAAGACACGTGTTTTCTGGCACTACCGCCATGGTCAGGACTCAGTTGGTTGACAGAGAGGGAGGAATCCATCGATGGTAAGGCAGTGGTTTTCCTCTGTCAACGGAAAACGCAAGCAAATTGCCATTCATGGGCAAAAGTATGCAGTCGAAAGTACTTACCGAGACTTGTTGGGACGGCCGGTAGGGCGAAGAGATGGGAAACTATTCGTCATGGAAATTCAGTGTTTGCAGCCGGATTTCCCGATAAACACCCCGGCTGCGGTGGTTTTGACCGCGAAACAACCGGAGTTCAGTAGGCCATTTGGCCCCCCAGATGCGGTAAAAGTAGGTGTATTCCGCCGTTTGAGGACTCATTTTGAATCGAAATCGACCGCACGATGAACGCCGCCAGTGGGCCCGCCTGCCACTGGCGATTCCGGTTTTTGTCCGCAGCCGCGATAAGGGTGGGAAGGAACTGCTGGAGTTTGCCACTGCGTTGAACATCTCCGCGACCGGGGCCCTGGTTGCAGTGAGGCGCGCTTTGCCGCTCTCCTCGCAGGTTTTGCTGGAAATTCCCAGCGTGCCCCTGGCCTCGGCTTCGCTTTTACCCAAGTCCTGCCGCAACTTGCGAGCCAAGACGGTTTGGATCACCCACGCCGCAACCTATCAGCTCGTGGGATTGAGGTTCTCGCACGCGCTGCTCAACGGTAAGTCTCCTCGAGCGCCGGTGCGAAGGAAAGTTGTTTCTTCGGTGTGAAAAGTTTTTCCTACCTGAAAATCTGGTTATGAGACCGAAGACTCCAGCCGTTTTGTGCCGGTGGTGGCCGGCCGGTTTTCGCGTAACCCGCTGAATCATAAACCAGTAAGCCCAACAAAGCGTGCGCAGCGAGGTAGCGCAGAACTTTGGCGCTCGGGATGCACATTCCTGCGTGCCTGCGGGAATCGCAGGCGCTTATGGCAATGCAAACGACAAATTCGTTCAGTTCGCTGGTTCAATCCCTAGGTGAGTTTCCTCCGGATGCGGTGGTTTTCGGGAAGTCGGAGGCCATGCAAGCCCTGCGGGCGCGCATGAACAAAGTGGCCAGCGCGAACGTCCCGGTGTTGATTCAAGGGGAGAGCGGAACTGGCAAAGACATTATCGCCCGCATGATTCATGCCCTGTCTCCGTGGAAGGGTGGTCCCTGGGTCAAGGTGAACTGCCCGGCGATTCCAGGAACACTTTTGGAGAGTGAACTCTTTGGCTACGAAAAGGGAGCCTTCACCGGAGCCTACGGCTCCAAACCCGGCCGCGTGGAGTTGGCCCACCGGGGCACGCTTTTCCTGGATGAGATTTCGGAGCTCGACCTGTCGCTACAATCGAAACTGTTGCAGTTGCTGCAAGACGGACAGTTCTGCCGCATCGGCGCGCAGGAAGACAAGAAAGTGGAAGTCCGTGTGGTTTGCGCCACCAATCGGAAACTGGAAGATGAAATCGAAAGCGGAACTTTTCGCCAGGATCTGTACTACCGCATCAACGTAGTGAATTTACAGTTGCCCCCCTTGCGCGAGCGGCGTGGCGACATCGAAGATCTGGTCCACTACTTCCTGGAGTTTTACAACCAGAAGTACAATTGCCGGGCGCGGGCTCTTTCTTCCGACCTGATTGCGATTCTCCAGAAATATCATTGGCCGGGAAACGTGCGCGAACTCGAAAACCTGATGAAGCGCTACGTGATCCTGGGCAGCGAGGACGTGATCAGCAACGACTTGATCGCCCGCAACGAAAAAGAATTCTACAATTCCGAAATTAATCTGGATGGACCGATTTCGCTGAAGAAAGTGACTCGCGCGGCCACGCGGGAGCTGGAACGCAAAATCATTCTGAAAGTTCTGCAAGCCCATCACTGGAACCGTAAGCAGGCGGCGCGCTCGCTGAGCATCAGCTACCGAGCGTTACTGTACAAGATTCGCGATGCCGGCCTGCCGCCCAACCGCATCGCCCGCAAGCGTCCTGAGGCGGTAGTCGGCGAAGAAGCCGGGAAAGACGCGGCCGTGGTGTAGTCCGCTCTCCCCTAACCTCCGACCTCTCGGCTCTATATAATTGCCCACCGAGATGGATTGGGCACGATCCTTCCGGTGGCTGTTTGATTCGGAGCGTGGCGCGTCGAATCGCCTGATTCCGCGCTGGCTGTTTTTGCGAGCGCTGGGCCTGATTTATTTCTCTGCATTCTTCCCGCTGGTTTTTCAAATCCGTGGACTGATCGGTCCGAACGGGATTCTGCCCGCCGGTGAGTATCTGCAAGCGGTGGCGCAGTCGCTGGGACATGTTTCTCGGGTGTGGTATGCGCCGACTCTGCTGTGGTTCTCCAGCGGTTCGCACATGCTGCTGGCGTTGTGCTGGATCGGCATGGTGGCGTCGTTGCTGCTGGTTTTAAATTTGTGGCCACGCGCCATGCTGGCGATTTGTTTTGTATGTTTTCTTTCTTTCGTCAGCGCGGCGCAGGATTTTTCCGGGTATCAATCCGACGGCATGTTGCTGGAAGCCGGATTTATCTCGCTTTTCTTCGCTCTGCCGGGATTTCGCCCTGGACTCGGCCGCAGCCATCCGCCATCGCGCGCCAGCATGTTTCTGCTGCTATGGGAGTGGTTTCGCATCTACTTTGAGTCTGGGGCGGTGAAGCTGCTGAGCGGCGATCCCGAGTGGCGCAACTTCACCGCGATGGATGAGTACTACCAGAATGGCCCGCTGCCCACATGGATCGGGTGGTATGTGCAGCATCTGCCGCACTGGTTTCATGCCGGAAGCGTTTATGCGACGCTGGCGCTCGAGTTGGGTTTGGTCTGGATGCTTTTTCTGCCGCGTCGCTGGCGCATTGTATGCTTCTTCATCGTGACGCCGTGGCAGGTGGGCGTCATCCTCACTGCCAACTATACGTTCTTGAATTATCTGGTGCTGGCGCTGGGGGTGTTGTTGCTGGATGATCGATTTTGTGGGTGGTTCATGCGTTGGGCGCCCCATGTCTCGCCGCCTTTGCGAGAGGTGGGAGCGGAGTCTGCCGTTGTCGTCGAAGCCGGACACAGTCCGCTTCGCTCCACTTACAACGCGATCAAGCTTTCATTCAGTTCCGCAATCTTGTTCTGGATCTTCTACGCCACCACCCTGCCGATGCTGTGGATGTTCTGGCGCGATTTGCCTCTGCCGACTCAGCCTGTGGTTGCGCTGGAGCCATTTCGCATTGCCAATCGTTACGGATTGTTCGCGGTCATGACTCGTGGGAGATACGAGATCGAATTTCAGGGATCGAATGACGGCCAGAACTGGGTCGCCTATCCATTTGGTTACAAGCCGCAGGACATTGGCCAACCGCCGCGTATATACGCACCGTATCAGCCGCGCTTTGACTGGAACCTGTGGTTCGCTTCTTTAGGGTCGTGGAGAGAATATCCAATTGTGCTCAATGCCGAAGTCCGGCTGCTTTCTGGCGATAAAGATGTGCTCGCACTGTTTGCTGGCAATCCTTTCCCGCAGGGTCCGCCGCGGCAGATTCGAGCCGTCCTCTGGCAATATTGGTTCACCACTGCAGCGGAGAAACAGATTACCGGGGCGTGGTGGCGGCGGGAAATGCGCGGCCTGTACGCGCCCACGCTGGAGCGCGAAGCCGATGGCAAGATTGGAGCCGTCGAGATGCCGACGGTGGAACCGCGCGAATAGCCGGTCGAGATCATGCGGATGTGCCATCATCAGATGAAATGCGGAGCTTGCTGAAATGAGCCGTAAAGCGTGCGTGGTCGGCGCGGGGCCGAATGGCTTGGCGGCAGGTATCGCTTTGGCGCAGGCGGGCTTCGCCGTCGACGTGTTCGAAGCTGAGCTGACTTCGGGGGGCGCGGCGCGGAGCATGGAGTTGACTCTGCCGGGTTTCGTGCATGATTTCGGATCGGCAGTGCATCCTTGGGTTGTGGGGTCGCCTTTCTTTTCTTCTCTGCCGTTGCGCGATTACGGTTTGGAATGGATTGACTCGCCTGCACCTCTCGCTCATCCTCAGGACGACGGCACCGCGGTGGTGCTGGAGCGCGATCTGCGCGATGCCGAGGCTGCGCTGGGCGCCGACGGAAAGGCGTGGCGGCGGCTGGTGGGGCCGTTTGTCGATCGTTGGCAGGAATTCGCGCCGGAGATACTTCAGCCGGTGCATTTGTTCTCTCGTCATCCGCTGCTCATGGCGCGCTTCGGACTGAGTGCGTTTCGCTCGGCGGAATCCCTGGCCGGTGGGTTTCGTGACGAACGGACGCGAGCGCTGTTCGCCGGAATGGCTGCCCATTCTTTTCTCAGGATGGAGGAGACGTTGAGTGGTGCGTTCGGAATTTTGCTGGCGGTGAGCGCGCACGCTGTCGGCTGGCCAATTCCGCGCGGTGGGTCACAATCGATTACGAATGCTCTGTGCGGGCATTTGGCAAAACTCGGCGGCACGGTGAAGACCTCGACGCGCATTGAGAATCTAAACGCACTCCGCGATTACGATGTCACGCTTTGCGATGTTGGTCCGCGGCAAATGGTGAAGATCGCCGGAAGCCGATTATCGGCTGGATACAGGCGGCGGCTGGAGAACTATCGCTATGGGCCGGGGGCCTTCAAAGTCGATTACGCGCTCTCGCAGCCGATTCCGTGGAGAGCAAAAGACTGCGCGCGGGCCGCGACCGTTCACCTAGGCGGGAGCTTTGGGGAGATTGCGGCATCCGAAAAGGCGATGGCGACCGGACAACCTCCCGAGCGGCCGTTCATGATTCTCGCCCAGCCCAGCCGGTTCGATCCTACGCGCGCGCCTAGCGGCAAACATACGGCGTGGGCCTACTGCCATGTTCCCAACGGATCGAAATTCGACATGCTGCCGCGAATGGAAGGGCAGATCGAGCGCTTTGCGCCGGGTTTTCGCGATTGCGTGTTGGCACGAAAAGTCTTTTCTCCCGCGGACCTCGAAGCTATGGACGCGAATCTGGTGGGAGGAGACATTGGCGGCGGGGCCATGGATTTGCGGCAGTTTCTGTTCCGTCCCACGCGGATGCAGTATGCGACCTCGGCGAAAGATATTTATCTCTGTTCGTCGTCGACCCCGCCGGGCGGCGGGGTGCACGGGATGTGCGGTTATCATGCGGCGCGGATGGCGATATCGAGGATGAAGGGTTAACGCCTCCCGCACGGGCGAGGACGCCCGCGCCTACATGATCAGGATTTCAGTTGTGCCAGTTGAGTCTTTACGTCGGCGGCGTGGGCGTAGTTGGGATTGATCTTCAACACTCGCTCGAAATGCTGGCGGGCGAGGGCGGGCTGATTGGTCTTCTCATACGCCAGGCCAAGGTGATAGTGCACAGCCGGGTCGTCTTTGGCTTTATTCTTCTCCGCTAATTGCAGCGCCTCCTGAAACAAGTCGATGGCGGAGCGGTAAGCGCCTTTCTGGTAGTAGACCCAGCCCAGGGTGTCGGCGGCGTTGGGGGAATCGGGCATGCCACGGCGCGCGGTTTGGGCCAGCGAGAGCGCTACATCTACGTTGCCGCCAGATTGCAGCAACACGTAGGCGAGATTGTTGGAGGTAAGCGGATCGCCGGGGCGGAGTTCGAGAGCCTTTTGATACGCGTTCTGGGCATGAGGCCAATCTTGTTTTGATTCGTACAGTTCGCCCATCAGAATGTAAAAGCTGGGTTCGCGCGGGTTGTCTTTCAAGGACTGCTGATAAGTGGCGAGCGCTTGATCGGTCGAGCCTTTGGCGGCCTGCACTTCGCCCAGCTTCAACAGCGCGTCGGAATTGTTCTTATCCAGGTCCGCGGCCTTTCGCAGGGCAGCTTCTGCTGCGTTCATATCTTTCTTGTTGTCGAACAGTGCGGTTCCGAGAAGATCGTAAAAGCCGCTGTTGTTTGGAGACTTGGCAATCTGCGCGTTGGCGGCGGCAATGGCCTGATCGGTTTGCTTCTGCACTAGATATGTGTTCATGAGGCCGCGCAAAGCATCGGTGGAGTTGGGATCGTGATCGAGCGCGTCAAGGTACGCCTTTTCTGCATCGCCGTATTTCTTCTGTGCTTGCCGCAAATTGCCCAGCTGGATATATCCGGCCGGATTTTGCGGCGCAATGTCCATAGCTTTGCGGACGTCGTCTTCCGCCTGCGAGAATCGTTTGCGGTCGGTGTTGGAGACGGCCCGCATGACGTAACCGTCGGGCGAGGCGGGCAGGACGTTGATCAACTGGGTCGCGGTCTGTTCCAATGCGTCCATGTCACCGCGGCGTAGTTCGGCGGCGGCGAGGGCGCGCTGGGCGTCGGTGAGATCGGGCTTCAGACGCACGGCTTCGCGCCATTCGCCTTCGGCGCGCTCGAGGTTGCCCAGAAGATTGAACGCCAGTCCCAGATGGTAGTGAGCAACGGCGTTGTCCGGGTCATTCTTGATTGCGTTCTGGAGCGCTTGGGTGGCGTCGTTTCCCTGGCCCTTGCGGATCAATATTTGCCCACGATAGATCAGGCCCTCGACGTCGTTGGTGTTGGCCTTCAAGATCTCGTCATCAAGTGCCTGTGCCTCGGGGATGCGATCTTTCAGAATCAGGAGCTGAATGTAGTTCTTCTTCACTTGAACGTCTTTGGGATGCTCGCGGTAGAGCGACGAGTACTCCGCGGTGGCTTTGTCGAGGTCGCCGGAGGCGAAGTAGAAATCGCCTAACATGCGATAGCCGACGGAGTCGTCAGGGAAATCTTTTTTCACGGTCTTTAGGAATTCTTCCGCTTCTGGCTTCTTGCCTTGTTCCATGAAAAGGCGAACCATGGCGGAGCGCGGCTGAGGATCTTTGGGGGCGACGTCGATCGCGCGTCGAAATTGCTGCTCGGCTTCGGGAAAGCGGCGACGAGATTCGTAAAATCGGCCCAGCGCTAGTTGTGCCTGGGTAGACTTGGGGTTTACTTCAACTGCCTTTCGCAAGTTGGCTTCAGCGGCGTCGGGCTGGTTGAGGCGAAGCTGCAACAGGGCCAGATTCAAGTAGGATTCCCAGCGGTCCGGCCCCAGCGTGATGGCCTTCTGCATTTCTTCGAGGGCGCCGGGAAGATTGTCCTGGGCGGCGAGCAAGTTTGCGACTGCGCCGTGGACCTGGGGGTTATGGGGTTGCTTTTGCAGCAGCAGGTCGGTATGTTCCTGGGCCTGTTTCAGGTTCCGGCCCGCAATCAACAGGTTCGCAATATCAATGTGGGCCTGGTAATTTTCCGGGTCGATCTCAAGAGTCCGCGATAGTTCCTGATAAGCCGGGGTCCACTGTTGCAACTTCAAGAGCGTTTGCGCGAGCTGATAGTGGGCAGGTGCGAAGCGGGAGTCGATCTGAATGGCATTGCTGAACTGGATGGCCGCTTCCAGGTACTTACCATTGTCGTAATAGCGCTGCCCGCTTTCGAGATATTTCTGTTTGCGCACATTGGGGTCGCGCGAACAGCCCAGGAAAAAGACAGTGACAACTCCCAGCACCAGTGCGAGACGAGCTAGGGGAAAACGTTTCATTCAATATCTCCGGAACCTGACACGCTTTCACCGCGGGACATAGGGATCCAGCAGCGGCACTATGTTCCCAGTGAACTCAAGCAATCTTTGCTCCGCCTTCTGCGGGGATTCAGCTTCAGACAGAGGAGTCGCGACCCGTACCAGCGCTCCATCGCTGCGGTTGAGACGGATGGAATCAGTAATCAAGTAAAACTTTGCCCAGTATTCGCTGGCCACCGCTCGACCGTGCGCCCAGTACCAGTAAAACACGAGTTGGCGTTCGTCGCCTTTCGCAATCACATAACGATTGATTGGGAACGCCGGCTGGCCGGGCAGAGAAATCGAAAGCTGGCTGGATTCCACCGGTGACCAGCCGGCGCCGGGCAGACAGTTCTTCGGGGAATGCAGCGTATCGCCTTCACGCTGGCTGGGGATGTAAGCCACAAACAAATCCACGTCCGGCGAGGTGGAAGAACCCTGGTCAGTGTAGGTGCGCAGCAGGAAGTCGCCGCTGCCCAAGACTTCGCGGACGTCGGGAGCAATGGTCACGTCTCTTCCAGCCCACGCTCCCAGTTGGCGAGGGAACTGGGCGAGGGATTGACGCGGCGGCAAGGTCTCAACCGGTTTCCGCCGCTGCAAAAAGATTGCAGTTCCGGCCAGGAGAATTGCCGTGACCGTAAATCGCCAGTGGCTCACAGCTTCTCCTTTACCGGCCTAGCAACGACGACGAAGAGTTGATGCACGGCAAAAAGCAGAAGGAGCGATACCACAAAAACCAGCCAGCCGGAGAAGGTGTGAAAAAACCCTTCGGCCGCATCCTGGCCCCAATATTGGACCAGCAATCCAGTGCCCACGATGCGCAAACTGTTTGCCACTACGGCGATGGGAATGGAGGCCAGCGCCAGCAGAATGCGAATCACGATGCGTGATTCCATCAGATATCCGTACACCACCGCGAGCGTGGTCAGTGACAACAGGGAACGGATGCCGCTGCAAGCTTCCGCAACTTCAAGAGGCAGCGCCGGCAGGTTGATGATGTTGCCCTCGCGCAACACCGGAACCCCGAGCAGGGGCAATGCCGACGCGGCTAATTTGGACGCCAGCAACTGGAGCGGAAAGGTGATCTGATTGAAAATGATTGCCGGAATCGGAATCATCAAGAACAGAAAAGCCCAGGGAAACAGCACAGCGCGGAAGAGCGGCCAGCCGCGAAAGCAAACGATCAGCCCTGCCAACAGCACGAGAAGCGATATCCGGGAAAGAAATAACTCTGCGCCCAACACTCCTGCGACCAACAGACACAAAGCAAAACTGACGACCAGCAGTCCCCAGGACGACGAGGCTGATGGAAACTTTGCGATACGCACGCGATCTTTCCAAAGCATAAACAGCGAGAACAGGGGCACCAGAAATCCGTGAGAAAAATTAGGATCGAGCCACCACTGTCCTACCAGGTGAGCAAGAATCGGAGCATAGAGCCATAGGATCAAGAGAGCTAAGACACCGCCTCGCAACCAGGTAGCATTGCTGACGGGGCGTCCGGATGGAACTTCTTCCGGTGTTGCGGCCGATGCTACGGATTGGGCTGTGTAATTCACCGAAAGATATTCGAGAAGGGACTCAGGATATGCGAAGCAGATGAAGGGTGCAATCGGGCGGGCAAGGGTGTTTCCTGCACGAAGAGTTTTTGCGGATTATCGCCGGAAAACCCGAGAAAAGAGGTTTCCCTTTAATACCGTTTCGTGTAGGGTAAGGGCGCGGCAGGAAGGCAGATCGAGGCCTTGTGGAGTGGTATAAATAGCTGAAAACAAAGCCCGTATGGTGTTTTCCAAGTTCACAGCGGCAAGCCACTGGATGGCAGCAACCGTGCAGCAATAAACTGTTTGGGCCGGAACCGCCCGGGTTTCACCGAGGTACATCTGGGAAGGCGGAGTGGCAGAAGCCCTGTCCCGAACTCAGTCGCAGGGCGGTGTTTACGACGGGAGGAGTCTGCAGCCCCAGGTCGCGACTCGCACACTTGACATGATTCAGAACCGCGAATTGACGATGGATGATTACCTGGCAATGTTGCGCCGGCGCTTGCTGGCGATTCTGTTGCCGGCGTTACTGGTTCCGGTGGCAGCGTACTTCTTGTCGTATGCGTTCACTCCGCGGTTTACCTCGCAGTCGCTGATTCTGGTGGAGACCCAGAAGGTTCCCGAGGGGTACGTACTACCCGTGGTGACTTCGGGCATTGCCCAGCGCATTGCCACCATGCAGCAACAGGTGCTGAGTCAAAACCGTTTGCAACCCATGATCGATCGGCTGGCCCTGGCCAAGGGAAAGAGCGTGGATGACGTCATCGATGGCATCCGAAAAAATTTCGTGATCGAGGGTGTGGCTCCCGACCTTTCGGGTTCCAAGAATCACCGGACGGGGCAGAGCGATGTTCCCGGCTTCTACCTGAACTTTACTGCCGATAGTGCGACTGTGGCGCAGCAAGTGTGCACGGAGCTGACTTCCATGTTGCTGGCAGAGAATCTGAAAACCCGCGAACAAGTCGCGCAAAGCACCACGGAATTTCTAGTGCGCCAAGTGGAGCAGGCCAAGCGGGATCTTGATGACCAGGATGCCAGGCTCGCAACCTTCAAAAAAAGGTACATCGGTCAACTGCCCGGCGACGAAGACAACAACATAAAGCTGTTGATGGGGATGGACGCTCAACTCGATGCCAACACTCAGGCTTTGAATCGCGCGCAGCAGGACCGGGCTTATGCGCAATCCATCCTGTCCCAACAATTGGCGGCATGGAAAGCTTCGCAGGCTGCCATGAACCCGGAAAGTCTGGAAAAGCAGTTGGCGGAACTGCAGAACCAGTTGATCACTCTGCGGACGCGGTACACGGACGATCACCCCGATGTGCTGAAAGTCCAGAGTCAGATTGCCGAGGTGAAGCGGAAACTGGCCGAAGTCAACGCCGCCAGCGCCCAAGGGAGCAGTTCTGCGGAGAAGGGAAGCGCGAATGAGCCGGCAGAAATCCAACAGTTGCGGCTGCAGATTCACCAATACGACGGGACGATTGCGCAGGCAACTCGCGAGCTGCAACGGCTGCAAGATGCGATCCACACCGCGCAGGGACGGCTGGCGCTCAGTCCTGGCGTGGAAGAGCAATACAAACTGCTGACCCGCGACTACGAAACTGCACAGAAGGTTTACAACGATTTAATGGTTAAGAAGAGCGCGTCGGAAATTCAGACGGACATGGAGCGCCGCCAGCAGGGTGAACAGATGAGCCTGCTGAACCCGGCCAGTTTCCCGGATGCTCCCAGCTTTCCGAACCGGCTGCTATTTGGGCTGGGTGGGGCGGGTGCGGGCCTGGCTCTCGGTCTGGGATTGGCGCTTTGGCTGGAAATGCGAGACAAAGCTCTGCGCACCGAGCAGGATGTGCTGGCGGCGTTATCGCTGCCAACGCTGGTAACCGTGCCCTGGATCGATCCGACCGGCGAGAAGAATAGAAAGAATGGTAACAGGAAGCCGCCGACGAAGGCAGACAGCTCCGAAAAGCGGAGCAAGTTGAGCATCCTAGAGGTATAGGGCTGAATGTACAAGAGATTTTTCGGGCTGCAGGCGAATCCGTTTAACGTGAATCCCGATCCGCGGTATTTGTTCCTCACTAAGTACACCGAGGAGGCGCTGGCGTGTCTGACCTATGGCATCCAGAGCCGCAAGGGGTTTGTCCTGCTGACCGGCGAAGTGGGGACGGGCAAGACCACTCTGATTAACAAGCTTTTGTCCTGGCTACGGCAGCAGCGGGTGGCGACGGCTTTCGTCTTCAACTCGATGATGGATGTGCCGCAGTTTCTGGACTACATGATGACCGATTTCGGCATCCCGTCCAGTTCACGAGAGAAGAGCCAGATCGTTCTGCACTTCAACAACTGGCTACTGGAACGATACCGCGCCGGCGAGAATGCGGTACTGATCATCGACGAAGCGCAGAACCTCTCCGACGAGGTCCTCGAAGAAATCCGCTTGATGACCAATCTCGAGACCTTCACCGAGAAACTGCTCCAGATTGTGCTGGTGGGTCAGCCCGAGCTTGACGATAAGCTCAGGCGTCCGCAGCTCCGGCAATTGCGTCAACGGGTGATGCTGCGCGCCAAGACCCAACCGCTGCTACCGCAGGAAACCTCGGCTTACATTGCGCAACGGCTTCGCATCGCAGGCTCGAATGGCCAGGAGATCTTTACTCCTGAGGCGCTGTCCGCAATCCATCGTTATTCGCACGGGATTCCGCGGGTGGTGAACCTGATCTGTGAGCACTGTCTAATCAATGTGTTTGCCGACCAGCAGCGCGTGGTGACAGTGGATGCGGTGAAAGCCGTGGCCCACGACTTCGAATTGGAAGGAAATGGCTCGTCCGTTTCGCCCGCGGCCTCCTCACAGGCCGCTCTTAACCTGGCCGAAACAGCGGAAACCCTCGTGAACCTCGCGGAGCAGCTGCGCGCCACCGAGAACGACCACCCCGGAGATGGGAAACCGTGAGCCGAATTCATGAGGCG
Source organism: Terriglobales bacterium (assembly GCA_052147055.1). GTDB lineage: Bacteria > Acidobacteriota > Terriglobia > Terriglobales > Acidobacteriaceae > JABCZH01. Next base: position 21,402 of record JBKQLO010000221.1, read on the forward strand.
CTGAAGCGGGTGGAAGCCGAACAGGCGGCGCAGGCGAATCGGGCTGGGCTGCCCAAGCCCTCGTCCGGTTTGACGTCGGTAGAACCGCCTCTCACATTAGTCGGGAGCGCAGAGACTCCGCCAATCTTGGGCGAGCCGTCCCGCGTATCTCAGCAGGCGTTCGTGGAGTGGTCGGCGAAGTGCGCTCAAGTTGCGTGGACTCCGGACACCAAGACCATGTTGTTTTTTGGCCCGGACGAGCAGGCCCAGGGGACGGAGCAATTCCGCGCCCTGCGTTCGCGCCTATATCAGGCGCGGGAGCGGCAGCCTCTGAAGAGGGTCCTGATTACCAGCGCTCTTCCCAAAGAGGGCAAGTCGTTCGTCGCGGCCAACCTGGCCCAAGCGCTGGTTCGGCAGCCGGGGCAGCGCGCGCTGCTGGTAGATGCCGATCTGCGTGGAGCCCGGTTGCACGTGACGCTGGGAACCGCAGCCAGTCCCGGACTTTCCGAGTATCTTACGCAGCAGGCGGATGAGTTCAAAATTATCCAGCGGGGACCGATGGAGAATCTCTTCTTCATACCGTCTGGCCGCGAGGTTTCGAATCCTGCGGAGTTGCTGGCGGGGGAGGGTTTGAAGTCTCTGTTGGCGCGTTTGGAGCCGCTGTTCGACTGGATCATCATTGATTCGCCTCCGGCGGTGCCGGTCACGGACGCCAGCTTGCTGGCGAAGTGTTGCGATGGCATCTTGCTGGTGGTGCGTAGCAACGTCACTCCCTTTGACCTGGCACAGAAGGCGCGGTTGGAATTCAGCGATGAGCAACTGCTGGGGGTGGTGCTGAATGGGGTGGGATCCGGTTCCATGCCCTACCACCGCTATTACTACAGCACCTATCCGCGAAGCGACAGCAAAGCCGCTCCGAGGTAGAGCTTGATACGGTTTTTCCAGGTCTACCCGGTCATGCTCCCGACCATCAAGATCGCGTTGCGGAGACGGAGTGCGCGATGAAATGGGCCTTCTGGTGCGCGGTTGCAATCATCGCCTACACCTATTTCGGTTTTCCTGCCTGGTTGTGGCTGCGCAGCCGCCGTCGTCCACAACCGGTGCGGCTAGGCTCGTTTCGACCTGCGGTCTCGATGGTGATGGTGGTGAGGAATGAGGAGCAGGTGGTTGAAAGGAAGCTTAAGAATCTATTGAGCCTGGATTATCCGGCCGACCTCTTGCAGATCGTAGTGGTCTCTGACGGATCCACTGATCGGACCGATGACATCCTGCGCGAGAGCGCGCACAACCCGCGGCTCAGCATTGTGTTCAAGCAGCTTGCCCGGGGCAAGGCTTCGGGGTTGAATGACGCGTTGGAGCTGGCGCAGGGAGAGATCATCGTGTTCACGGATGCAAGGCAGCTTCTGCAACCGGATTCTCTACGCTTGCTGATGGAAAACTTTGCCGATGCTCAAGTGGGATGCGTGAGCGGAGAATTGATGTTGGGAGATCCAAAGTCGCAAGATGCGGGCAGCGGGCTGGGCTTGTACTGGAGCATCGAAAAACAAATTCGCGAGTGGGAGGCGGCTACAGGGTCAGTCGTGGGAGCCACGGGCGCACTCTATGCGGTACGCAGGAGCCTGCTGACGCCGATTCCGCCGGAAACCATTTTGGACGACGTTTATATCCCGCTCCAGATTGCCCGCAGCGGGTCGCGGGTAGTGTTCGATGGACGCGCCAAAGCCTGGGACAGCGCGGACCTGGGCCGCGAACGTGAGTTTGCCCGCAAGGTGAGGACCCTGAGCGGCAACTATCAATTGCTCCAGTTAGCTCCGTGGCTGCTGACTTCCGAGAATCCAGTGCGCTTTGAATTTGTCAGCCATAAACTGCTGCGCCTGCTGATACCCTTTGCCCTGGCCATAGTCCTGGCTGGTTCAGTGGTTCTTTCTGGGCCCATCTACCGGTTTGCCCTGGTTCTACAGCTTGCGTTTTACGGGCTGAGCCTGCTGGCGATGACAGGGCTGAAAACAGGACTGCTCGCACGTTTGGCGAATGCCGCCTATACCTTCGTATTTCTGAACACCGCGGCGCTGGTGGCGTTCGTCAATTTTGTAACCGGGCGGAAGGCGGTGTGGGGACGATGACTTTTGTCGACTGGCGTAATCGCGGCCTAGAAAAAGTGGAAGCGAGGGCAACCTCCGCCATCGGCCCTGGAACACCGAATCCAAAGGATCAAGGTTCCAGTCTCGCTTATCATGCGTTGGTTGTGTTTTCTTTTTTGTATTACACCCGGCCGCAGGATGTGATTCCGAGGCTCGCCGTCGTTCCAGTGGAGAAGATTGTTGGTGGCATCGCCTTGGTCGCTGTGGTTGCGGGGCTGGCGACGCGCAGGTTGAAAGCGAGAGTCCCGACTGAAATCAAGTTGCTCCTGCTGCTTTTCGCCGATTTATGCCTGACCATCCCCTTTGCTTTTTGGAGGGGTGGATCTTTTGCCGTGGTGTTCGAGCAATTCTCCAAGGCGGTTGTGATCGCGCTGCTGGTCGCCATGGTGGTGCAGAATATCAGCCAATTGCGAAGGCTGCTGTGGGTGCAGGCGGCGGCAGTGGCCATCATGACCTGGTTATCCATTGCGCTGCGGCCGGGTGGAGACCGTCTGGGCGGGGTATTGGGAGGAATTTTTGAAAACCCCAACGACTTGGCGGTCGATATCGCCATCAACTGGCCGCTGTGTCTGGCGTTGTTGCTGGCCGCGCGCGGCCCAGTGCGCAAGGCATTCTGGACGATCGGTCTGCTGGGCATGCTCTATGGGTTGATCGCGACTTTTTCACGCAGCGGATTCATCGCCATGAGCGTCGCGTTGCTAGCTTGTTTTTGGGAGTATGGGATTCGCGGCAAACGTGTCGCGCTGGTCGCGCTGACGGGGATATTGGGCATCGCGTCGGTGGCGGTGGCAGTGTCAACCCCGCATTACCTGAGCCGCTTGCAGAGCATCGTGCAGGGCGGGGGTGTTGACGCGGAGGACCAGGCTTCATGGGAAGCACGGCGTCAACTTCTAGTGTCGAGCGTTGAGTTGGCGGTCCGTCATCCTATTTTCGGCGTGGGGCCGGGGAATTTTCCCGCGGTGACCGAGTCCTGGCATGTCACCCACAACACCTACACCGAATTTGCCGCAGAGGCTGGATTCCCCGCACTGATCTTGTTTCTGATCATTCTGACACTGGCATTTCGAAACGTGCGTCGAGTGCGCAAGACGGCGACCTATGCGCAAAGCAAGGAAGTGCAATTATTCACCGGCGCGCTATGGGCCAGCCTGGCGGCCTATATGGTCGGAGCTATGTTTTCGAGCACCGAGTACAACCTGTTCCCGTACTTCATGGTGGGATATACGTCCGCTCTGTATGGACTTTCCTCGCCCGCGACCGAAGCAGGACTCGAGGGCAAGACCCAGAGCGACAGTTATGCAGTGGCGGCACGGTTCCGAGGTCCGATCAAGCAGGCTGCGCCGAATCGCTGAGGATTTGGCGACGGGAGAGCGGGCGCGGAGAAGATTCTGGAAAACTGGAGATAGCGTGTGTGTGGCATAGCTGGCATCGCGGGTAAAGCGGACCAGGAAGTCGATGCAGGCGAAGTTCATCGCATGTGTCAGACCATGGTTCACCGCGGACCCGATGACGAGGGCATCTACACCCAAGGGCCGGTGGGACTGGGAATGCGCCGGCTGAGCATCATTGATGTCGCGGGTGGGCACCAACCCATCCACAATGAGGACAAAAGCGTCTGGGTCGTCTGCAACGGGGAGATATATAACTTTCCGGAGCTACGGCGAGACCTCGAAGCGCAGGGCCACCGCTTCTACACTCACAGTGACACTGAAGTGATCGTCCATCTCTACGAGGAGATGGGCGCTGATTGTGTCAAGAAACTCCGGGGGATGTTTGCCATTGCCCTGTATGACCGGACGCAGCGCCGATTACTGCTGGCGCGAGATCGGTTGGGCAAGAAGCCGTTGCACTACGCGTGGTCGCGAGGCCGCCTGCTGTTCGCTTCCGAGATGAAGGCGCTGCTGGCAGTCG
>JBKQLO010000222.1:0-11874 GCA_052147055.1 Terriglobales bacterium
ACCGAAGCCAACAAAGAGAAAGCCACCAGTTACGCTGCCTACCGCGCTCTGACGGACGTGCTGTCCGTCGATACCGATTCCGTCTACATCCCACTGATGAAGCAACTCGGCTTCGATCCCAACGACAACTCAACTGATATTGAAACACCTACCGGAATCGGAAACGTTGCGTGTGCCGCAGTCCTCGAATTCCGCCATCACGACAAGTCCAACCAGTTAGGCGATCTCGCGCAAGGCCCTTACTCCGACTGGACCGGTTATGTTGCTGCAAATCGGCCAAGCTCCGTTCCCGTGCAAGCCCCAGTTTCCGACCCCAACCACTGGCAGCCTCTCACTTACGTGAATTCCACCGGCGATTTAGTAACGCAGCGATTCTCCGGCGCGCAGTGGGGCGAAGTCACTCCGTTTGCCATGTCCAAAGGAGACGAATTCCGTTCGCTGCTGCAACTGTTCGGTCCGGCGGTTTATGGCTCGGAGGAATATCAACGGCAGGCGGAAGAGCTAGTCGCCATCAGCGCCGCACTGACCGACCGGGAAAAGATGATTTCAGAATACTGGTCGGACGGCCCGAACTCTGAGCAACCTCCCGGCCCTTGGGCACTGTTCGCGCAGTGGGTTTCGGCGAGGGACCATCACACCCTCGACGACGACGTCAAAATGTTCTTCTCCCTGACCAACGCCATCCTCGACGCCGGCATCGCCGCCTGGGACGCCAAGCGTACTTACGATTCGGTTCGTCCGGTCACCGCCATTTCGCTGCTGTTCCATGGCAAGAAGATTCGCGCCTGGGGAGGTCCAGAAAAAGGCACCGTCGAAATGGATGGGTCGCAATGGATTCCATATCAGGCCTCTACTTTCCCTACTCCACCGTTCCCAGAGTTCGTTTCCGGCCACAGCACCTACAGCGCCTCGGCGGCGCAAATCCTCGCGCTCTGGACTGGAAGCGATCACTTTGGAGACTCGGTCACGCTGGCGCCCGGAAGTTCGAAGATTGAGCCTGGGATCACACCCGCCCAACCAGTGGTGTTGAGGTGGAATGCTTTCACCGACGCGGCAGACGAAGCTGGCATGTCTCGCCGCTATGGAGGGATTCACTTCAAAGCGGCAGACCTCGCGGGACGAGCCTTGGGGCGCGCAGTTGCGTCCAAGGCTTGGACGAAAGCCCAAAGCTACTTTGACGGAACCGCCGCGCACGCGGCACAGACCGCAGCCAGCGTTCCGCGGACCGACTAGCCGCCCGCCCCTGCACCAAGGTAACTTCCTCGTTTCATTCCCTAGTTCTAGCCATATTGGCCTTGTGATAGTCTCGAAATTACTGCGTATTCTTAGGATTTGAGTGGGTCGAACCGTGGCCTTGGTGTCTCCGAACCGCAAACCCGGAATCCACATTGCGTGGAAGACAGTCACGTATCGTAGCGTGATGCTGTTGGTATTACTGGGGTTGGTGGTGTTTTTCCTGGGTATGCGTCTGACCTTCCCGCAGTTCACCGACAACGAACTCAAAGCAGCGAACAGTCTGGGCATGCGGGCCCTGGAGGCAGTGGCTGGCGCCGCACCCAAGCCGGGTGCGCTGAATTCTCAGCAGGCACACTTCACCGCTCTGGATGGAACGGTGCGAGTGAAGAAGTCCAGTTCCAGCAGTTGGATCACCGCCGACTACAGTGTGCCGCTGGACAAAGGCGACGTGGTGCAGACCAGTTCCGAAGGCATGGCCAAGATCGTCTTCAACGATGGGACCAACTACACCGTCAAGCAGGATTCGCTGATCGTGATCGAAGAGAACTCGACCAACGATCAGCAGCAGACCAACGTGGCCGTGGCGGTTAGCACCGGCACGGTGGACCTGGCGACCGCAACCTATTCGCAAGGTTCGAAGTCGCAAGTGATCGTGGCCGGTGCCACTGCGTCACTGGCGCCGGAGAGCGCCGCCATGGTGCACAACGATCCCAAAGCCGATCAGCACGAAATCTTGGTCAAGAAAGGCTCGGGAGACATCGAGCGCAACGGCGAAACCGTCCGCTTGGCGGATTGGGAGAAAGTCAATTTTCATGATGAGTCGGCCCACATGGAAAAGTTGAAGGAGATTGGCCCGCCAACGCCCATCTCGCCCGCGAACATGATGCCGATTTTCGTGTCCCAGGATCCCAAGCCGATCGAGTTTTCGTGGACGCCCATGGCCAACGCCAAGGGATATCGGCTGCGAATTTCCAAGAATCCGTACTTTTCGTCGACCATTGTCGATCGCACGGTGAAAACCGCGGATGTAATGGTTTCCGGCCTCGGGCAAGGGGCGTACTACTGGCTGGTGCTCTCTCAGGATGCGGCAGCAAAAGAATCGGTGGAAAGCGAGAAGAACCGGTTTACTATCATCCCCAAGGGGCCGAACACCGAAGCCATCACTCTGGATATTGATCCCTTCATTCAGCATGGTCATGTCATCGAGATGACCGGCAAGACGGAAATCGGTGCGCGGGTGATGGTGAACGGCCGCGAAGTCCCGGTGGTGGGCACGGATGGCGGTTTCCATTACTTCACGCCGCCCTTGCCGACGGGAGAGAGCGCTATCACCGTCACGGCGCAGAATGCCAAAGGCGGGGTGAACACGTTGCAGAAAAAAGTGGTGATTCAGTGAATTGTGGGCGCTCGGGCAAAGGCCTCTTGGGGGCAGGAACCTTGGTGCCCGGCACAATCGGGCAATCTCCCATAGAATAAGGATAGATTCCCTTAAACGAAGGTGCTATGCAAAACTTTGGAACGACCTAAGCAGTAGATCTAATCGGTAAAGACCTAAACAGAGAGAGAAAACAGTCGCGCGTATGTCAGGCAACGGCTTTCATTCCGGTTCGTCGTACATTCATAACCTGAGGTCGCTGTTCAGCATTTTCTCCAGCGATCTCGCCATCGACCTGGGCACTGCCAACACGCTGGTCTACGCCCGCGGCAAAGGCATCGTGGTTAATGAGCCTTCCATCGTCGCCATCAACAAGAACACCGGCGAAGTCGAGGCCGTCGGCAAAGAAGCCAAGGAAATGCTGGGCCGCACGCCGGGGAATATCGTCGCCATCAAACCTATGAAAGACGGCGTGATCGCCGATTTCAAAGTCACCGAGAAGATGCTGAACTATTTCATCCAGAAAGCACACAACCGCAAGATGCTGGTGCATCCTCGCATTGTGATCGGCGTGCCTTCGGAGATCACGCAGGTGGAAAAGCGCGCCGTCATGGATTCCGCCTACCGCGCCAAGGCCAGTGAAGTGCATCTCGTCGAACAAGCCATGGTGGCGGCGATTGGTGCGGGACTTCCCATCACCGAACCCAGCGGCAACATGGTCGTCGACATCGGCGGCGGCACAACTGACATCGCAGTCATTTCTCTGAGCGGCATCGTTTATTCGCGTTCCGTGCGCATGGCCGGCAATCAGATGGACGAGGCCATCATGAACTACCTCAAGCGGAAATATAACTTGCTGGTCGGTGAGCGCACCGCCGAGCAGATCAAGATGGAGATCGGTTCCGCTTACCCTCTCGACAAACCGCTCACCATGGAGATTAAGGGCCGTAACCTGATTGAAGGCGTGCCCAAGACCATCACTGTCGACGACAGCGAGATTCGCGAAGCCCTCAGTGAATGCGTTTCCACCATCATGAACGCCATTCGCGTGGCTCTTGAACGCACACCGCCCGAGCTTTCCGCCGACATCAGCGATCGCGGCATCGTGCTCACCGGCGGCGGCGCGCTGCTCAAGAATTTGGACAAGCGCATTCGCGAAGAAACCGGCCTGCCGGTTTCCATCGCCGACGATCCCCTGTGCAGCGTGGTGTTGGGCACGGGAAAGATGCTGAGCGACTTCAAGTTGCTCCGCAAGATCTCGATCGAGTAGTTGCGAGTAGCGAGTACCGAGTCCCGGCCTATTCGTGATACTTTGCCCAAATACGCGGTACTCGGGACCCGGTACTCGCTACTGAGCTATGGAATCGGTTCTCGGCCGCTATCGTAATCTCACCATCCTGGTAGGAATTCTGTTTCTGCAGGTGCTCGGCCTCGCGGTCCAGGTCAAACGGTCCTCCGAAAACGAATCCACCCGGCTCATTCGCATTTGGGCGGTCAATACCATCACTCCTTTCGAAAAGGGAATTGTGTGGGCACAGCATAGCAGCAGCAATCTCTGGCATAACTATTTCTACCTGCGGGGAGTACGCCAGGAAAACCGCGACCTCAAACAAAAGATCCAACAAATGGAAATCGAGCGTGCCCGCCTCAGCGAAGATGCGAACCAGGCCCGCCGCTTGCAGGCCTTGCTGGGCTTCAAAGAACAGTTCATCGCCCAGACGGTGGCCGCGCAGGTCATCGGTTCGAGCGGCAGCGAGCAGTCCCGCTCGGTATACATCGACAAGGGTTCGAACGCCGGACTGAAGTCAGACATGGCCGTGATCACCGGCGACGGCGTAGTGGGCAAGACCTTGCTCGTATCCCGGAGCGTGTCGCAGGTGCTGCTGATCGACGACCAGACCAGCGGGGTGGGCGCAATCCTCGAAAAATCACGCCTACAGGGCATCTTGCGCGGTACCCCGGCGGGAGAGATCGTGCTGGAAAAAGTCATGTCCGACGAACCGGTCCAGCCCGGAGAGAAAGTCCTGACCAGCGGAGGCGATCGGATTTTTCCCAAAGGCCTGCCCGTGGGGACCGTCACCAGGGTTTCGCCCGGCTCGGAGCTCTTCTTGAACATTCGCGTGAAACCCGCCGCGGATCTCAGCCGGCTGGAAGAGGTGTTGGTGATCACGCAACAGGAAGAAGAGGAGCCGGTCGCATCCGAGACGGAGCCTCTGCGGGCCGCCGACATTCTCGCCGAACGCCTGCCGGCGGTTCCAGCGAAACCCGCAGCCGATGTCAGCAAACAAGCTACCGGTACACCGGCCGCAACCACGGGCGCGAAGCCTGCGCCCGGAGCCTCAATTTCGCCCCAGGTCACAAAGCCGGCGGAGGGAAATGTGCCCAAGGTTGTGAATACCGCGGCGCCGAAGCCAAATACTCCGGCTACCGGGACCTCGCAGAAGGCGGCGGCCGCTCCGGGCAAAACTTCGCGGAATTCCGCAAACGCCGCGGCGGACAACCCTCCCTCCACTACCCCTCAATCCCAGCCGCAACCGCCTGCAAGTCAGGCTCCGCCAGCGCAGGATACTCCTCACTAGCGTGCCCATTACTTACACATCGAAGGAGCAGGTTGAGGTTTACCGCTTCAGCGCCGCGGCGGCCATCCTGATTCCGCTGATCGCGCTCTTTCTCCAGGCATTCATTCCACTGCGGCTGCATTTCTTCTCCATTTTCGATCTGCCTTTGCTGGTGGTGATTTTCTTTGCGGTGGCGCGCCGCAGTCAGGTTTCCGGAATGCTCACCGGCGCGGTAATTGGCCTGCTCCAGGACTCGCTGACTCACCAGCCCATCGGAATCTACGGGATCGCCAAGACGGTGGTGGGCCACGGCGCCTCCTCCCTCGGCGTCAAGCTCGACGTGGAGAACGCCGGCTCCCGATTTCTGGTGACACTCTTCTTCTACGTAGTGCATGAGGTTGTCTACTTTGCGGTCGCTCGTGGACTGGTAGGCCTGACTCTGCAATGGAGCTGGCCTCACGAACTGGGTTCCGCGCTCGCCAACGCCATCGTGGCTGTGCCGCTATTCGCGCTCCTGGATAAGTTCAAGCAGAGGGCGTAACACCTCGGCAGTGCCCTATTTTCCTCGCGACCTTTGCGAACCCTTCGCGTCCTTTGCGGTCAGAGCTTTTGCCTCCCACCCCGACCCTCCACTTTCCGCCACAGACGCCGCATTTCACCCGCCAGACGGCGTATAATTTCCCCGCGCCAGTTTGCCGGGCAATGCTTCGCTGAGTAACCCCAGAGGGCGATGCTTCACCAAGGAGACTTTTCATGAAAAGCTGGACCGTTCGTTGCTGCATCGTTCTAATGACTGGCATCGCTCTTACCTCCACGGCGTGGGCACAGTGGCCCTCCAATCCCATGCTCAACCTGAACCTGGCGGAGGGTCCCGGCGACCAGGTGCAACCCAAGCTGCTGCCCCTCGCCAATGGCTCGTGGTACCTCAGTTGGTTTGATGCCAATCCCAACAGCCCGCCGCCCATCGGCTACGACGTCTACGCCCAGGCTCTCGATGCTGGCGGTGTGCCACAGGGGCCGCACAATGGCCTGCTGGTCGCGGATCTCGGGCTGAGCTCAACCGAGGATTACGGCCTCAGCGTCGATACCGCTGGCAATGAACTGATCGCATTCCAGGACGACCGCGAAGGTTCCAACATACAAATCACCGCCGTCAAGATCAGCCCTACCGGGCAGATGCTCTGGGGACCGCTCGGTATCCAGCTCACCAATGACCAGAACTCCAACAACAGCCCCAAGATCGCCGGCACCAGCGACGGCGACGTGGTGATTGCATGGAGCAGCAACAGTGATGTCGTGCTGCAGAGACTCGACCCCAATGGCTCTCCGCTGTGGGGGAGTGGTGTGGTGCTCAGTGACCCGAAAGCGAACTATGAGATGGCGGATCTGCATGCTTCCGAGAATGGATCAGTGATCGTTTCCTGGGTGCGCAGCGCGGGATTCAGTTCGCCATCCACGCTGCTGGCCACCAAAATTTCCGCCACCGGCGGACCGCTGTGGGGCAATCAGCCGTTGCAAATCTTTAACAGCGGATCGCTGCAATTTGGCGAGTTTCCGTATTTTATTCCCGACGGCAGCGGGGGCGCGGTGTTTTCCTGGTACAGCAACTCCCCCACGCTGCAAGTCTACGCCCAACACATCCTCGCCAACGGGACCGCCGCTTTCCCGGCCAATGGCGCGGTCGGATCCAACAACCTCAACAACGTTCGAGTTTCTCCTTCTGTTTCCTACCGCAAAGCCACCAGCGAGACGTTCTTGTTCTGGACGGAAGAGGATTCCAACCAGGTCCTGAACGGGGTGTACGGACAGAAGTTCGACAGCACGGGCACGCAACAGTGGGGATCGAACGGGCTGACGATTGTGCCGCTGGGTGCGGACCAGCAACTATTCGTGCAGAACCTGCAGACCGGGACCGGCGCGCTGGTGTTCTGGGTGGACGAACCCAACTTTGACCAGTCCACCATGAACGCCATCAAGCTGGACACGTCGGGCAATCAAGTCTGCGCACAGTTTCCGGTGTCGTCCGTGGTTTCGGGCAAGTCGCGCCTGGCGGCAGCCATCGCTGCCTCCGGCCTGTCGGCCATCGTATGGCAGGATGATCGCTCCGGCACCGACGATATCTACCTGCAGAACGTGAACAACGATTGCTCACTGGGGTATTTGCCCATCAAGTGCTCGGAGCTCCAACATGCGACATCCCGCTGCTCGAACGGCACTCTGGACGTCAAGATCAAACTCAAAGACCTGAGTAACGACGGCAATTCGCTCACCCTTCAGCTTAACGGGGTCGATCACATCTTACCTATTCGCGGGGACCATGCAGTTCTTTCAGTTCCGGGACAAGGCGCGAACACTTTGCTGTTGACGGACCCGGCCGGGTGCGCACCGCAAAGGACGGTGCAGTGCCCATAACGCGTTAACGCAGGCAACGGTTCGGTTTGAAATACCACCGCTTGTGATGCGTCATCCTGAAGGCCCGCGTTTTCGCCAGCGGGCCGACGGATCTCGTTATGAACGCAGCCGATTTCCGCCGCATTGCTCTCAGCCTCGAGGGAGCAGAAGAAAGTTCGCACATGGGAGCGCCCGATTTCCGTGTGGGCGGCAAGATCTTCGCCACCCTTGCCTCCGAACACCAGGGCTACGGCAACTTAAAGCTCACGCCCGAGCAGCAGGCTGATTTCGTCCGCGAACTCCCGGAAGTTTTCCTGCCCATCCCCGGTGGATGGGGCAGGATGGGAATGACCCACATTCGCCTGGCTAACGCGACCAAAGACGTGCTGGCTGGCGCTCTGCGGACCGCTTGGCAGCTCAGCCTAGAAAAGCGTACAAAGAAGAAGAAAAAGAAGCCTGCTCCGCGGCGTTAAGTTCCAGCACGAAGCCACACCGACCTACTGCGGCAACCCGGCCTTCTTCATCAGTTCCGCATACCGCGAATCGGAACGCAGTGAATCCATGGTGAAGTCGGTAGGAATCCCTATGATCCAGATGTTGCGCTCCTGGTATGCAGTGTCGAGCCACTCGAAAGCGTGGTCCTTATCACCCAAATCTGCATAGAACCTCGCGATGTCGTAAACAGCGAGATAGTTTGTCCTGGCTTTGCGCTGTGCCTGCAAGACATCGATTGCCTTACGCTCTGCGCCCGGCCATCCGCCGGAATGGTAACCGGCGTCGAGAGCGGCCGCGTAGTCGGCAAAAATCTGGCTGCCGGTCAAACGACCGTAGGTTTGAAATTCCTGAATGGCCAGCTCATACTTGCGCTCGCCCCAATACGCGTTTGCAAGTTCCCAATGCGCGACACCGAACGAAGGGTTGTCTGCAACGTCTTTCTTCTCGATTTCGATCGCTCTGTCAAATTGACGGTTGCGCAGGTAAACATCTCCTAGCGCCGAGGCGATGATGGGGGCAAGCGGGTCGAGCTGACGGGCGCGGTTTACCTCATCAACCGCCTCCGGTGACCTTCCGCCGATGTAACCGAGCGCCTGGGCTAACCATTGATGGGCGCTGGCGTCGCTGGGATCAAGCTCAAAGGCCTTTCTGAACTCAGCCTCGCCTCCGGAAAAATCCCAATCGTAGCTCATCTTAGCGAGGCCAAGCACGGCGTGCGGGCGCGCCAGCGTGGGATCGAGTTCCAGGGCTTTATTGGCCGCAGCCTTGGCCTTGGGTATGACGTCATTCGGGTCATCAGGGCCGTAATAACTGAGGATTTGATAAGCATCCGCCAACCCTGAATATGCCGCCGCGTAACCGGGATCTTTATCAATGGCCTGATTGAAATACGAAATCGCTGTATTCAGGTCCGCGGGCGTGCGCTTGTTCCAGTAATAACGGCCTTTCACATAGAGCTGGTAAGCTTCTGCGTTTTGTGTACCTTGTTTGGCGACCTGCTGCTTTTCCGCTCCGCTCAGTCTTGAACGCAGCCTATTCGCGATGTCGCCCGCGATTTGCTGCTGCAAGGCGATAATGTCCGAGGCCTTCCGCTCATACTGTTCACCCCAGATTTCCGTGTTGTCCTGCACATTGGTGAGCTCGGCACTCACCTGAATCGTGTCTCCGCGTTGCACCACTCTGCCGGTAAGCAGCGCATCGACCGTCAAGTCTTTCCCGACTTTCTCGACGTCAACCTCCTTGCCCTTGTAGCGGAAAACCGAATTGCGGGATTTCACTTTCAGCTGGGGCACATGGGCGAGGCTTGAGATCAAAGATTCCGTGAGGCCATCGCCGAGCAGATCGGTGTCGGCATTGCCACCGCTGCTGGCAAACGGCATCACCGCAATGGAACCGATCTGCGCACCGCTCGCCCTGCCTTTCCAATACCAGACCCCGGCCGCCACCATCACGACGGCCAGAACTACTAACGCCGCGATCCCAAACTTGCGGGTCGAAGGTACTTCGCTGGCTACGGGCAAGACCGCGGACGATGTCCCCGATTCAGTCCCGCGCTTCAGCCGCTTCAAATCGGCGCGCAGTTCGGCTGCCGATTGGTAGCGCAGGTCGCGGTCTTTTTCCAGCAGCTTGCCAATGCTCCGTTCCAGTTCCGCCGGCACTTCAGGATTCAGCCGCACCGCCGCCGTAGGTTCTCCGTCCAGAATGGCTTTGAAGATGACAGCAGAACTCTCTCCCCGAAACGGCAGCTCGCCCGTCGCCATCTCATAAAGCACAGCGCCAAAAGAAAACAAATCGCTCCGCGCATCTAATTCCTTGCCTCGCGCCTGCTCCGGAGACATGTAGGCGACGGTGCCCAGGGTGGAGCCGGGGCTGGTTAAATGCTGTTCGCCGATGGTGGCCGCGTTGGCCGATGCCATTTGACTCGACGCACCGCCGCCCGCAGGCGAAACCTTCGCCAGACCGAAATCCAGAATCTTGGCGTGGCCGCGGCCGGTCACAAAGATATTCGCAGGCTTGATGTCGCGATGAACAATTCCCTTGGCATGCGCCGCATCCAGCGCATCGGCAATTTCAATCGCCAGTCCGAGCAGATCGTCAGTCTCCATCGGCCTCCCGCCGATGCGATGCTTGAGCGTCACGCCTTCCAGGTACTCCATCGCGATGAAGCGTTTACCGTCGTGCTCGCCGATTTCATAAATAGTGCAGATATTGGGATGGTTGAGCGCCGACGCCGCCCGCGCCTCGCGGCGAAATCGTTCCAGCGCCTGCGGGTCCCGGGCCACATCGTCGGGAAGGAATTTCAGGGCAACAAAACGGCCGAGCGAGGTGTCTTCGGCCTTGTAAACGACTCCCATTCCGCCCCCGCCGAGTTTCTCGACAATGCGGTAGTGCGAGATGGTTTGGCCGATCATCGAACCCCCGGTAACGGCGTCAGCCCGATCTTCCTCACCATTTCCGCATACCGCGCATCGGAGCGCAGGGAATCCATGGTGAAGTCGGTTCTAAGCGAGAACAGGAAGACATCGTGCTCCTGGTAGGCGGTGTTGAGCCACTCAAAGGCATGGTCCTTGTCGCCTAAATCGGCATAGTCCTGCGCGATGCCATAAGGCGAAACGTATTCAGTATTGGCTTTGCGCTGCGCCAGAGAAACTTCGATTGCCCTGCGCAAAGCCCCCGGCCATCCGCCGGAGTGGAAGCCTTCGTCCATGGCAGAGGCAATTTCAGTCAGATTCTTGTCGTCAGCCACTTGACCCTGAAGTTTGTATGCCTCGATGGCTTGCGAGTACTTATGCTCGCCCCAATACGAAAATCCCAGGCCGCCGTACGCTGCGGGAAAATTCGGATTGTCGGCCAGGACCTTCTTCTCACCTTCGATCGCCTTATCAAATTGGCGGTCGTAGAAGTAAGCTTCCGCCAATGCATGCCCTATGATCGGCGATAAGGGATCGAGCTGACGGGCGCGATTGACTTCATCAATCGCCTCCTGCGCCCGGCCACCCATGTAGGCAAGGGCTTCGCCATACCACTGATGGGCCGTGGCGTCGCTGGGATCAAGCTCAAGCGCCTTTCTGAATTCAGCTTCGCCACCGGCAACGTCCCAACTGTACTGCACTTTGTTGGCCCCTATGAGCGCGTGGGGGCGCGCCAGCGTGGGATCCAGTTCCAAGGCCTTTCCGGCCGCGGCATCCGCTTTGGGGACGACGTCCGTGGAAACGCCGCCAAAATTGCTCAGGACGCCATAGGCGTCCGCCAGTCCCGCATACGCCAGCGCGTAATTGGGGTCTTTGTCGATTGCCTGATTGAAATAAGAAATCGCCGTCTTGATATCGGCGTTGGTGCGCTTGTTCCAGTAGTAACGGCCCTTCACGTAAAGCTGATAAGCTTCCGGGTTCTGCGTGCCTTGCTTGGTGACCTGCTGCTTTTCCGCGCCAGTCAGTTTCGAGCGCAGCTTGTCAGCGATGTCGCCTGCAATCTGCTGCTGCAAGGCGATGATGTCGGAAGCCTTGCGCTCGTATTGCTCGCCCCAGATGGCGGTGTTGTCCTGAACGTTGGTGAGTTCGGCGCTGACCTGAATCGAATCTCCGCGTTGCACCACTCTCCCGGTCAGCAAGGCATCGACCGTCAAATCCTTGCCGACTTTCTGAACGTCCACATCCTTGCCTTTGTAGCGGAAGACCGAATTGCGCGACTTCACCTTCAGCTGCGGCACGTGAGCGAGGCTGTCGATCAACGATTCCGTGAGGCCGTCGCTGAGCAGATCGGTATCCGCATTGCCGCCTGCGCTGGCAAACGGAATCACCGCAATGGATTCAATTTGCG
>JBKQLO010000223.1:0-11705 GCA_052147055.1 Terriglobales bacterium
GGGCGGCGAGGTCACTCCGATGCACCATACTGGCAAGCATCGGGATACGGAGACGAACCTGGACGACTTTCCGGCGCGGCATTAATTCTTCGACGCAGGGGCGGTGGCTGACGCGCATCAGCCAAGAAAAAGTCAACTACAAAGGCGGCGGACAAGAGTGTCCGCCCCACACCATCGATCCAGCAAAGCCGCGAAAATACAGGCGATTGGGAGGGGGGTAACCGGGTAACTCCGGTCGGCACATGGCTGAAAAGGCAGGGATGGGGTTGGCCTTCGGGCATCTGAGCGGTACCGTAGGTGGCTGCTAGACTGCGGTTCATGCCCCTCCTCAGCGAAGAAGCTCGTGCAAACGAGACCGTGCAGGCTTTAGTGCAGTTATTGCGGACGCGGTCGTACGAAGAGATCCGGCAGCGGATGTATGACAATCCTCCGGGGAGTGCGTGGTGGTCGGCGTGCAAGACGGAGCTCGACATCCGCAATGGGGAGCAGATGGCGGCGGCGCTCTCAGCGACGTCGCGGGTGTTGGAACGGCTGCGGGCTTCGACCGAACATTTCGAGCAACTGGCGGACACGCTTTATCACACTACCAGCGAAATCGCGGGGCAGATGCGGAGCGCAAAGGATGCGTCGCGGCGGCTGGAAATTGCAGTGTATGTGACCATCGGGATCACCCTGGTGCAGTTGTTTAATCTGGTGTTTGAGGTGTCGCGGAAGCGATGAAAAGCCTTTAACTACAGAGGTCACAGAGGAACCCAACAGCTTTAACCACAAAGGACACGAAGGTACACAAAGGAAAACCGGCCAAGGATTTACACGGATTGCCACGGATATCCCAGGAAAGCCTTTAATCGCAGAGATCGCAGAGAAACCCCGCAGAGTTCGCAGAGAAACCCGCACGGGCGAGGACGCCCGCGCCTACATTGACGCAGAGAAAAGCACGCCGGCGAGGGCGCCCGCGCCACACGATCTACATGGCTTTTTCGAGGGCGGCGCGGAGGTCGTCGTAGGACATTACGCCGGGGTGGTAGAGGGCTACGCGGCCTTTGCGGTCGATCAGAACCAGGGTCGGAGTGGTGCTGGCGCCGTAGCGATCGAAATTGGCTTTGCTGACGGGGACGGGGACGGTTTGTAATCCAGGGTAGAACTGCTGCCAGACTTTTTCCGCGTAGGTTAATTCATCTTTTGGTTTCGCATCTTCGCCGCGGGCGGTGTACCCGTAAAGCTGGGTGGGAGCGAGCACGGTCAATCCTCGGGAAGCGAATTCAGAGCTTAGTTGGGCAATGACGGGGCCTTCGCGTTTGCAGTCGGGGCACCAGTGCGCCCAGAAAAACAGAAGGACTGGAGATCCCTTGAGATGCGGAGGCGATTTGGGTGACGATCCGAGGTATTCGCCGAGGCGCAACGGGGGAGCGAACTGCCCGGCCAGGCCGAGCAGGTTGAGGTTCTTTTGCAGACGGGCTCGAATGGAGGTGTTGCCGTAGAGGGTCAGACTCTTGCGGAGCAGGGCGACGGCCTGTGGCTGCTGGCCACGAGCGGTCAGGACCTGGGCTTGGACCTCAAGAGCGGCGCCGAGAGCCAGAGGCAGGTGCGGTTCGGCATCGAGGGCGCGATGCTGGAGTTGCTCACGGGCTAGAGTTTCAGTCTGCTTGGCGTAGGTTGCGGCCTGGTCAAACTGGTTGGCGGAGAGTGAGGCGCGGGCCATCCAGGAGAGCGCTTCGAGATAGTCGGGATCGACGCCGTGGGCGGTGCGGTAGTTTTCCAGTTGGGTGGTGGCGGCGGCGAAGTTGCCCTGCGCGAGGGCGGTGCGAACGTCGGTGGTGAGGCTGGCGAAAGAGAAAGAAGAGAGAAGGAGGAAGATGGCAAGACGTCGGACCGTCATCTGGTTATGGACGCTGGGACGCGGGTGAAAGTTTCGCGGCTTTTGTAAAATGTGGGCACAGTCAATAGGCGACTCATGCTGGCAAACCATTGCAGGACTGATACTTATGAACTAGTTACCGAAATAATGATAGCACTTTTGAGAATCCGTGCGGTAAAATGTGGCTGCGTTTGAACTTGTACGGCACTATGCAGTTTCCAGTACTTCCGGCTAACCGGCGTGACCTGCCTGCAGAAGTCCAGCGAGTAAATCAGCGCACAACCTAACCGAAAAAGGAACAATGCAACACCATGGAAACAGGAACCGTAAAGTGGTTTAACGACGCCAAAGGATATGGTTTTATCAGCCGCCAGAGTGGCGAGGACGTGTTCGTGCACTTCTCGGCAATTCAGGCCAGCGGATTCCGCAGCCTTCAGGAGGGCCAGCAAGTGCAGTTCGACGTAGTCAAGGGGCCCAAGGGGTGGCAAGCCGAGAATGTAAAGCCGGCGTAAACCACAAAATCAAATTCGCAGAGAGGGCGGCTCGCCAGAGCCGCCCTTTGTGTTGGGGTCGTAGAATGCACAGCCCGGCTACTGCAGTGCGTCGCGGAGGAGGACGACGTCGGAGTCGGTATGGCCGCGAACGACGCCGAGCCGCTTGCCGTCGAGGGACCAGTGGAAGTCGAGGATTTGCAGAGCATCGAAATCGGTGAGTTGATGGCCGGGCGAGCCATCGAGAGGCTGGAGCCAGAGATTGTCGAAACCTTTTCCGGGAAGGCTGTACACGACGGCCTGGCCGTCGCGAGAAAATTGAATTTGCGAAGAATGCGGCTTTTCGAAATTGAGTAACTTTCTGGTTTGTCCGGAGGCAACATCCACAACTACGATACGGTCGTTGCCAGAGTTGCCGTCTCCGAAGGTCATGAACGCAGCCAGAGCGCCGTCAGGGGAAACGTCAAGTGCGCTGACGATAGGGACCTGCGAGACGACTTCTGAAGATCCGCCCTGCAAGGGAACTCTCATCAGCTTGCCACCTTGCCGGACATCTTCCCCGAAGATGACCCAATGCCGGTCGGGCGAGCATACCGGAAAAGCGTCATTCCTACCGGAACTTAGTTTGGTCACGTCCCCGCCCTCGGAATTCATCCTCCAGATATTTCGGGTCCCTGATCCGCCGGATGCGAGTGCGGAGAAGACAAGATAGCGGCCGTCGGCGCAAGCCGAAGGACTTTCAGGAGAAGACGCTTCGCCAGTACCCAACAAAGAGCTGGTGGTGGAAGCAGGATCCATGAGGGTAAAACCGGAGCGCAGTCCCAACAGGAGACGGGCGTCTTTCATCCAGGCAAAACTAAGGACGGAGGCCGACGAGGTAACTTGCCGGGCGGGAGCGCGCTCAGGGGTGGTGGGCGCGAGGAAGAGATTGTCATGGCGCTCATTCAAGAGGGCGGCGATGGTGCGGCCGTCGGCGGAGACGGTTAGGTCGTCATAGCTGTTGGTATCGTGGGTGACGGGACGAAGCTTGCCTCCGGGATAGGACGCGGCGGCGATTTGAAGGCGTTCAAAATTGGAAAGCTGTTCTTGAATCAAGATTAGAATGCCGCGGCTGTCGGGCAACCACTCGGGGCGGACAAGCGCGAAGTGATCGGAAGTGAAAAAAAGGTTTTGTTTGCCGGTATTCACATCCACGGCGGTGAGGCCAGAGATGGCGTTGCCAGGATGTTTCACCACGCAGACGATGGCCTTGCCGTCCGGCGACCAGGTGGGATCGAGGAAATTCACAGCGATGGGGCCGCTGGCCAGAGTTTTTTCCTTGCCGTCTTCCACGGAGTGGACGACGAGCCGGTACTGGCCAACAACGGGATCATGCCAGACGACGTAGGCAAATCTGCGGCCGTCGGGAGAGAAAGTTATGTTGGAATCAATGTCGGCGAGGATTTTCTCGGGTGTGCCACCGAGCACGGGAGTGCGGTAGAGAAAGCGATAGGAGAAGTTGCCGGACTCGGCGCGCTCGAAATAGATGTAGTTGCCATCGGGCGAAAACCGCAGATAGGCATAGCGGGACTGCGCCGTGGGGGGAATCACCTGGGTGTTGCTCTTGGTGGGAAGATTGCGCAGCCATAGGCTCTGCTGGCCGTTGTCATCGACGACGGCGGCGATGTATTTGCCGTCGGGAGACATGGCGACTTGTCGGGTGTTGCCGGTCTCCGTGACTTTTGCGATGGAGACGTTGGCAAAAGGCAAGGCGCGGTTGCGCGAGAGGAAGGCATAGATGCCATAGCCGGATGCGGCCAGCAATATCATGACGACGACGGTGCCGAGGGTCAGGCTGGCTTTGTGCTGGCGAGCCGCGGCGGTGATTTGAGAGCTGGTGGAAGCCGGGGTCAGGCTCGAGGCAGAGGCTTGGGATACCGTTCTTGATCCGGAAGGATGGGCGGCGATGCTAGCTTCTCCGCTCTTTTCAATCGCGCCTGCGCGGGTAGAGTCGAGATCACGCTTGAGGCGTTTGAGGTCTCCGCGCAGTTCGGCGGCGGTCTGGCAACGCAGGTCGCGGTCTTTTTCCAGCAGCTTGTCGATGACCTCTTGCAGCTTGGGCGGCAGGGTTGGGTTGATCTGAGTGGGCGGAGTGGGATTGCGCTCCAGGATGCCGTTGAAGATCACTGCGGAAGTGTTGCCGGGAAATGGCAGACGGCCGGTGGCCATCTGGTAGATGACGGCGCCCAGGGAAAACAGGTCGGTGCGGACGTCGAGTTCTTCTCCTCGAGCCTGCTCAGGGGACATATAGGCGATGGTGCCGACGGTTGCGCCGGGACTGGTGAGGTGAGCGGGGACGTCGTCCAGAGTGACGCCGATGGTGTCTTGCGCGTTGCGGGTGAGTTTGGCGAGGCCGAAATCCAGCACTTTTACTTGTCCGCGCTGCGTGAGGAAAATGTTCGCGGGCTTGATGTCGCGATGAATGATGCCCTTGGCATGGGCGGCTTCGAGCGCGTCGGCGAGCTGGATACTGATGTCGAGCAGGCGGTCGATGGGTAGAGCAGGGCCGAGCAACTTGAGAGCGAGGCTCTGGCCTTCGAGCAACTCCATGGCGATGAAAGATTGGCCGTCGGCGTTCTCGACTGCGTGAATGGTGCAGATGTTGGGATGATTCAAAGCCGAAGCGGCGCGGGCTTCGAGGAGAAACCGCTCGAGCGCAGCCGGGTCACTGGCGAGTTCGGCGGGCAGAAATTTGAGGGCTACGCGGCGGCCGAGAGTGAGGTCTTGCGCCTCGTAAACCACACCCATGCCACCGCTTCCGAGTTTGCTGAGAATGCGGTAATGGGCGATGGTTTTGCCGAGCATAAAGGCTTGAGGTGATGTTAGGCGGGGGAATGAGAGGGAGTCAAACGGATACGGCACAGCGAAACCTAGGCCACGGATTTTCACGGATTCACGCGGATCAATTGTGGCGAAAACCCACCTACGGTTGCATGTCGTGGATCAGGACTACGTCGCTGTCGGTGTGGCCGCGGATGAGGCCGAGCTGTTTGCCATCGAACGACCAATGAAAATCGACGATGTGTTCGGCGGGGAAGTCGGTGATCTGCTTTCCTTTAGAGCCATCGAGCGGCTGGGACCACAGATTGTCCACGCCCGCGGTGCGCACGGAATAGACGATGGCTTTGCCGTCGGGTGAAAAGCGCAGATGGCCGCTGCGGGGGTGCTCGAAGTCGAGACTCTTGAGAACCTGACCGGAATCGATGGCCACCAGGGTGAGCTTCTCAATGTGCTCGGCGAGATGGCCGAAGGTAGCCATGGCGGCGGTTTTTCCGTCGGGGGAAACCGCGAACTCAGCCGTCAGTTCGTCGGAAACCTTGGTGGGCTGTCCGCCTTCTACCGGCACCTTCATCACACGGTTGCCACTGCCACTGTCTTGATAGAGCACCGAACCATTCGATGAACAAATGGGATATTGATCCAATTTGCCATCGCTCAGCTGCTTGAGATTGCCGCCGGCGGCGTCCATGCGCCAGACATTCAATACGCGATTGCCTTTGCCGAAGACGTTGGTGAAAACGATGAAGCGGCCGTCAGGACAGGCGGAAGGGGTATCCGAAAACGTGCCCTCGGGCACGGTAATTGAGGTAGCGTTGCCGGAGGTGGGATCGACGAGGCCCCAACCGGAGCGTGTGCTTCGGAGCAGGCGCCCATCCTGGGTCCAACTGAACCGATAGATCGGAGCCCCGGAGGTGAGTTGATGAAGCTGAGTGGCGGGAGCGCCGGCGGGCATGACGAACAGGTTCCAGTGGCCTTCACTCAGGACGGTTGCGAGGTTACGTTGGTCGCCGGCCACGCTGGGGGCAGAATAGTTGTTGGTGTCGCGGGTGACCGGAAGGAGCTTGCCGTCTGGATAGGAAATGAAAACAATCTGATTGTCGCTGAATTGGGTCAATGCGATGAGCCCTCGGCCGTCGGGCATCCAGACGGGACGCTGCACGATGCGATCGTCGGAGGTAAAGAAAAGGCGCTGTTTTCCGCTGGCAACATCGAGCGCGACCAGGCCGCTGAAAGCAGTGCCGGGCTGAAGCACCATGCAGACGATGGTTTTCCCGTCCGGCGACCAGGCTGGGTCATGCAAGCCGCCGGTGGTGGAACCACTGTACAGAACTTTCTCCTCACCACCGTCGACGGGCTGAACCAGGAGGCGATACTTGCCGGCTTCGGGATTGTTGTCGCGGAGAAAGGCGTATTTCTTTCCGTCCGGTGAAAAGGTGATGTTGGAATCAATATCGGTGACAAGTTTTTCGGGCGTACCGCCGAGCAGCGGGGCGCGATAAAGAAATTCCAGCTCGTCGCTGGCGGGCTCGGTACGGATGAAATAGAGATAATTTCCATCCGGCGAGAAGCGCAGGTGCTTGTAATACACCTCTGCGGGAGCGACCACTTGAGTATTGCTGTTGGTCGGAAGGTTGCGCAGCCAGAGGCTCTGTTTGCCGCCTTCGTCCATGACGTTGAGAACATACTTGCCATCGGGTGAGATGGCGACCTGGCTGGACTTGCCAGTGTCAGTCACCTTGCTGATGGAAATGTTCTGAAACGGCATGGGCCGGTTGCGGTTCACGAATGAGTAGATGCCGTAGCCGGCGGCGGCGAGGACGGCGATGACAAGCAGCGCAGCTGCGCCTGCACCAAACTTATGTTGACGTGCGGCGGCGACCGCGGCAGAGCCGGAGGACGCGGAAGCAGGAAGACCGGATGAACTGGCGGGACGGGCAGGGACGGCTGCGTCAACCTGGCCGGAGGCAACGCGGGAGGGCGATCTCCCGGATTCGCTGTCGCGCTTCAGGCGTTTGAGATCGCCGCGGAGATCAGCGGCAGACTGGTAACGCAGGTCGCGATCTTTTTCCAGCAGCTTGGCGATGCTCTCTTGCAGCTTGGGCGGAAGCGTGGGGTTGAGCTGAGTGGCCGGAGTGGGGTCACGCTCCAGGATGGCGTGGAAGATCACAGCGGAAGTGTTGCCGGTAAACGGCAGGGAGCCGGTCGCCATCTGGTAGATAACGGAGCCGAGAGAGAACAGGTCGGTGCGGGCGTCCAGTTCTTCACCCCGGGCCTGCTCGGGCGACATATAGGAAACCGTGCCCACGGTTGAGCCGGGACTGGTGAGATGGGCGGTGGCGGCCAGCGGATTAAAACTGACAGTTTCGGCGGCGAACGCATTGGCACGAGTGAGCTTGGCCAGGCCGAAGTCAAGAATCTTTACCGGACCTCGCTGGGTGACGAAGATGTTCGCGGGTTTGATGTCGCGGTGGACGATGCCTTTCGCGTGAGCGGCGTCGAGCGCGTCGGCGAGTTGGATGCCGATGTCGAGCAAGCGATCGAGCGGCAGCGGACCGGCGGCTAACTTCTCGCTGAGGCTCTGGCCCTCCAGCAGCTCCATGGAAATGAAAGACTGGCCGGCATCGTTTTCTACGGCGTAAATGGTGCAGATGTTGGGATGATTCAGGGCCGAAGCGGCCCGGGCTTCGAGCAGAAAACGTTCGAGCGCGGTGGTGTCGCGGGCAAGCTCTGCGGGAAGAAACTTGAGGGCCACGCGGCGGCCGAGAGTCAGGTCCTGGGCTTCGTAGACCACGCCCATGCCACCGCTGCCGAGTTGGCCGGTGATTTTGTAGTGCGAAATGGTTTGGCCGATCATGTTTGGCCGATCACTTTTGGCCGATCACGGAAGCGATGCGGGAGACGATTATCTTAGGCGGGAGAGCAAGGCACAGTCAACCCAACCGCAGCGTGGGTAGTGTCGTAACTTAGGACAGTAGAGAACGGTTCCCACAGTCTCAGTTCCGTGCAGCCGGCATTGCGGCGCTGCCTTTGGCATCCTGCCAGAGAATCGCATTCAGCTTGGCTGCGTTTACCGCATCGGGCCGGGAAAAATCCATCTGAGCTGATTCCTTGGCGCCCGGAGCTTTCTTTTCGTTCATCTGGTAGAGAAGCCCGCTCCTCAGGTTCCGGTCATCGGATTGGTAGGGAGGCTGGGTTCCCGGCCCGGCGAAGAGCGGCGCGAACAGCGGCGCATGGGTATCGAACAGGTTCATCGGAGGCAGCCCGAGCAACCGCTCCATGGTGTGGATCATGCCTACGGTGGTATAGAAATGACGGTCAACGAAAGGCGTCTCCGAACGGGGCGAATACTTGCTGATCACCAAGGCAATCGAGCGATGGGCATCGACGTGGTCGGCTCCGTTTTGCGCATCGTCTTCTACCACGAAGATTGCCGTGTCATCCCAGTAGGGACTATGGGAAACTGCGTCCGCCACGCGCCCGACCGCGAGATCGTTATCAGCGACCGAGGCTCGCGGCGCAGGCCTGCCGGCGCGTGTTCCGCCGGTGTGATCGTTCGGCAGATACATCTGGATAAACTGCGGCAGCTCTTTCGCGGTGCCACGCATCTCGACAAACTCGTCAAATTCGCGAAGGAATTCATCCGCGCGAAGTTGGTCCGGATATTCAATTGCGAAATCCGGATAGAGAGGATCGATGTGATCGCGCTGCGCTTCTTTTGTGGGGGCGACGCTTTTCAACCGAGGAATCGCCCATGGCCACGGGCTGGGGCCGCCGCGAGGATTGCCCACATTCGACGGCAACGGATCTCCCTGCTTGATTTCCGCGGTCGGACACAGGCCGGAGACTGGCGATGGCGTGCCTTCCCCCGGCGATCTCACCTTTTCATCCCTACACCATGTGAGCGCCATCATTTCTCCATAGATGCGGTAGGTGAAATTGTGCTTCGCGAGATTGTCCCAGAGAAAACCGGTCCCTGGGTCGTCCATGTCTGGAACGCCCTGATCGAGGGCGTTGCCGAAATCCTGGGGGCGCTCACTTCCCCGATAAATAACAGGCCAAATCTTTTCGATGTAATCGGAAGTGGCGGAAGCATCGGACCAGAGATGGCCGTTGGCGGAGACGTCTCCGCTGTCATAAAAATTGTCGAGCACTCCGAACTGCAAGGCGAGTTTGTGCTGGTTGGGGGTAATCTCAGCGCCATACATGGTCAGCGAAGGATCGCCGTCGCCGACGGGCAGATCGCCGAGGATCTGATCGTAGGTGCGATTCTCCTTGAGAATGTAGATCACATGGCGAATGGGATTATGGCCCCCGGCAAACTCAATCTGGTCAGCATTGGCGTGGAGCAGATTGTCCTCTTCAACCTGTCGTGTGTAGGTTGGCAAATTCTTTTCGATGTCGCCGAGGCTTAGCCGCTGGATCGAGCCGCCGATCAGGGTGGCGATGTAGGGATGCTGGTTAGGATGCAGTCCGGTCTGGATCGCAGCCTCCATGCTGTTCGGCCCGCTGCCTTCGCCTTTGGCGGTGGTGATGAGCAAATCGTTTCCTGCGATGGCGAGGGCGCTGGGATACCATCCTGTGGGAATGAAGCCGAGCGGCGATTCTGTGATCGCGGAGCCAGACGTTGGCTGGTCGGGTTTAGTATCGAATACCGCAACGGCATCGAGCGACGCGCTGGCAGCGTAAAGGTGTTTTTCATCGGGGGAAAGAGCGATGGCGATCGAAGCCGCACCAGGGGCATCGTCCTTGTCGAGGGCAGCGCGGTAACATCGCAGCGGCACGCCCATCTTCAAATCGACGGCGGCGACACCGTCGGCACTTGCCAGCGCCGCATTCGCCATGGCCACGTAGAGGGTTTCTTCATTTCGACTCAGAAGCATGGTGGTGGGATGTGTACCTGGCGCGGCAGGATCCGAAGGGCGCCATAGCTCAATCCGGCGCGCGACCTTCTTGTTTCTGAGGTCCAATTCGGCCACGGCAGAGTCATTCCACAAGCTAACCCAGGCCTTGGTTCCGGCTTGGTTGGCGATGACGGTGTAAGGGTATGCCGAAGGGATGTATTTACTGGTGCTCACATCGAAGGACTTAAGAATCAGGCCGGAGGTAACGTCCAGCAGCACGACATTATCAGAGAGATTGTCAGCGACCAGCAGCCGGTCGCCACTGTCGGAAGGCAAAACGGCAAATCCGGCTGGATACGGCGCCGCAGTTCCCGCCGGATTCTTGCCTATATCATAAGTGACTGTTTTCCCTGGCGCCAGCCGTTGTGCGGGAATTCTGAAGAAACGTTCGGGCGTAACTTGTCCGCCGGCGAATTTGTAGACCGCGATGCCGTTTTCCGAGGTCGATCCCATCGACGCGTAAAGGTGTTTGCCATCGGTTGAAAAGGCGAGCCCAATAAAGTAGCTTTGCAGGGTCGATTTTTCGTCACCGCGCAGGCGCTCGTCGGGAAAATCGTGCAGTTCATTGTTGCTCAGATCGAGAATGGCGATTGACTGCCGCACCTTACTTTGCTCCGTGCCGTATCCCTGGTTGAGCAGCGCGGCGTAACGACGATCAGGACTTAGTGCCATGGTCGCGGGGTAGCTATTGGTGCGAGCGATGAAGCCGGGGACCGGAGCCGTGATGGACTTGCTGGTGGGAAGATTGATTTTATGCGAACGCTGGTTTGCGCCTGTGGCTATGAACAACAAACACAAAACCGGGAGTACAGCAACGCGAGTCGCGAATTGTCTGGTCATTGCGCTCTCTATGACTCCGTGTCATCGGCTTTCTTGATCTGCTCAATGACCATTCGCTTTGATACCGGTGCATAGCACAAGCGCCGCCAGGCGGAATATTGCATTGAACTGCTGCGCATGGCATCGACATTAGGCGAGAATATTCTCAGCCGCAATAGCCACTTGCGCTGATTGCGTGCTGACCATTCGTGCCCGGCTTTTGCCTCCGTTGATAGCCCAATTCCCGGTTCGGCCGGGCCCGCGACTTTGACCATGGTTTTCGTGGCCACATCGCTCTGGAGAGGCCTAAGGACAGTCCCGCGCCTACATCTCGATTTCTAATAGCGCCCATAAATACTTTGAATTTCCACAGAAGCTGCCAATCGGGTAGGTTAGTGCCATATTTCAGGCTCCGAGCCAGCCAGGCGGTTGGGGACGAAGCCGCGAAAATCTAACCAGCGAATTCTGGGGAAATGGGTGCAAGATGAAAATGTGGGGCGTTGTTTCGATCGCGTTGGTGCTACTGCTTTCAGGTGTTGCCGTCGCTCAGGAAGCTTCCAAGACACCGACTGCATCGCGAAAAACCATCAGCATGACCGGCACGATGAGCGAGGACGGCCGAGTGTTGCTGCACGATGCCGACAGCCAGATTTGGACGGTCAGCAATCCGGAAGCCTTGCAGGGTTATGCGGGGCGAGAGGTGGTGATCCGTTGCCAACTTGTGCCGGACAGGAACGAGCTTCGAGTGGTTTCCGTCAAGCCGGTAAAAGGCGAAGCGGCCTACGCGGCGAAGTGGGGCGACTCAGCGTTTCGGCG
>JBKQLO010000224.1:0-9623 GCA_052147055.1 Terriglobales bacterium
CCTGCCGTGCGGCTGAATCCCGATGTACCGCCTGACCTGGAACGCATCATTAACAAGGCGCTGGAAAAAGATAGGGATCTCCGTTATCAGCACGCTTCGGATATGCGCACCGATCTAAAGCGGCTAAGACGGGAAACAGAATCACGGCACGGCCCATCAGCGAGTTCCGGCACGATGGCGGTCGCACAGGAAAGCTCTCACGTTGCAGCGCAGCAGCCGTCGCCAGCATCCGGTTCCTCCCCTGCGCTTGCTCCATCTCCGTCATCGAGCGGGGTGAAGGTCGCCGAAGTTCCTGTAGCGGGCAGGAAACTCTGGAAGGTTCTGGTTCCCGCAGCCTTGATAATTGTCGCGGTTGCAATCGCAGGAGCGTTGTATTTCCGCTCACGCCAGACCACGCACCGCCTGACCGAGAAGGACACCATCGTCCTAGCCGAGTTCACCAATACCACCGGAGATCCGGTCTTCGACGGTGCGCTGCGGCAGGGGCTGTCGGCACAATTGGAGCAGTCGCCGTTTCTGAACTTGCTCTCCGATGAGAGGGTGGCGCAGACGCTGGCTCTGATGGCCCAGCCTAAAGACGCGCGTCTCACGCGCGAGTTAGCCCGCGAGGTCTGCCAGCGCACCGCTAGCGCTGCCAGCCTCGAAGGTTCGATTTCTAGTCTGGGCACGCAATATGTCGTAGGGCTAAGAGCTGTGAACTGCCGCAGCGGCGATGTACTGGCGAACGAGCAGGCCACGGCTGGCGGCAAAGAACAAGTGCTGAAGGCGCTGGGCGAGGCGGCGACGAAAATACGCGAGAAGCTAGGCGAATCGCTGGCCTCGGTGCAGAAGTATGACGAGCCAGCGGAAAACGTTACCACACCATCGCTGGAAGCGCTCCAAGCTTATACCCTCGGCTACCAAACGTTTGTAGTGAAATACGATAACCCTGGCGCCGTTGCATTCTTCCAGCGGGCCATCAGCCTGGATCCCAACTTTGCCATGGCCTACGCGCGGCTGGGGAATAGCTACAGCAACATGGGGCAAACCGCCCGCGGCGCCGAGAATACCCGCAAGGCGTACGAACTGCGCGAACGGGTAGGCGAGCGTGAAAAGCTCTACATCGCCTCGCATTATGAAGCTAACGCCACCGGGAACCTGGAGGCAGCCCGCAAGACCTGTGAGTTGTGGGCGCAGACCTACCCACACGACCCCATTCCGCCCGTCATCCTGAGCGCCATCTACGGCTATCTTGGCGACTTCGATAAAGCCCTCTCTGCGTCGCAGGAGGCGCTGAAGCTCAGCCCCGCAAGTGGGCTCGTCTACGGAAACCTCGTCTCCTCGTACATGCAGGTCAATCGTCTGGATGAAGCCAGAACCACATCGCAGGAGGCGCAAGCCCATGGTCTGGATAGTCCTGCAATTCACTTTGGCCTTTACATCATTGATTTCCTGCAACACGATGCGGCAGGAATGGAGCGTGAGGCGGCAACGCTGATGGGAAAGCCCGGATTCGAGGACTTTATGCTCGCTGCCGAATCGGATACCGCGGCGAACGCCGGCCAGTTTGTCAAAGCGCGGGAACTGACACGGCGCGCGTCCGACTCGGCGCAGCGAGCAGATGAGAAAGAGACGGCGGCTGGCTACGAGGCGGAGTCCGCGCTGCGCGAGGCGCTGGTGGGCAACATGAACCAGGCAAAGCAGGGCGCCAAGGCGGCGCTCGCTCTCTCGACCGGTAGAGACGCTGAGGCTGTATCGGCCATCGCGCTGGCTCTGGCCGGCGATTCCGCCCAAGCCATGCGGATGGCGAGCGATCTGGCGAAGCGGTTCCCGGAAGACACTATCGTGCAGTTCGACTACCTGCCCATGATCCACGCGTCCGTTGCTATTCAAAGCGGCGGCGGCACCAAGGCAATCGAAGCGCTCGCTCCGACTGCTCCGTACGAGCTTGGTTCTCCTGCTCAGTCCGTGGCTATCGCTCTCTATACCGTTTACCTGCGTGGCGAAGCTTATGTGGCGGCGCACCAAGGAGGCGCAGCTGAGTTCCAGAAAATTCTTAATCACCCCGGAGTGGTCGAGAACGAGCCGATCGGCGCATTGGCGCACTTGGGCCTGGGGCGAGCGTACGCCCTCTCTGGTGACGCCGCAAAGGCAAGAAGCGCATATCAAGACTTCCTGGCGCTCTGGAAAGACGCCGACCCCGACATCCCCATCTTGAAGGACGCCAAGGCGGAGTATGCGAAGCTGCAATAGTTGCCGAAATCAAAGCGTTTACACAAACAGGGAAACTGCGTTTCCGTCCCCGTGCCGTTCCCGTGCCGTTCGCAAGGAATTGCACCGAACTAGCCGCGTAAGACGCCATCCGCCGCAGCCTCACGCGCTGTGAGCCATTCGGATTAAAATCAAAGCGGGTAGCACATGTCGAGGGAGTGCTCTGACCTGGGTGGAGAAGAAAGAGATTGGGGAGGAGGCCATGTCTGAGCAATACGATCTTATTGTGGTGGGGGGAGGTCTGGGGGGCTCCACGCTCGCCGGTTCGATGGCGGAACACGGAGCGCGAGTCCTGGTGCTTGAGCGTGAACAGCAGTTTAAGGACCGCGTGCGCGGCGAGTTTGTGTTCCCCTGGGGTGTCGCGGAAGCAAAACGGCTGGGAGTTTTTGAATTGCTTTGCGACCGGTGCGCACACCAGGTTCCGTGGTTTGATTTCTACTTGGGGGGTGTCCTGGCGGTGCATCGCCCCGTGGTGACCACCACGCCCCACCAACTTCCCTGCCTTTCGTTTTACCATCCCGCCATGCAGGAGTTGCTGCTCGGGGCGGCCGCAAGCGCGGGGGCGTGTGTGCGGCGCGGAGTCAGTGTCAAGGAAGTCCGGCCGGGAGCCCCCGCAACCGTCATGGTGGGAGACAACGGTCACAGCGAGGAGATTCGCGCCAGGCTTATCGTCGGCGCCGACGGACGATCTTCCACCGTACGTGCGTCGGTGGGCTTCCAGCTTCGCCGCGATCCCGATGACATGCTGCTGGCCGGCGTTTTGTTGGACAACATCGGGGCGCCGGAAGACATCGGCCAAGCTGTCATTAATTCCAGTTTGGGAGAGATCGCCATATTGCTCCCTCAAGGTGGAGGGCGCGCCCGCACTTACTTCGCCTTTCACACGGGCACCCAGCCGCGCTATCAGGGTAAAGCAGACTTCCCGAGATACCTCGAGGGTTTCAAGAGAGCAGGGATGAATCCCGGGTTTTACGACGGCGCGAAGGCGGCCGGGCCGCTCGCCACGTTCGATGGAGCGGAAGCCTGGGTTGAGCATCCCTACCGGGACGGCGTGGCTCTGCTTGGAGACGCAGCGGCCGCAAGCGACCCGACCTGGGGCCAGGGCTTGTCGTTAACCCTGCGCGACGCCCGCGTGCTGCGCGATCACTTGCTGGCCACGGATGACTGGGAGACCGCTGGTAACGCCTACGCCACGGAGCACGACGCCTACAGTGACGCGAGTCGTATTGTGAACCTTTGGTTCACGGAGTTTTATCTGAAAACGGGGCCGCAGGCGGACGCCCGTCGCGCACGCGCATTGCCTTTGATCGCAGAGGACCCCAGCCGCCAACCGGACGCGGCCTACTCCGGGCCCGACCTACCTGTGAACGAGGCCATTAAGAAACGGTTCTTCGCAGAAGACTGAACGCCGCGGTTCTTTGCGGTTTCGCTTGTCTCGATATTCTTCTCTTCAGGTATCCGTTCTAGCCCCGTGAGGCAATGCGTACGCAGAGAAAAGAAGCCGGTTAACATAATCTCCGTCAAGAGCAAGACTCACCTTGAGCTTGTGTTCTGCAGCAGCCTTAGCCATACTTGTCTCCGCTTTTGGTAGTTATCCGTTGTTTTCCTTGCTTCTTCGTGCGTGTTCTCACTTCCAATTAAACGCCAGACTCTAACCGCACAATCGTGGGATTCGCGGTTAAAAGGTGTCTCAATGCCCCGGGAATGACGGCTAAAAGGCGTCTAATACTTTCTCACCTTCTCACTTTCACTTTCTTCTGTTGTTCGCCTCACTTCTGGAAAGATACTGGGTATCCTTTGCAAAACCGGAACGGCGGTCCGCGGCTTTGTGCTCTCTATAAACACGGACCCCCATACCCATACCCCACCCCTCTGAACTGAAACAATGCCACCCCATCGGACCCGAAGCCATTGCCTCGCCGAACGTGGGACGCGGTGGTGTTGGATCTTCGGAGCGCCCTGTCCTCGCGCTATTCGCTCGGTGCTCTTTTTCTTCTCCGAGCCGTGGGGGATTATGAGTGTAATTGATTTTTCGCCAATTATCGTCACGCAAGTCAGCCACCGATGAAAGCTAAGGCTGCGCAATTCTCAAGAGCCGGCAGCTTTTTGGCTGGCATCTTCGTGCATGTGAACCTTGCGAAAATGCTCACGGAACAGGCTTTCTAATTTGCTGTGCAGCTCCTGTGCTGTGCCAATATCATCCCCGGTCGTAAAGAGTACGTCTTTGCAAGCGGAGCAGCCGCCTTTGATCGGTATTCTGCCCACTTCCACGAGGATCACTAGATGCGGTTTGTTTAAGGGGTTCTTGTAAGGCTGGCACTCAAACGACTCCAACTCGGTCTCGGCATCCTCTCGGCTGCTATGGTCGGAGGTTAGGCCGCACCTCACACACAACCATTCTTGAAGCCCTGGATTCCAGCGAAGCTCAGAATGTTTCATTTGGCTCCACAACAGCTGCTTGCCGCAGGTCTGGCTGACATCTGCCGATACGAGCGTGGTGCCGTCCATGATGTCCAAGGATTTTCCCGTTTGGCCATTATGGTCCTTGCAGAGTGGAACGATGTACCAGCCCTTGTCCTTGAAGCTGTCTTTCTGAACACGGGTGCCAAATTCTAGGTTCTTAGTGCAAACCTTCTCTCTGCAGGACGGCGGAAGAATCCCGCCGCCAAATTTGCTCCAATGTTCCAGCCAACTCCTGCATTTACAGGCATTGTCGCTCGTTCCATTGACATTATTCACTCTCACTACGTTTTCCTTTATCCCGACTCGGGAGGGTGGGGAGGAATACCCGTCTCAAATGCGTTAATTTAACATTGTTAGTTTGACGATGTCAACTATAATCGGCACCATGGACAATGAGTATTTAGTCTCTTTATAATCAGTTGTATAACCAGTCGTTTTGGTGTGAAATCTACTTCGCTATTTCCTCGATTGTGCTTTACAGTGTATAAATATGCTGAACAAGGAGAGGAATTGCAATGCCCCCGATTCCTGACAAGCAGTTGGAGGAGCGCATTTTGACGGCCGCCCGCCATTTGTGGCGGGAGCACGGTGAGAAGGGGCTTACGTTGCGAGAGGTGGCGCGTGCAGCCGGCACGACCACGCCTACTGTTTACAAGCGATTTCGAAACAAAGAAGCAATCCGGCGGGCACTGGCATTGCGCTTCCGGGCCGAACTGAATGCCGAGATATTCGAGTCCACATGCGTAGAGGAAGTGTACCGGCGATATTTGGCGTTTGCCGAGGCAAATCCGCACGAGTACGAGTTGCTCCGTTTGTCGTTGTTAGAGTTGATAGGGCCCGGTCGTCCACGCCCCGGACGTGTTTGGGTGTTGGCGCAACTGGCCGCGCGTTTTGGCGGTCAGCCCGAGGATTACGGCCAGATCTTCGACGCATTATTCGTGCTCTGCCACGGGACCTCCACTATGCTTACAACCGGAGGGGACTCGGTGACCCGCGAAGCGATCCGCGAGAACTGTATCAAGATCTGCGACCGGCTTATCGAGCACGTTGAAGTCTTTCGTTGAGGCGATTAGCGCGGACTAAGGTGGGAGCGGTAACTGTTGCAACCAGATATTACGTCAACTCCCCAAGACCTATATTCCGGTCGGGCTAGATTGCACCTGCGTCGATTCGCCAGCGCGTTTTCCTTCGCGCCAACGATTAGCAGCCTCAGCATGATGGCGAGTTCGGCCAGGAACGCTGGCTGAAACGCGCGGAACAGGACTGTCGTTATAGGCGGGCGCGAGAAAACCGGTCACGGCAGACACAACCCTGCAGATGCCGTCGATGAGTGGGGCACCCGGCTACTCCGCTCGGGATGACGGATTACGAGGCCGATCCAGCTATCCAGTCGGGGTCCACGGCCTACGCTGGCATCGATCCTTGCGCCAGTTGGGCGTTCAGGACTTCTTCTGCGCGGCAGACGACTTGGTCGCCGAGACTCATTTGACCGCCCGGCCCCGCAAAAGGCTTCATTCTTTGGATATTGACTTCCTTCACGCTGATAGCAAGAGGCGTTGGGGCCTTGCCTGGCTTCTCACTGACGGATTTCTCGATCCCCACATTTTCGTATTCGACGTAGCTCATGATGGTTCTCCTTCTCTTGTTTCAATGCTACGAAAGACCTTGACATGAATCAAATGACTTGTTTGTATTAGAACCATAACTGTAGATCATGATTAATCTGGATCGATTGCGAATTTTCCAGGCGGTGGCCGAAACGCGCAGCTTTACCCGCGCCGCGGAAGTGGTGCATCTGACGCAGCCCGGCATCAGCAAACACATCCGGCAGATGGAGGAGTATTACGGAACCCTCTTATTTGACCGGCTGGGCAAGAAGGTCGCTCTGACCCACGCGGGCGAAATTCTGGCTGAAGCTACGCAGGAGATCATGGCTTCGGTCACCGCTGCCGAGCAACGAATCGAGGAACTGAAAGGCTTGCGCGGTGGGCGACTTGTCATCGGAGCAAGCTTTGCCCTGGGCATTTATCTTCTGCCCGGCGTCCTGGCCGCGTTTCGTAAGCGCTACCCCGCGGTGGAAGTGACCGTGGATATCTCGCTCAGCGCGAAAATTATGGCGAAGATTTTAGCCAATAAGCTCGACCTGGGGCTGGTCAACCAGGATACACACGATCCGAGGCTACACGCCCGGCAGTTTATGACAGACGATTTATTTGTCATTATCCCCCGCCATCACCGCTGGGCAAAGAAGAAGCGGATTCGGCCGCAGGAACTTTTGGGGGAGACGTTTATTGTGGCGGCGCGAGGCGCAGGAGTGAGAGCGGTCATCGAAGAGCGGCTGAAAGAGAAAGGTATTGTGCTGACGAATGTGGTCGATTTCGGAAACGTGGAGGGCGTGAAGAGGGCGGTGGAAGCGGGGTTGGGCGTTTCAATCCAGCCGCAGAGTGTGGTGCAGCGGGAGCTTTCGGCCGGATCGCTCACCGGCGTTTTGCTGGCGGGATTGGATGCCAAATTGGGGCGCTTCTACATCTGCCGCAAAGACAAGCATCTTTCCAATGCCGCGAAGGCTTTCCTGGCCCTGCTGCAGACCCCAGGCACGGAAACTGGCGTGACTGCCCAATGAGGGCTTGCGCTCCTTCCATCCTATGCCAACAGATTGCATAGACAACGATGTACGAAAATCGGCAACGACGAGAACAGCGACTACTCCACGAGCAAGCACTTTTTCGGAGCATCGGTCGAGACACTGCCTCCGCATTTCCCCCTCAATATCGACCGACACCGTGAGGTTCTCATATATTCCCGAGTACCCTTGTTGTCAATTGAGGCGATAGCACTCCGTCGAAAGTCGCGCCTAACCCGTTTGGAATCAATGAACCTTAGCAATGCGGCTTTCATGCCTATGGGTGGGCCGCAGGCCCATGTCAAACTCAAAACCCCTTCCGCCGCGTCAGCTCTAGCGTGCTGTGACCGAGCAGTTTATTGTTTGGCCCAGGTCCCCGATAACCAATTTGTTGAGCCTGTCCTGACGGCCCTTAATCCAGGGTCCATAGCTGCGCTCTATTTGCGCTCTGTTTGCGTGTCCAACGGTGCTTTTGAGGCTTAAAGGTGTCATCCGGGGCCCGCTAAGCTGTTGAAGTTACGTTCATGGGCGGATTCAAATCCCACCCTCTCCGCCATTATCTTTGTAAGCTAAAGTATTTACAGGCCGGTCTTGCCGTTGTTCACTTGGCGAATGTACCTTATCGTGATGGAACGCTCAGGCATAGAATGCCAACCAACCGGGTGTCAAGAACGAGGGCCTAGCACTTGCACAAATTCAGACCGCGTTTAGCACGTCCTCTCTGCACGTGTGCTTTTCTGTTGCTAACCATTACGGCGATTGCCCAGTCGGTTCCTCCGGAACTGGTGAATGGGCTCAAATGGCGCCTCATCGGCCCGTTCCGCGGCGGACGCGCAGTGGCCGTGGCCGGCGTGCCGGGCGACTCGACCACCTTTTATTTTGGCTCGGTGAATGGCGGGGTCTGGAAAACAACCGATGCCGGAGTTGTCTGGACGCCGATCTTCGACGGCCAGCCGGTGGCCTCGATCGGCGCACTTGCCGTGGCTCCCTCCGATTCTAAAATCATCTATGCCGGAACCGGCGAAACCGACATTCGCGAGGATCTCTCTTCCGGCAACGGCGTCTACAAATCCAGCGATAGCGGCGCAACGTGGAATCACATCGGCTTAGAGGATACGCGACAGATTAGCCGGATCGTGATCGATCCGCAGGATCCAAACGTCGTTTATGTCGGCGCTCTGGGGCACGCTTATGGTCCGAACGAACAGCGCGGCGTCTACAAATCCGTCGATGGAGGAATGCATTGGGCGCGGATTCTCGACCTGTGGTCTGACATCGGTATTTCAGATCTGGCAATCGCTTCCGACGCCCGGCAGCTCATCTTTGCCGGCGCATGGCATGTGCGGCGTCCTCCGTGGAGTTCGTATGCCCCCATCGATGGACCGGGCGGCGGCCTTTACCGTTCTCGGGATGCCGGCAAAACATGGTCCCGTCTCGACGGCAACGGGCTCCCTGAAGGCGACTGGGGACGCGTCGGCGTCGGCGTTGCGCCGGACGGCAAGCGCGTGTACGCGCTCATCCAGGCGAAAAAATCCGGCCTCTATCGTTCCGACGATGGAGGCAACACTTGGGTGCT
Organism: Terriglobales bacterium; assembly: GCA_052147055.1. Classification (GTDB taxonomy): domain Bacteria; phylum Acidobacteriota; class Terriglobia; order Terriglobales; family Acidobacteriaceae; genus JABCZH01. The sequence continues at coordinate 8,913 of JBKQLO010000224.1, forward strand.
CGTGAACGACGATCCCCGTCTTACCAGTCGAGCATGGTACTTCAATCGCATCACCATCGATCCGCGTAATCCCGACGTGATCTACATCCCGAACGTTGCGCTTTACCGATCCGAGGATGGCGGGAAGACAATTTCGGTCGTCCGCGGCGCGCCGGGCGGAGATGATTATCACGAGCTCTGGATCGATCCGAAAAATTCCGCCAGCATGGTCCTCGGAACGGACCAGGGAACCACGATCAGCCTCAATCGCGGCCAAACGTGGAGCAGTTGGTATAACCAGCCGACGGCGCAGTTCTACCATGTGACCACCGACAACCAATTTCCTTACGCCGTATACGGCACGGAGCAGGATAGCGGCAGTACCGCGGTTCTAAGCCGTACGGACCATGCTCAAATCACGGCGCGGGACTGGTTTCCGGCTGGCCCCAGCGAGAGCGGATACATGGTGGTCGATCCGGTGGATGTCGACATTATTTATGTGAGTGGGACTTACGGTACCGTTGCTCGGTTCAACAAACGAACTGGCTTCAGCCAGGACATTGCTCCATGGCCCGCATTTGCGTGGGACTCGGAGATCCGCGACCGCAAATATCGCGGCCCTTGGACTCCAGTGCTGGTTCTTTCCCCGGTTGACCCAACGACGCTGTATCTCGGAACGCAATATGTGATGAAGACGGCCGACGGCGGTCTGCACTGGGAGACGATCAGTCC
>JBKQLO010000225.1:0-4781 GCA_052147055.1 Terriglobales bacterium
AGCCCACGAAGTTGGTTTGATTGGAACCTGTTTGATGATGGTTTGTTGGGCTGCACCCGCAACCAGCAACGAAAGCAACACTGTCATAGCAAGAATTGAGTTACGCATGGGGGCATCCTCCCAATTCGCTATCTCTATTAGAGACCTGTCAAAAGACAAATGCGACGGCACGCGTCACAGGTGGGTGTGATCTGAGGGCGAGGGGCAGGCAAAGGAGAAGGTAACGGCGGCAGCGCGGTGTGCGAAAGCGGCCTAGGGCGCCGGATTTCATGCTAAAATGTCGCCTGGAATATAGCTGCGCAGTGCTCCCCTGTGGCCCGCCGCCGGAAGTGAGGTAACCTGCCATGAATGCCAGACCTAACACCTGCGCCAGGATTTTGCTTTTGACATTCGGACTGCTGGCGACTGCGCGTGCGCAGACGTTCAAAGTGTTGCACACATTCAACGGCCTGGACGGTGCCCTCCCTGAAGGCGTTTTGGTCAGAGATGCAGCTGGCAACCTCTACGGCACCACCGCCTTTGGTGGGGCTGTAGGATGCGGCCAGGACCGTTGCGGTACAGCCTTCATGCTGAATAGGGCGGGCAAACTGGTAGGCTCGTATAGCTTTGGCGGCACGAACGGAACACAACCCGGCGCGGGCCTGCTCCGCGATGCCGCCGGAAACTTCTATGGCACTACTCCGTACGGCGGCGATAACGAGCCCTCGTGTGGCAAGTTGAAAGGTTGCGGAGTTGCGTTTGAGCTGAGTCCCAAGGGCAAGGAAACCGTGATCCATAAGTTTACGGCGACGCCCGACGGCTTTTTCCCGGATGGGCCGCTGGTGGAAGATGCGGCTGGGAATCTATACGGAACAACTCAGCTTGGCGGCCCCAACGGCCTTGGCACCGTATTCAAGATAGATATGACTGGCGGCGAGACCATACTATACAGCTTCACCGGAGGGTCGGACGGCTGCTTCCCCGGCGGCGTCATTCTCGATTCTGCCGGTAACTTGTACGGTGTTACCTCCGCAGGCGGAGCCGGGTTCGGCAACGACGGAGTCGGTGTCGTGTTCAAGCTGGATCCCGCCGGCAACGAGACCGTGCTGCATACGTTCGGGGGCGGAGACGGAGCAAATCCTTCCTCGGTCTTGCTGTTTGACTCCCAGGAGAATCTGTACGGAACAACCCAGAACGGCGGCACCAGCGAAGGATGCGGCTTCTCGGGTTGTGGGACGGTCTTCGAGCTGTCGCCACAAGAGAACGGAAGTTGGTTGGAGGCGGTCCTATATTCCTTCTGCTCCGTTTCCGAATGTGCCGACGGGGAAAGGCCGCTGTCCGGTCCGCTGGTAAGGGACGCATCAGGAAATATATTCGGTACCACGCTCTTCGGCGGCGCCTATCGAAACTGCAACGGAGATGCCTGCGGGGTAATCTTCAAACTAGACCCGGCTGGTAAGGAGACCGTGCTACACAGCTTCACCGGCGGCGCAGACGGAGCCGACCCGTGGGCGGGACTAGTCATGGACGGCTCTGGTAACCTCTACGGCACGACCCAGGAAGGCGGTGTTACATGTGCCCCTACCTTTACGTGCGGGGTGGTATTCGAGATCGCTCCCTAGCTTACTGCACGGGTTTCTGCGGCGTACATACGTAGATAGTTGACGCGCGCCCGACCTTCATCTAACCTCGCTGCTGTCGTATATCCCAGGGGCAAGTAAACAAATCTCACAGTTTAGGGGCGATCATGAGGAAGCATACCCTCTGCGCTGTCCTGCTCTTTGCTGTGCCGGCCTTTGCGAATCCTAACCGCGTTCACAGCGCGAGTAACTGGAGCTGTAGTCCACCTGCCAACACTCTCCTTGTAACCTGCACTGTCCCCATTTCATCCACGACCATGGGGAACCTGCTCGCGGTGTGGACGTCATGGCAGTGGACCTCCGTATACGGCGCTACATACACCGCAACAGTCGCCGACGGCACAGGCTCAATCGACACCTTTTACAACGCTGTGGGACCAACCGTGCAATCGGCGACCACTCCCAACCCGACCAGCGCCCAGATGTTCTATGCGAAGAGCATCGCGTCGGGCACGACTTCGGTGGCGGTGACGTTCACCGCGCCGGCTCCGCCTGTAGGCTCCGGCGATCCGAACGCGACCCTCTCAGCCGCGAGCGTGGTGGTTGTCGAATACACCGGCCTGGACCTGACCAATCCGCTGGACAGCGCATCTGCTGGGTACAGTTCCCTGACCAATCCGACGTCCCTGCTCGACAGCGGCAACGTAGCTCCGGCGAACTCGAACTTGACGATCCTCGCAGTCGGCATAATCGACCAGAACATCAGCACTTTGTTGACCCCTGGCAGCGGTTTTGGCAGCTTCCAGTCAGTACACGGCCCCGGCGGAACTGCGATCGCAGAGGACAACAGCAGCGCGATAGCTGGCAACAACGTGCTACAGCGGGCCACGGCGTGTACGGCAATCACCTGCCCCGCGGCAACGGTAGGGAATTGGATCATGCAAATGGCGGCCTTCCGGGACGCGTCGTGGACTGTGCAGGGGGGATCCAGCCCTTCCCGCACTGCGACCGTCCTCTACGTGGACCAATTCCCGGGAAGCGACATTGGGATGCAAGCGAACAATGCTTGTTCCAATTTGCCGGCTGGCGGGGGCACGCTGATCTTCCCACCGGGCATTTTCAGGTTTTCCACCACGATTACAAATTGCAATAAGACTGTGATCTTTAAGGGTGCGGGCGCCGGCACGCCTCCCTTCCCCGCGTCCAATCCATTGGTCGGAACTGATCTGGTCTATACCGGGTCGGGGGAGGCGATCGTTTTGACCGGCAACTCGGTGGCACCGTGGCTCAAGGACCTCGCCATCGACAATCAGTGTGCCGGGACTGTTGCCATTGACTTCGGGGGCGCATCGGGTGCTCAATGCTGCCTCAATCATGCTGGGCTAGACAATGTCTCCGTCTATCCAACTTCGACCTGCTTCTCCACGGCGGAGGTAGTCGTAGGGCCTAACGGGAATGATGTCGTTGGCGCGATCATCGACAACAGCTATCTGCGATGCGACGGGCTTACTCCGCCCGTCCTGCTGCAGACGGAGCTGATCAATGAGGTAATCGACGTTAACGATACGGCGTTCACCGGGGGACCGATCAAAATCGGGAGCTCCGTAAGCACAACGACATCATTCCACATGAGAGGCGGAGGCATCGGCCCGGCGGTCGGCACTAACGGCGTAACCCTCGTCAACGTGAACAAGGCGTCGTTTACAGACGTTGCCTTTGAGATCGGGCAGAGTTGCACGATGCCTGGTTATATGGGTTGCCCTGATTCCGGTTATGCGATCGATTGTTCATCGAGTGCGAGTGGGTGCTTAGGGGTTTCTGTAAGCGGCGGATTTGTTAGCGGTGTCGGGGATCCGGTGCATACTACCTGGGTGTTCGATCTGAATAACGCAAACTCTGACCTGACTGTAGAGAACATGTTTTTCATCGAATTTCCAAGTCCCGCGCATGTTCTACGCGAACGAAGCACGGCGCGAGCATCGCTGAGTCATAACACGCTGGATTCTAGCGGTATGGATATGACCAATGCAGGAGTCGGCGGCCCGGTGTGCCTGTTCGACAACTACTCCCCTGCAACACCAGCGTTCCTCAGCGATTTTCCCTGCAGCCCAATTACTACTTTTTCCGGTAACGTTGCGATTGCGTCTGGGGCTACTCTTCAGGTAGGCGGCGGCTCGTCGATCAATTTAATCCTTCGGATCGCGGGGGCCTCTCTGAACTCGGCGTTCACATCGATAAGTCCAGGCACTTGTCAAGATCAGACCATAACCCTTACCGGAGCTACTACGTCGGGGGTGGCTGTCGCGAATCCGGCTGCCAGCTTGGAAACCGGCAGCGGCGGTCTAGCGCTGAGTTCGTGGGTCAGCGCGACCAATACGATCAACGTAAGGCTATGCAACATAAGGGCGCCGGGTAGCAGTAGCATAACCCCTAACTCAGTCGGGTGGAACGCTCCGGTGACAGAATAGCGTAAACTTGCGAGCACCGCGGCCTTACGTTCTTGGTAGAGATGCGGGCAACCCGCCTTGTGATGGGATTTTCCTGTTTGCCTCGCTCCACCGATGACATCGCCGGGGAGTCAGCGGGAGCGAATTTGAATCTAGGGGTGGGGCATGCTTCATTCCATCTCGAAGGCCACCCATTCCAACTTGCTATCGCGTTCCACTTGCAGGACAACCGGGGCGCCGGGCTTGACTTCCCGAAGACGGGCGCGGAGCGAATCCAGTGAATCGATGGAGATGGAATTCACGCTGTGGATCACATCTCCCGTCCGGAGGTCGGTCTCGGGGCCGAGCAGGTCAGCGGTTCGGGCCACGACCACCACGCCAGAAGAAATGCGCAAGTCTCCGACCAGCGACTTTAGTTGAGGGCTGAGATCGACAGCCAGGATCCCGAGCCGGCGGACCAGGCTCTTCTCCGGATCGACCGCGTCCACAATCTTGTCCATGGGATCGCGGTGTTCAAGAACTGGAATTTCCAGAATCTCTTTTTGTGTCCCGCGCAGTATCACCAGCTTCATGACCTCATCCAAGGGGTGCAGATACATGACAGCAGTCAGGCCCGGAAGAGTGTCAATACGCCGCTCGTCGGCGGTCACGACAATGTCGCCAATCTTCAGTCCTGCGGCTTCGGCAGGACCTCCCGGCGTGACATCGGAAATGACGACGCCATAGCTCCGGGAAAGCCCTAACCCCTCGGCCAGAGCCGGAGTAATGTTCTGCG